>NZ_JBITMT010000007.1:0-337532 GCF_044466505.1 Streptosporangium sp. NPDC049376 | reverse complement strand
TCCGTCACATCAAAACGCGCCACGTCCGAGTTCTACCAGCCACAGCCAGCCCGCTCTCCGGCCCCACCGAGATCCGAACCCCGAACAGCTCCTAGGGGCCGGGCTGGCGGCCTCCCAGTCGATGAGGTGCGGTGTTCCGTCGCTGTTCCGTGGGAGCACCGAAAACAGTGAGAAGCGACGCGAGACGGCCGCAGGCATAGCCCCTGCTCAGTGGCGTGATCAGGTTGTTTCCGCAGATGAATGTAACCGGTGTCGGAGATCACCCAGATCTATGAGGGCGGGGCAGTCTGCGATTGGGGTGGCTGATCAGCTGGCGACGGGGAGTTCCCGGGCGCGAGCTTTCGCGGAGGCTCGTAGAGCGCTGAGGTGCTGGTGGAAGGTATGGCTTCTGTTCTGGTCGAGGTTGAGCGGAAGGTCTAGTTGGGTGATCAGTTCGGATTCGGCGATCCAGGGTTCGGGGTGAGCCAGCCAGCAGACCCGGGCGTGCTCGGCCATCCAGGCAGTCAGTTCCTTCTCACCGGCCTGGCCGAAGGTCAGACGCTTGCCGCTGCCCACGCGACGGAGTTCGAGGCCGAGC
Organism: Streptosporangium sp. NPDC049376; assembly: GCF_044466505.1. Classification (NCBI taxonomy): domain Bacteria; kingdom Bacillati; phylum Actinomycetota; class Actinomycetes; order Streptosporangiales; family Streptosporangiaceae; genus Streptosporangium; species Streptosporangium sp. NPDC049376. Next base: position 336,955 of record NZ_JBITMT010000007.1, on the reverse strand, counting down.
AGACAGCCCAGGGTGAGACGCAGGGTGGAGCCTTCGGCGTTGCCGCGGAAGTGGTAACGGACCCGGGTGCGCAGGTTCTGTCTGCTGGTTCGGGTTGCCATCCGGCGGGGGGCGATTCCGACGTACAGAAGTTGCCCGGAGGACAGCCGGGGATCGGGGGACTGCTCGAAGTGCCAGCCGTAGACGCCGGGGACGGCAGGGACGGGGCTTGGCCGGGTCAGCACCTCGGCCGCCGACCACAACCTGTCAGGCTCCAGGAGATCCCTCATGTTCATCGCCTCTTCCAATAGACCCGCACGGATGAGGAGACGCTAGAACATGGTGCCGACAACACCGGCACAGTGCTCGCTCCTGGGCTGCGCGCGCTGCCGTACAGCGGCACCGTCTTACGCGACCACACCCCACCCACTGAATCCCGCCTGCTTCCTGGCGGCGGTCGGTTCACACAACGGTAGAGAGGGCGGGTCTGACGACATGGCCCCCGGGGCACATCGGGGGCACATGGCGTTGGAAGACGGTGGAGGGCAGTGGCAGAGGACGGTAGTGTTCTCGCAGGTCAGGGCGCAGGCCGCTGAGGGAGTCGCAGGTCAGGGGCGGGTGGGATTAGAACCCGGCCTACAGGCCGACTCGTCCGCCTTCCCCGCCTCTGACCTGCGGCGGAGCCGCCTGGCTTAGATGGTGTTCGATGCTTCTCGGGTCGAGGCTCACCGTGACCAGGACGAGGGGAAACAGCGCGCTCACCCGCGCACGTGGCAGCCGGTGACCCGGCGGGCCAGGGCCGCCGCCCGGCTCGGAGGCGCCTCGCCGAGCTGCATGCGCCGGTCCTCCTGGCGCATCCCGACCAGGACGACCACGTAGCCGACGAACACCGCCGCGCCCAGCACCAGGCCGATGATCAGCGGGATCATGGTCGCGCTCACGTCCAGATCACCCCCGCCTCGGCGGTGCCGTACGGGCGCGCCGCACCTGACCGCGCCGCCGGTCGGCCGTCCTGCGCCGGGCCGCCTGACGACGGGTCCACCGCTCCCGGGCCAGGCACTTGCGGCAGACGAACCGTCCCTCCTCCAGGACCGCACCGCATCCGCAGGTGGGCGTCTCGTCGATCGGCCGAATGTGGTTGATCATTGTTGTCTCTCCTCTCGTCGCCACCGGTGCTGCCGTGCGGTATCGAGGGTGCGACGAGCAGGGAGGACGTGATCACTACAGGACGGGACATGTACAGGACGTCCGGTCTACGATTGCCCCGTCCCTGGACGTCCCCGGCTTTCAGGCAGGTGAGATGGCGAACGAGCGGTTGCGCACGGCGTTACTCGAACGGGGAACCACCATCGTGGAGGTGGCCGAGGCCGTCGAGGTCGACGCCAAGACCGTGGAACGATGGATCACCCAGGGCCGTGTACCGTACCGAAAGCACAGATTCGCGCTCGCCAAACTCCTCGGGGTCGAGGAGGTCTATCTGTGGCCGGACGCGCTGACTCCCAAACAGGCCGCCGCGGTCTCCGGAAGCGAACTCGTCACCGTCTACCCGCACCGCTGGGCCGTACCAAAGGAGATCTGGGAACGCCTGTTCTCCGCGGCCCAGAGGGAGATCGGCGTACTGGTCTACAGCGGGATCTTCATCGCCCAGGACACCGGCATCATGCGCACCTTCGCCAAGAAGGCCGAGGCCGGTGTGCGTGTCCGCATCCTGCTGGGCAACCCGGACGCGCTCGAAGCCGCCCCGCATGGCGCGGACGAAGGCCTCGGCGACGGCATGGCCGCGCAGACCCGGATGGCCCTGACGCTCTACCGGCCGTTACAGCAGGTCGAGGGCATCGAGATCCGGCTGCACCACACCATCCTGTACAACTCCATCTACCGAGGAGACGATCAGCTTCTCGTCAACACCCATGTCTACGGCAAGTTCGCCACCGACGCCCCGGTCATGCACCTGCGCAAGGTAGCGGGCGGGGACATGGTCTCGACCTATATCGACAGCTTCGAAGCCGTCTGGGCCGGAGCCACCCCCGTAGGATCGTGACCCATGACGGCCCCGTCCCCAGTCGTCAACGGCGTGGGCGACATCCTGATGACCTGCCGTACCGGCAACGGCAACTGGGCCTGGGGGAGTCCCGGCCGCGTGGGGAGATCGGCTTCCTGATCACGGACCGGTCGATGCGGCTGCGGCTCGCTCACCTCCTCGACGGCGCCGGGCCGTACATCGGGTAGGAAAACCGGTTGGCCGGGCCTGGCCGGTGTCCATAAGGTGCGCTCGATGATCCTGTTCACGCACCTTTCCCCAGCCGATGACATCCGTTCGATCCGGCGGGCCGGTATTCGCGCCCGCAGCCGCGACCACGACGGCCGGGCCGGGGTGTTCTGCCTGCCGGTCATGCCCTCCTACCAGCTCACCCACCAGTGGGGCCGGGAACTGCACCGCCGCGGCGGGCGGCGCACGATGGTCGCCGTGGACTTCCGGCTGCCCGACGACGAACCGGTTCTGGTCGGCCGCTACGACCACCGGCACGTCGAACGCACCGGCGCCGAGGCCGCCGCCCTGATCGCCGGATGCGAGGACGCCCGGGGGTATGAGGTGTTCGTCCCTCGGGCGATCGGCGCCAAGGAGATCCATCGGGTACGCGGAGTCAACCGGGTCACCGGCTGGCGGTACATGCCCAACGCCCACGGCAGGTTCCCGTGCCCGTGCTGTCTGGAACGTGGAGAGTACGGCAGCGCGAAGATCCGCAGGAAGGCCGAGAGCCGCGGCTACTGACCGCTGTGCCCCAGCGCGGCCTGTACGGCGTCCACGGCCGCGACGATGCACGGCGTGTCCTTGGTAATCGACCGGCAGGCCGTCCGGGCCGGTGGTCATGTCGCAGTAGGTCAGCGCCTCGACCGACTCGGGGCGTTCCTCGGCGAAATCGGCGCCCAGCGTGTCGAACCTGGCCCGTGGATTCGCCCGCACTGATCAGCAGCCGATGTCCGGTTCAAGCGATTAATTCTGAAATGCCCTCAATTGCGAGAATGGCGGTAATTGCCTTGCTAGGGGGACAGGCAGAGAAGCGTAGCGAAAAGTACACAAAGGCAGAAATGGTTCTTGCGTTGCTCTCCGGCTCTCCGGTAATAGTCGGTCGTGATTGCCTTCAGCAGATACCGGGCGAGTGACCTAGTAGGTACTGGGGCTTTCGCTTCGGTCTGGCGAGCATACGATGATCAGTTGGCCGCGCCGGTCGCGATCAAGGTGCTCGCCGAGCACTGGGCGCAGCGTCCGGGCGTCCGGGAACGTTTCCTGCAGGAAGCGCGCCTGCTGCGCCAGGCAGCCTCGCCACACGTCGTGCAGGTGTACGACCTCGGCGAGGCGGACGGCCGGCCGTACTTCGTGATGGCCTTCGCCGACCAGGGAACCTTGCAGGACCTGCTGGATCAGGGGCCACCTCCGCTGCCCGAGGCGATCGACCTGATGCGACAGATCTGCGCGGGCGTCGCCGATCTGCATCGGCTCGGCGTGATCCACCGGGATCTGAAACCGGCCAACATCCTGATCTGCGGCACCCCGGAAGGCGGACGGCGACTGCTCGTCGCCGATCTCGGCCTGGCCAAGGCCGCCGCCGATCCGACCGGGCTGACCATCGCGGGCACACCCGGCTACATGGCTCCCGAGCAGCGGCAGCCCGGCGGCTCCATCGATGAGCGCACCGACGTGCACGCGCTCGGCGCGATCGTCTTCCACCTGCTCACCGGCCAGGTGCCGGCACCCGACGCGCATTCGCCGCGCCGACTCAGGCCGGAGGTGCCGGCGGCCGTCGACGAGGTGGTCGTCCGCGCGCTCGACCCGGTACGTGAGCGTCGCTGGGATTCGGTGGAGGCGTTCGAGCGGGCACTGGTCGCCGCTGCCGCCGGTGGCGGAGCCGGACGTGTGTGGCGTCTTCGGCGGCTGCTCCGACGACTGCCCCGGGTGTGGGTGTACGGCATGGCCGGGCTCTGCGCCGGCACCGGCGTCGCGGCGGCGCTGCTCATCCCCGACTCCCCGAAGCTGGAGGGCACCGACGTCCCCGCCGAGTACCGTGGGCTGATCGTCGAGGCCGGGACGTGGTGCAATCTGGAGGGCCTGAGCCCCGCACTGATCGCCGCCATGCTGAAAGCGGAGAGCGGATTCGACCCCAAGCTGGTGGACATCCCGAAGGACGAGTACGGCATCGCCCGCTGGACCCCCCGAGTCCTGCAGTGGTACCTGTCCCCGGGCATGGACGCCAAGCAGGCGGCTCTCGACCCGGAGATCGCGATCCCGAAGATGGGCGAACTGATGTGCCGGTACGGGCCCCAGGTGGCCGACGTGCCCGGCGATCCCGCACTGAAACTCGCCGCCGTCTACCGGACGAGCTCAGATTCAGTGCGGGAAGCCGGCGGGATAAAACCCTCCTTGAGGCCCTACACCGACAGAGTACGTGCCTTCTTGGCCGACTACGGGTCCTGATCGGAACGGCAGTCGGCCAGCTCCCGCGAGGCTTAACCCAGGTACAGCTTCACCGAGTTGATCTGGTCGAAGTTGCGAGTCCTGTAGGTGTACATGTCGATGGGATCGCTGACGCAGTTGCCCCCGTTGTACTGGTAGCACTCCGTGGCCAGCGCCGGCCGGCCCCCGTCGGCGACCTGGTTGTTGAACAGGATGCGGCTACCGTAGACGCTGGAAAGGTTGTGCGCGCCGTAGCTCCAGAACATCTTGTCGACGCCGCTCTCCCAGGTCGACCCCTTGTAGAGGCAGACCGCGCCGACCGGACAGCCGGCCCAGGGCCCCTGCTGGACCGAGACGCTGCTGGTCCGCACGGCCCCGTCCCTGGCGGGACCGGTGTCGGCGCTGGCGGAGGTGCTGAACGCGGCCAGCGCGACGGCCGCCATGACGGTGACTGTACCGATCTTGAACATGTCATTCCTTTCGGGTGGTCGCTGTGACTGTCACAGCATCCGCCCGGACGGGACGCCCGGACTATCCGGCAGCTGCCAGGGTCACCCGAGCAGTTCCAGGTGCTTGGCGTTGACCAGGTCGTAGCGCAGGGCGGTCGCGATCAGGGCGGCCCGCTGCCAGTCGGCTCGTCCTTCGCCGGAGCTGTCCTTGATCCGGAGCTTGCGCGAGGCCAGGTACTCGATCTGGAAGGCGATGGCCTTGCGGCTCAGGCCGTACTTCTTGAGCCGTTCCTGGATCTGCGGCGTGCTGGGGGTGACCGTGGAGGCGGGGTCGAGCAGACGCGGCTCACAGAGGGCGACGAGCACCAGGAAGTACTTGGCGGTACGGTCGAGCGGGTACGCCAGAAGGGTCTCCGCGCCCGTCTCGACGAGGTCGGGATCGGTGAAGGCCTGGCAGGGCGCGAACACCAGCAGCGCCTCCTGAGCTCCGGGCACCAGAATTCTGGCGAACTCGAAGCACACCGGGGCGTCCATCCGGCCCGGGGGGACCTTGATGAACTCTCCCCCTCCCTCGGGGTTCTCGACGACGTATGTCACCCGGCCGCTCAGGTTCGTGAGGACCCAGTGGTCGCCGGTGGCACGCAGCTGCCCGGCCCGGCGTGAGACGGCCGGATCGCCGAGGACGATGTCGGAGGTGTCGGCCCTGCCGAAGACGAGCGATTCCCCCGGTTCCAGCTCCCAGCTCCGGTCGTCCCCCTCGATCTGAACGATGATCGATTTCATAATCGCCACCGTAATCCGTACCGAGGTCGCGGCCTGAGGTTTCACCGGAGTCCCGGTCGGCGGGCGCGGAGGCGACAGCACGTACGGGCCGAGAACAGCAGGTGGGGTCAGCGGCGCCAGGGACCCGGCTGGATGAGGCCCGACTCGCAGGCACAGATGACCACCTGGATCCGGTCGCGCAGCCCGAGGCGTCCGCCCCTCCCTACGGATCGGAAGGTGCCCGGCTGGTGTGCTGTTTGTCCCGGCTCCGGATTTCGGTGCACCGAGGGAGGTCCTCGATGCCTCCGCCTTCGGGGATCGTGCCCCAGAGGAAGGGGATCAGGTACTGAGGCGGTTCGCCCAGGAGTACGGCCAGTTCGTCCTCGGCGATGGTGAGGGTGAACGCCGCGCCTGGTCGCCTGGGGTTCCACCCCTGTTCGACGGCTCGCCGGACGCAGCCGGCGACGAGGGCGGGGCGGACCGCGATCGTCCGTTCTCCGAGCCAGTTGTCCGGCCGGGCGCAGGGAAGCGACACCGCAAGAACACATCCCGGCTCCGCGGCCCGCTCAACGGTGACGGTGAGGGGGCTCCAGCCGTTGCCCTGGTGGTAGGTGGGCTTGTGCCGGATCCGCCAGCGGAAGGCGGTGCCGTCGACGCAGATGAGCCGCGAGCCCTTCCTGGGCATCGTCACGGGCGCCTCCAAGCTTCTGCCCTGTTCCGTCGCTGTTGCGTGGGAGCACCGAAAACAGCGGAAGTGTCGTGAGACGCCCGCAATCGTAATCCCTCTTGTCCGCCTTTCCGGCCTGGTCCGGTATGGGGCGTCCGCAGGGCAGGGCCCGGAGATCATGGAGACGCCCGTCCGTCCCACTTGGTTCACGAGACCAACCCGTTTGGTCGAAACGGGACCGGGAGCCGTCCCGTCACGTCAGGGTGGCCTGGAACGGCCGGCGTCGGCCGCTGCCGGGATCGAATGCGGGTTCGATGAGGTCGACGTGCTTCGGTCTTGGTGGACTCTGTCGGGGAAACTGTCCTCTTCCGGCCATCCGCTTTTTCGGAAGGCGCCGGTTGGCGCTGCTTTCCCTTGAACCTCAGAAGAAAGTCGGAAAATGGAGCAGTGGGTCATGAAAGACGAATTCTTCCCGCCCGGTTCTGTTTCCCATGATGACCCTGCGGTCGAACGGGCCATGGAGACGATTGATGTGCTTCGGCCCTCCGAACAGAGAGAACTTCTGCGCAGTTCCTGCCGGGCGGCACTGGCCTTTGAGCGGACCATGAACATTGACCATCTGACGGATTTCGCAAAGAATCTGCTCGCGACCGTTCATTTGCGCGGCATCCCCGCCTATGCGGAAGCGCTGGAAAACGCCCCCGGGAACCCTCGCGGATCGGGCGAGGCGCTGGACGTCGAAGAGGTGCTGAACCGAATCATGGAGTGACCATGGCGGAGCTCCGGCTCCAAGCGGGAAGTGAAGAAATACTTGCGCGGTGGTGGGAATCGGCCAAGCCCAAGGAGGGCGATCAGCAGCTTGTCTGCGAGGTTCTGCGAACGATCGCCGACGGGACCTGGCGCAGCAGGTGGCATCCGCCCGAGGATCTGGCGAATGATCAACCCGTTCTCTCCATCAGGGCGTTCCGGCCCCGGGACAGCTTGGTGGTGTTGGTCCGCTTCTGGCCGGCGGAGGATCCGCCGGAATTCGAACTGATCAACATCTTCGACGAAGACGACCTACCGGATGAGGATTGACGGTCCGGGGAATTCGCGGCGGACGTGCGATGGCGGGTACGGCCTCGCCCCCGACGTCGGCTCCTTGCGAAGTGCCGGATTCCCGTTCTTCCGGAGCGTGCGCGGAACGAGCAGGAGACGTTGATCGCTCCGCCCGCCGTACCGTCAGGTGGGGCGGCGGCAGCACCGAATGGCGATCGATTTCTTGAAATTCCGACGGAAAACGCGTAGGCGTAACCCGGCCAGGCGGGCGATCGAGTTTTCGCCGTCGGCCGTGTAGATCACTCAGGCCCGCAGGAGGGAACAAGGCCTGGCCACCCGGGTGCGCTCCCTCAGATGTAAACCGATCAGACCGGACGGCTGTCCTCCTGTGGCATGTGTTGTGTGGAACACACGGCCGAGGAGGGTGTTCATGATGGAGTACCGGTTCAACTCGCCTCCCGGATGGCCGGTTCCGCCCGTGGGCTGGCAGCCTCCACAGGGGTGGCAGCCGGATCCGTCATGGCCCCCGGCGCCGCCCGGCTGGCAGTTCTGGGTGGCCGTACAGGCGCCGCAGCCCGCCCCCGCCCCGGCTCCGGCACCCGTGCTGCCGGAGCGAAGCGGCGGAGGGCTGTTCGGCGGGAAGAAGAAGCTGGAGGCGGAGAACGCCGAGCTTCGGGCGTGGGTCGAGCGGCTTGGCGGGCTGGACGCCATGGGCGTCTCCGCGCTGACCGAGGAGCTACGGGCCGAGCACGGGCGGCTGCGGGCGGCCGTGGCGGACGCCACGAGGCGGTTGCGCGAGGTCGAGCGTCAGGTCGTGCAGACCGAGGAGACCGTGCTGTTGCAGGAGGCCGGGGTCTACGACTACCGGCATCCGCTGAGTGACGCGGTGGCGTACAAGGAGCGGCTGGCGGAGGTCAAGGCCCGGATCAAGGCGATGGCCAGGGAGAACAAGGCGGTGCTGGGCTCCACGGGCTGGCAGGTCAACGGGTCGGCGGCCGAGGGGCGCCGGATGGTGCGTGACTTCTCCAAGCTGATGCTGCGCGCCTACAACGCCGAGGCCGACAACTGCGTGCGCACGATGCGTCCGTACAAGCTGCAGTCGGCCGTCGACCGGCTGGAGAAGGCCGTGGAGATGATCGTCAAGCTCGGTAAGACGATGGACATCCACGTCAGCGGCGACTACCACCGGCTGAGGGTCTACGAACTGGAGCTGACCGCCGACCACCTGGCCAAGCAGGAGGAGGAGAAGGAGCGCACCCGCGCCCAGCGGGAGCAGCAGCGCGAGGAGGAGGCCGCGCGCCGGGAGTTCGAGCGGGAGAAGGCCCGGCTGCGCAAGGAGGAGGCCCACTACAGGTCGGCGCTGTCCAAGCTGATCGCCAAGGGCGACGAGGCCGGGGCGGAGGAGCTGAAGGCGAAGCTGGAGGAGATCGGCACGGCGGTCAGCGATGTGGAGGCGCGCGAGGCCAACGTCCGGGCCGGGTACGTGTACGTGATCTCCAACATCGGGGCGTTCGGTGAGGACGTCGTCAAGATCGGCATGACCCGCCGCCTGGAGCCGGAGGACCGGGTTCGGGAACTGGGGGACGCCTCGGTGCCGTTCCGGTTCGACACGCACGCGTTGATCTTCAGTGACGACGCGGTCGGGCTGGAGGGACGGCTGCACGCCGCGCTGAACGATCGGCGGGTCAACCGGGTCAACCCGCGCAGGGAGTTCTTCCGTGCCACACCCTCGGAGGTCAGGGACCTGCTCCAGCAGATCGCGGGTCAGCACCTGCTGGAGTACCGGGACGTTCCCGAGGCGCTGGAGTGGCGGCAGTCGGTTCACCCGGCGGTGGGGAAGGACGAGGCGAGCGTCTGAGGCCGCATGGCGGTGGAGAACAGACCACCGAGTCGCGTTTCAGGGGCGGGCGGAACCGGAACCCGGCCCGGGGGAACGGAGACCCGGGCCCGCCGTACGCGCCGGGACGTCCGCGTACGGCGGGTCCCTACTCCTGGGAGGCCATGGTGATCGTGACGTACAGGTACTCGTCCAGGACCTTGGCGAGTGACACCGAGGGTCGTCCGGCGAGGAGGGGCAGCGTGTCCTCGTCCGTCCCGGCCGCCTGGAGTACGGCCTGCGCCCAGGCCCGGCCCATCCGCAGGTGGGCGCCGAACGCCGCACCGTCGCGCGAGGCGTGCAACCGTACGGCGATGGCGGCGTCCCAGGGCATCACGGCGCGTGGCCGCAGGCCGTACAGCGCCTTGGCCGCGGCGGTCGGGCCCAGCGAGCGGGCCGCCCGGCCGGTGGCGACGGGAAGGGCGGCGAGCTCCGCGTACGCCCGGGAGAGAACGTCGATCTCCCCGTCGGAGAGCACCGCCAGGCTCACCGACGGCAGGTCGGCGGCCCGGTTCCGCCACCATTCGGCGAGGCCGGAGTCGAGGAGGTCGGGCTCGCCCTCGCGGGGGTAGCGGATGCGGCAGCCCCAGGAGTTCAGCCAGCGCAGCAGCGCGGCCCGGTGCCCGGCACGCGACAGGTCGACCGCCGGGCCCGTGGTCTCCAGGAACCTCAGCCATCCGGCGTCGACGTTGGAGAACCCGTTGAAGACCCGGGCCGCCGCCCGCAGCCCGTCCAGCGTGGGAGCGTCCGTGACAGGCGCGGTGGAGACAACGGACGGGCCGGTGCCCTGGAGGTGGGCGGCCGCCACGCGCTTCGGCACGACCATGCGCCACGCCTCGACGACGATCTCCCGCATCTCCGCCGGGGTGACGGCGTCCACCCGGACCCGGACCCAGTTGAAGCGCTCGTCCGACGGCACCGGCATCAGGAACTTCTCCGGCTCGGAGGCGACGAGCGCCGCGCGCTCCTCCTTGGGGAAGGCGAAGCCCATCAGCTCCTCGTCCCTGGAGAAGGAGAGGTAGACGATCTTCCCGACCCGGAACTTGATCCGGTCCCTGACCAGGGCCTCATGCGTGCGGGGCAGGGACAGGGCAAGTTCGCGCACCTGCTCGACCGTGACCGTCTGAGCGGACCTCATCGGTGGACCGGACCTCCTCCAGATCGCTCCCACCGCTCGTCGAACGGTTCGGGTGTGCCGACGCCGCGGCCGGAGACCGTTTCTTCGCCGTCGGCGGACCATACAGTAGGCGAAGTCGGGCGTGCCGTCACCGCGTCGACGACCTGGCCGGTCGGCGGCGACTCGGCGCTGAGGCGCTCGATCACGCGGGCCCGGCATCGTTGGCCGGACGCGGTGAGCACGATCTGTTTCGCCCGGCGATCGGACGGGTGCGGCTCCCGCTGGATCAGACCCTGCTGCTCAGGTCGATCAAGGACGAAGGCGGTCTCGCGGGACGCCGGAGATCCCCATGACCGGGCGGTAGGCGGCTCCCGGATCGGGACGGGGCGCCCGGGAAGCGGTTCCCGGGCGCCCCGCTCGCATGAGCCGACGTCCTACGGGGTCAGGATGTCGTCAATGGCGGCGCGCAGGTTGGGCTGCGGGCCGATGCGGTGAGGGTCACCGGCGGGCTGGGCCGTACCGGTGAGCTTGAGGGTGTCGCGGACCTGGGCGGGGGTGAGCACGCCGCCGTTGGCCTTGGCGACGCCCTGCAGGGAGGCGACGGTTCCGGCGACGATGGCGCCGGCGCCGGAGGTGCCGCCGAAGCCACCGGCGTAGGTCTTGTTGGGGTCGGTCTCCAAGGGGGTCAGGTCCTGCCAGCCAGGAGCGGTCGTCGACGCCACGCACTCGCCGTAGGCCTGGACGTCCACGCGGACGCCGTACGACGACAGCGGCAGCGCGGTGCGGTCGGCGGAGGGAGGTGTGCCGACGCAGCTGGGGCTGGGCGGGGTCCCCGCCCCGACCATGATGGCGCCGGAGTCGGGACGGCCCATGATGACGGCGACGTAGGGGTCGGTGGAGTCGTCGAGGTCGACGCCGCTGTTGCCCGCGGGCTCCACCACGGTGATTCCGGCGGCGGTGGCCAGGACGACCTGGTCGTAGACGTTGCTCTGGTACTCCCAGGGGTACTGCCGGGTGCTGGGCTTGACGGCGATCTCGAACAGGATGACGTCACCCGGCTGGGAGTGCGCGGTGGCGTAGGCGACGGTGTCGAACACGGCGGTGCCGGACAGGTGCAGGGTGGCGTGGGGCGCGATGCCGGCCATGCCGACACCGTTGTCGTCCTGGGCGCCGATGATCCCGGCCACCGCGGTGCCGTGACGGATCGAGAGGTCGTTGGTGCAGGGGTCGCCGAACGCGGACGGCACCTGGACGATCTGACCGGTCGCGACGCGTCCGGCGAGGTCCTCGTGGCAGAGGTTCCACCGGTTGGTGTACGCGACCAGTTCGACGGGGCCGTGCCGGTTGGTGGTGGTTCCGTCACCGAGCTGGCCGCTGCTGTTGAGGCCCCAGACGTGGAACGTCTGGGCGAGCTTGGTGATGGTGTGGGCCAGGCCCGCCGCGGCGATGTCACTGGTCGCCGGGATCACGGTGGGGGAGTACCTGTCGACGGTGGTTGCGTCGCCGAGCTGTCCCTGGTTGTTGTCACCCCAGGCGTAGGTGGCCCAGGAGACCGATTCGGCCGTCACGACGCTGTGCTTGCTTCCGGCGGCGATGCTGTTGACGTTGGCCAGGCCGGGGACGGAGATCGGGGTGGTCCGGCCGGTGGTGGTCCCGTCGCCGAGCTGTCCCTCGCTGTTGTCGCCCCAGGCCTTGACGGTGCCGTCGGACAGGAGCGCCAGAGCGTGGTCGCCCCGGCTGCTGATCTGGGTGACGCCGGTCAGGCCGGTGACGGCGGCGGGGGTGGCACGGTCGGTGGTGGTCCCGTCGCCGAGCTGGCCGATGCCGTTGGCGCCCCAGCCCTTGACGGTGCCGTCGGCCATCAGCGCCAGGGAGTGGACGCCGCCCGCGGCGACCGAGTCCGGCGCGGTGCGGACGCCGGTGAGGCCGGCGACGGCGACGGCGGCCGGGGAGTCGGGGCCGACGTAGCCGAGTTGTCCCAGGCTGTTGTCGCCCCAGGCGCGTACGGTGCCGTCGGCCAGGACGGCCAGGGCATGGCCGAGACCGGCGCTGATCGCCACCGCGTTGGAGATCCCGGTGACCTGCACCGGGACGGTGCTGTCGGTGGTGGTGCCGTTGCCGAGCTGGCCCTGGCTGTTGTCGCCCCAGGCCCAGATGGTGCCGTCGCTCTTGAGCGCCAGAGAGTAGTCGTCTCCCGCGGAGACGGAGGTGACGCCGGTCAGGCCGGGGACCTGGGAGGGGACCTTCTTGGCCGTGGTGTTGCCCAGGCCGAGCTGGCCCTGGCTGTTGTCGCCCCAGGCCCACACCTGCCCGAGCGCCGGAGTCCGCGTGATCAGCAGCGAGTGGTCCTGACCCGCGGCGATCGTCTGCGGGCCGAAGTAGGGGATGTAGGTGGACTGCTCTTCGATGTCGGTGACGGTGATGCCGTCGCCCTTGCCACCGGTCTGGGCGTTGGCGTAGTCGGCGTCCACTCCCGCGCCCAGCGAGGAGGTGGCGGCGTTGCGGTACCTCTGGTAGGAGGCCAGCGGTTCGGAGGTGGCGACGGGGGTCATCCTGGCCTGGGCGATCTCCACCGAGGGCAGGGCGTTGAGGTCCTTCAGCAGGCCCTCGACGCCGCTCTTGGGGGCGGTGACGACGAACCAGGAGTTCAGGTCGGGCAGCTGCCTGCCGGTCTTCCTCTCCAGCTGGAGCCGTCGTTCGGTGATCTTCGTCTCGGAGACCGAGGACAGGGGCCTGATGGAGGCGTCCTTGTACCTGGCCAGGACCCGCTGGATCTCGGTCGCGTCCTCGGAGTCCTTGGCGACCAGGCCCTGCCCGCGCAGCCGTACGGCGAGGCCGGGCTTGAACTTCACCGAGAGCTCGGTCGTGGAGAAGCCCTTGGGCAGAGGCCCGTGGGTTCCCGGGGCGGTGCCCTTGTCCTTGCTGTGGTCGTAGGCCGGGGCGGGCTCGGCCGAGGCGGGGCCCGCGGCGACCACGCCGGACAGCGCGCCGACGGCCACGGCGAGCAGGGCCGCGGCGAGTCGCCGTGACCGTGGTCCTCCGCGGCTCCGGGAATCAGAGCGAAGTGACAACAAATTCTCCTCTGGCGTCGTTCTCGGCGTGCGGGCACGGAGCATTACAAGCCGTGACTCCAAGAATGCGGAAATCGATGGAACGCCTGTCCTGCCGCCTCGGACCAAGGCCTTTCCGTATGCCGCGCTTCGCCGTACATCATGAAAACAACTGATCCGACGAGTCAGCATGACCGAGAACCCGTGTGAAAATCAACTGCGAAAATGGATTGCACGGTCAGTTTCCGGGCGGGCGCGTGAAGTGATTTTCGGTGATTCATGGAACGGAAAGAAGCTCCCTCTCCGTGGTTGACAGGGGAGGATGCGCGACGTATGGACGATGAACCTCGTTTTCCTGAGAGGGTAAGGAACGTCACAGACCTGCGGACGTTTACCGGATCGATCTCCGTTTGCCGACGGGGAGGACGTGTCGCTGAATGGCAGGGGAGCGGCCGGTCATTCGTGACCGAGTGATCGCCCTCCGTGTTACACAGAAACGCAAACAAACGCCTGGACGGCGCGAAATCTTCGGCATTCCTCCATGTGGAACGAGAAAAAGGAATTCGCACGGAACGGCGCGCCCCGCCCGGAGGCGGGACGCGCCGGTGTTTTCCGTGAGGTCAGGCCGGGGCGGGGGAGCCGGCGCCGGGGACGAGCAGCCGAGGAGTCCCGGTGCCGTCCGCGGGGACGGACCAGACGTTGTTGGTGCCGTCACCGGTCTGCAGCGCGTAGGCGACGGTCCGGTCGTCGAGCCAGGCGGCCTGGTCGTCCACGCTGCGCGTCTCGGCCAGCGGGGTGACGCGCCGGGTCGCCAGGTCCAGGACCGAGAGCCGCCAGCCCTTCTTCGGATCGGCGTCGACGGCGGACTTGTAGGCGATCCGGGTTCCGTCGGGGGACAGGGACGGGCACTCGACGTTGTCCCGCAGCGTCCTGACGGTCCCCGCGGCGAAGTCGCCCTCGACCAGGTGACGACGGCCGTTCGTGGACAACGTCGCGTAGAAGCGGTTGTCGTCCGAGGCGAACGTGACGCCCCAGAAGTTGACGTCGGAGTTCCGGTACGGCCTGCCGTCCAGCGTGATCGAGAAGTCCTCAAGCGAGGAGACCAGCCGTCCCGTGCGGGTGTCGAGGATGCCCGCCCGGGTGGAGAAACCGGTCGTCGCGTAGGAGTGCCCGTCGATGAACAGCGTCCAGGCGACCATGCGGCCGCTGGCCGAGACACGCAGCCGGTTCGGGAAGCCGGTCAGCGGCAGGCTCCTGCGCTCCTTGAGAGAGGGGTCGAGGACGATCAGCCCGGACGAGCTGAGCGGGCCGACGGGTTTGAGGCAGGCGAGGGTTCCCCCCGCGACGTAGGCGCGGTCGCAGCGCAGCTCGGTGACCTCGCGCGGACCGCCGGGATCGGCACGGGAGACCGTCGACAACAGGCCGTTGGTCAGCACCTGCAACCGTGGCCCCGCGCCCGGAGCTCCGGAGGAGGCGGACGAACCAGAGGAAGGAGCGGACACGGGCCGGTCCCCGGCCAGTGCCGTGTAGGTGACGGCGACCCCGGCGAGCAACAGGGCCGCCAGGACCGTCACGAGGACACGTGCGCGCGGGCTGAGAGTGATCGTGACTCCTTGGTGAGCAGGAAGACGGTCAGGGGCAGGGCGAGCAGGGCCGCCACGGCCGCAGCGAGACAGGCGGCACCCGCGCCCCAGGTCTGCCAGGCCAGGCCGAAGAGCACCGAGGAGGCCGAGTAGGCCAGGGCCTGGCCGCTCTGCACCAGGGCCATCCCGGTGGCGCGCAGCTCGGGCGGGAACACCGAACCGGCCAGCGCCATGAGGACGCCGTCGGTGGCCGCGTAGAACGTCCCGTAGAGGACCAGCACCGTGACGACCAGCGGCAGGCCGCCGAGCGGGCCGTGCAGCAGCAGGTAGACGGCGGCGAGCAGGGCGTTCCCGCCGGCGAACACCCACAGCCGTCCGATCCGGTCGGCCAGCCTGCCCAGCGGCGCGGCCAGCAGCAGATAGACCAGGCTCGTACCGACCGCGAGGATCGGGAACCAGCCGATCCCCAGCTCGACACGCCGCTGCAGGACGAGATAGACGAACCCGTCGCCGATCGTGACCAGGCCGAGCAGGCACGCGGCGGGCAGCAGACGGCCACGTCCGAGCCGGGCGACGGCCCGCCACGAGACCTCGGCCGGGCGAGGACGGGGACCGGCCGCCGCGGGCACGAACAGCACCAGGATCAGTACGGCGAGCAGCGCGACGCAGAAACTCGTCACGAAGACGGGTCCGAACGCCCCGTTCCCCAGCGCGAGCACGGCGAGCGTGGCGATCGGTCCGAGGAAGGCGCCGGTCGCGTCCATCGTCCGGTGCACCCCGAAGGCCCTGCCGAGTCGGTCCTGCGGGGTGGCGAGAGTGATCAGCGCGTCCCTGGGGGCCGTGCGCAGGCCCTTGCCCGCCCGGTCCGCCGTGATCATCAGCCCGATGAGCGGTCCCGAGGCACCGGCGGCGAGCAGCCCGAGTTTGGCGAACGCCGACATCCCGTAGCCGAGTCCGGCGACGGTCTTGTGCCGGTTGACCCGGTCGCCGACGTATCCGCCGACCAGCCGCAGCAGCACGGTCGCGCCGGTGTACAGGCCGTCGATGACGCCGTAGGCCGCCGGGCTGAACTGCAGCCCGACGACCAGGTACAGCGGCAGGATCGCGGTCACCATCTCCGCCGAGACGTCCGTGACGAGACTGACGGCGCCGAGCGCGAGCACCGTGCCGCCGACGGCCCTGACGGGGCCGCCGGCGGTCCGGTTCCTGTCGAGAGTGGAGAGGTACACGTCGTCAGTGGCAGGCGGTG
The DNA here is from genome assembly GCF_044466505.1 of Streptosporangium sp. NPDC049376. Lineage (NCBI taxonomy): Bacteria > Bacillati > Actinomycetota > Actinomycetes > Streptosporangiales > Streptosporangiaceae > Streptosporangium > Streptosporangium sp. NPDC049376. Next base: position 320,732 of record NZ_JBITMT010000007.1, on the reverse strand, counting down.
GTGCCGCTGTCGGTGAAGGTCTTGCCCGCCTCGGGCACGAACTGCCAGCTGTAGCTGTTGGCGTGCAGGGTCACCTTCAGGACGCCGTAGGTGTCGCTGTTGCGGACCTCACTGTTGGGCAGGATCGTCCCGAACGAGTAGTGGCTGGCGCCGCCGGAGCCGACGACGAAGTGCCGGATGCCCCGGGCGTTGTCGAGCTGGTTGGCCGGGTTGATCGGCGCGAACCGCTCGTACTGGTGGTTGTGGCCGGTCAGGATCAGGTCGGCGTCGTTGTCGTACAGCGCCTGCACGATCGGGGCGACCGAGGTGTCCGGCGAGTGGTTGGCGCCGGAGGTGTAACGCGGGTGGTGCCACATCGCGACCGTGCACGGCTTGGTGCTCGCGGCCAGGTCGGCGCGCAGCCACCGCTCCTGCGCGGACCCGGCGTTGCAGCCGCCGACGGCCGAGCAGTTGGAGTTGACCACCACGACGTGCCAGTTCGCCCCGAGGTCGTAGGAGTAGTAGCCCTTGGACGGGTCGCCCGCCGACGCGCCGAAGTAGCCGTAGTAGCCCGAGGCCCCGGAGGTGTTGTAGTCGTGGTTGCCCGGCACCGGCCTGGTCCGCGCCTTGTGCCGTCCCCAGGTCGGGTCGTAGTAGGTGTTGAACTCCGAGGTGGTGCCGTTGTTGTAGACGTTGTCGCCCAGCGTGAAGACCGTGCCGGGGATGGAGTCGAGCAGCGCGGCGGTCGCGCTGTCGCCGGAGCCGGAGTTGGAGATGTCGCCCGCCCCGACGAGCACCGGATCGCCGGAGGCCGTCGAGGTCGGCGTGGGCGTCGGGGTCGAACCGGTGTCGGTGGTCACCACCAGCTGGGGCGCGGTCGAGGACCCGCTCTCCCGCGCGTCGTAGTCGGCGCCGTCCGAGCTGGAGGAGGTGACGCCGATGCTGTAGGTGCCGTTGCCGGTCACGTACGGCGTGACGTCCAGCTCGTACCAGGAGTTGCGGGCCACCGGGCCGAGCGTGCCCAGCGTGGCCCCGTCGATGGACGGCTGGTTGTTCCAGGTGGTGCCGGTCTCGGACCAGGTGGTGCTGCCGACGGCCTTGAAGGTGCCGCCGCTGCCGCTCTCCGAGCCGCTCACGTCGTCGGTGTGGACGCGCAGCTTGACGTTGCCGACCGTGCCGGTGACGCCGGTGACGGTGAACCGCAGGAAGAACCGCTTGACCGGGGAGCCGTCGACGCCGAGCTGTCCGGAGGTGCCGTAGTTGGTGCCGGTGTGGCTGTTGTCCACATAGGTGTCGGCCACCGGGGTGAAGGTGGTGGAGGCGGCGTTGGCCACCCCCGCGGACAGGGAGACGGCCGCGAACACGGTCGCGCCGCCGACGGCGACGGCCGCGGACGCCGCCGTGAGCGCCCTGCGTCGGGAGGGTCGAGACGGTCGGAGCAGTCGGAACATGCGTCACTCCTCATGCACGGAGGGTTGTGGGAGGCAAGCACGGACGCTAGGCCGCCAAGGACTCGGTTCGATGAGCGCGGAGGAATCAGACGGAGACGGGAAGGTTAATGACCCACACACCAACCGGGAAAAGCATGGTGGCCGAATCGGGGTTACGGATGTCTATCCACAAGGCCAGGTACCGGCCCGAGCACGTGGACCCGGGCCGTGGGGATATCGAAGTAGAGGCCGACCAGCTCCAGCCGCCCCCGCCCGACCAGCTCGGCCACCCGGGGAACGGTCAGCAGGTTCTCCAGCTGCTGGACCACGTTCGTACGGCACAGCCGGTCGAGCGCCCCCTCGTCGGCTTCCGCGTCCGGGCCGGAGAGGAAACGCGCCAGGCTGTGGTCGCCGTGACGCAGCCAGCGGCCGAGTGAGGGCAGCCCCGCGGCCTTCTCGCCGCTGTCGAGCAACGCGGCCATCGCCCCGCAGCCCGAGTGGCCGCAGACCGTGATCGTCCTGACGCCCAGCGCGCCGGTCGCGTACTCGATCGCGGCCATGACCGAGTCGTCGCGCGGCACCGCGCCCCAGCGGGGGACCAGGTTGCCGATGTTACGGACGGTGAACAGATCACCCGGCCCGCTGGCCGTGATCAGGTTGGGCACGACCCTGGAGTCGGCACAGGTGATGAAGAGATGGGAGGGGTCCTGCCCACGGGCCATCGCGTGCAGGAACGGCCTGACCAGTGGCGCCGTACGGCGGTGGAACTCCCGGGCCCCGGCGAGCAGGTGGTCGGGGGCCGGGACCGGTCCGGCCCGCTCAGGCGGAGACCCAGCCGGGGAGGGCCCGGCCGGCAGGAGCGTGGGACCGCGCCGGTGCGCCCAGGGCAGCCACCAGCGCTCAGGGTCGCGGGGCGGCGACTTCGCCGGGAACATCCTGGCGCCGCCGGCGGCCATGGCGTACCACTCGTCGTGAAGCTCGTCGACGTCCACGCTGCCGCCCCCGCGCTCGTGCTCCTGACGCCAGGCGTGCACGGCCTCGAAGGCCGCGTTGTCCATGAAGTCGATGTTCAGGTCGAGGTCGACCGCCACGCCGGGGGGAACGGTGTGCAGCTCCGCGACGATCCTGGGCACGCCGAGGAAGGTCAGCGAACCGCCGATCAGCACGTGCCAGCGGCCGTCGGGCTCGGGCCTGGCCCGGACCGTCACCCCGGTGAGGCGGCGCAGCGCGGACAGCGCGGCCAGACCGAGACCGAGCAGCACCCCCTCGGGAAGGCCGAGCAGCACGACCCCGGCCATGGTGGCGAAGTAGATCGGGATCTCCCCGTGCCCGTGCAGGCCACGCAGACGTCGCAGATCGGCCATCCGGACGCCGATGAAGATCAGCAGGGCGGCCAGCGCCTCAGCGGGGATCAGCGTGATCGTCCGCCACAGGCAGACGGCGAACAGCAGGATCCACAGGCCGTGCAGGACCGCCGACCAGCGGCTGCGCGCCCCGGCGCGCAGGTTGGCCGTACTGCGCACGATCACTCCGGCGACGGGCAGCCCGCCCAGCGCGCCGCTGACGATGTTGGCCACGCCCTGCGCGGCGAGCTCCCTGTCCAGGTCGCTGCGCCCGCCGTCACGCTGCTTGTCGACGGAGACCGCGCACAACAGCGACTCGACCCCGGCCAGCAGCGCCACCAGCAGCACCGCTGCGACGATCCCGTGCCAGTCTCCCTCCGGCCACACCGGGGCCACCCAGCCGACCAGGCCGGCCGACAGATCGAGCCGGGTGACATCCCAGCCGGCCAGCAGGGCGGTCGCCGAGGAGACGGCCAGGGCGGCCAGCGGCGCGGGCACGATCCGTGACCGCCGGGGCAGCCGGTTCCAGCCGAACATGACGCCGACGGTGAGCAGGCCGACGAGGACCGCGTGACCATGGACGGCGGCGAGCTGGCCGGGCAGCTCGGCGAGGTTCTCCACGGCGGAGCGCTGCGGGGCGCCGCCGAGCACCACGTGCACCTGGCCCAGGGCGATCACCACACCCACCCCGGCGAGCATGCCGTGCACCACGGCGGGGGAGACCACCAGCACCGCGCGGGCCACCTTGAAGGTGCCGAGCAGCAGTTGCAGACCGCCCGCCAGCAGGGTGATCAGGCAGGTGGCCCGCCAGCCGTACACGGCGATCAGTTCGGCGACCACCAGTGACAGCCCGGCGGCGGGCCCGCTGATCTGGACGGCGGAGCCCCCGAGGAGGCCCGCGACCACCCCGCCCGTCACCGCGGCGACCAGCCCGGCGGCGGGCGGCGCCCCGGAGGCGACCGCGACGCCCAGGGACAGGGGCACCGCGAGAAGGAAGACCACCAGGGAGGCGGGCAGATCATGACGTACTACGGAGGCGAGGGTGCGTCCGGTGAGCGCGATGTCACTCTTCGTGTTCGTCCCCATGGGCAGACACTACGCTGCCGACGCCTCGCGGTTCAGTGGCCCGGCGTGGCCTGTTACGGACGCCGGGACGGATCGGTCAGCGGTAGTAGTCGGGGTAATCGGGCTCCTGGGCCCGGTGACGGCTGCCACGGGGAGAGGGCCCCGCCTGCCCGTCGGGGGTCGTCGCGACCTCGGGGACACCGGTGCCGTACAGGTCGCCGTAGCTCGGCCACACCGTGCCCGCGCCGCCACCGGGGGCGGGGGTGGGCTCCGGCCAGGCGGTGGAGGGGACCGGTTCGTGGCCCTGCCCGCCGGAGGGCCTGCCCGCCGTACGCGGCTGCTCGTCGTAGGAGCCGACCGCCTTGGAGGGCGCGGTCGGGGTGGAGATCGCCGGGGTCGGCCCGGTGAGCGCGTCGTCGTCGATGGTGGCCCAGCCCGTGCTCACCTCGTAGGAGGTGGCCGAGGGGGCCGCGGAGGGGGCGTTGTACACCGGGTTCTGGTAGGAGGCGTACGACGGTCCGGGGTCGTCGAGGATGTCCGGGCTGCCAGCCGCGGGCCAGCCGCCCGAGGTGGGCGAGGTGGCCCGCGCCCACGGGTTGTCCGCGACGGGCCTGGACGGCTCGGGCACACCGCCGGAGCCGTACGGCGCGGGCGACGGGGCCGGAGCGGCACCCGGCGCGGTGTTCGGGGAGGCGCCCGCGGGGAAGGCGGCGGGGAACCCACCGCTGGTGGTCGGGCCCATCGGAGGCATCGGCGGCGGAACCTGCCCGGCCCCGGGGTCCCGTACGGGGGCCCCGCCCACACCGCGTCCGGCGGCACCGGAGGCGGGAGCGGGGGCGGCGCCGCGCGGGCGGGGCGCGAGCGGCTCGTTGAGCGGGTCGGGTCGCGCGGGCGCGCCCGGCAGGGGGCCGGGGCCCGTGTTGCCACCGGCCGCGGCGTTCGCGGCGGCGGCGCGCCCGCTCCTGCGGGAACGTGGTGTGCGGGGCTCACCGAACGCGCCGGGCGTCGGGGCCGCGAAGGTCACCGTCTTCTGCTCGGCGAGCGCGGCGGCGGTGGGGGCCGGGTTCGGCTGGACCGGTTCGATCAGGTCGGCGAGGCCGGACGGCAGCGAGGCCGAGGCGACGGCGGGGGCGGGCGGCGGCACGGGAACCTGGGCGGGCCTGGGGGCCTGCGGCCTGTTCGGCAGCGGCGCCTGCACGGTCACCGCGTCGGCGGCCGAGGCCGCGATCGGGACGACAGGGGGGACCGGCGGAACCGGGGCCGCGGGCGGCTGGCCCGGCGTCTCCGACGCGGGACGGCTCGCGCCCATCTTGGCTGCCAAGGACCCTCCGAAACCGCCCTCGTCAGCCTGGAGCCGCGTCCAGTAGTCGTCGTCGTAGTCGTCGGCCTGGCCGAACTCGTTCACGCCGCGTTTCCCCCGCGAACCCGCGGGACGGGGCGGACGGGGCGGCTTCGGCTCGTCGAACGGGGTCAGGTCGGGACTGAAGTGCTTCATCTTCGGTTCCCGGGTCGCGAAGTCGTCGATGGACAAGGCAGGCGTCTGCGCCTCCTTCTCCTCCAACTCGCGAAGGCGTTCCGCGGGGAGCGCACTCTCCCTGCGGTTCATCGACCGCATGCCCAGTGCCACGACGACGAGCACGAGGAGCACGACGGCGACCAGACCTGCTACGACCGCGATCATTGCACCACCCTCAAGGCCATGGCCTTCCAGCGGCGCCGGTGAGGTCGCGCGGCCATCGACGCGACCTGCCCCCTTGCATCACCTGCGCACGGACATTGGATCTGATTGTGTCGGACCACTATGAGCGTTGTCACACCCTAAGTGAAGAATCGGTAACCATTACTACCTCCGGTGTTTGACCTGTCACTCGATGTGCGTCGTGGTGAGCCGGCCCCAGGCGATCGTCCTGGAGGCGATGCTCTTCAGGGTCTTCTCAAGGGAGGCGCCCTTGGGAAGCTCGATCCGGTCGTTGAGCGCGTAGACGGTGAAGCGGTAGCTCTCCTTGTCGCGGCAGGGCGGGCTGTAGCCCGTCTTACCGCTGGTGGTGCTTCCCTCCACGGCGCCGACCGGGACGCTGTCATCGGCCAGTTCGTTGGTGCGCGGGTCGATGTCGAACACGACCCAGTTCACCTCTCCACCGGTGCGTGAGTTGTTGTCGACCACGATCGCGACCGACTTGGTGTCGTTCGGAATCCCCGACCACCGCAGTGGCGGGTTGCCCGCCGACCCCTTGCACGAGTAGTCGGAGGGCAGAGCCGTGCCGTCCCGCAACTGGGGGCTGGAGACACTGATCGGCTCCAGCTGCAGCCGGTCGGCGGACGCGGAGCCGCCCGTCAGGCCACAGCCCGAGGCAACGACGACGAACGCCGCGGCCAGTGCCGTCCCCACGGCAGGTCGCGGGCGGCGTGTAGACGTGTGCGGCTGCCCCATGCCCGATGATGCTACGCGGATCTGGCAGATGCGCAGACCGGATCGCGAGGTTCCATGGCGCGGAAAAACCCGGGAATCGGACACGAACCCGGGGCGGAGAGAGCGCTTCCCGGTCCGGGGGCCGCCGCCCCGGCGGGAGGAGGCGCCCATGCCCCGGAGCCCTCGCATCCATCCCCACCTGCCGATATCCGGAGCCGATGATCGACGATCAAGGTATGGGCGCGGCCTCGCCGCAGGCGGGACGGCCGCCTTCCGGACGGGCGGCCCGGCCCGGTTGTGAATCCTGTGGAGTTGCGGTGCGGGAGTGTCGTGAACGCTCGGGAAACCTCTCGGGGTCGTTCCCCCGCGCCCGGGCTCCCCCGGTCCCCCCACGGCCCTCTGGGGCGACGCCAGAGGGCACCGTACGGCCAAGCCGTACAACGCGGGCATGACGGTCAGCCCCCTGGGACGGAACCCTTTAGGCTGGCACCGTGAGAGACCACGCCGAAGAGCACGCCGAACCCGAGAGGGCGGCCACGGCCCTGCCCGGCACGGGTGGTCATGGTCCCTCACGCGACCCCCTGAGGATCCCCCTGCGGGCCCCGGCGAACGCGGTCTCCCGCAAGGCGATCGCGCTGTGGCTGTTCGAGGGGCTGTTCTGGTCCGTCGTCCTGATCGGGGGGTCGTTCCTCCTCACGCGCTGGATCGACGGCGACCGCTGGTCCTGGCTGCCCGGATGGGTGCTCGGCAACATCTGGTGGCTGCCCGCGCTGGTGACGCTCGCCACCCTGCCCGCCGCGATCGCCGAGCCGTTCTGGCGCTACGCCGTGCACCGCTGGGAGCTCAGCGGGGACGTGGTCTACGCCCGCTCCGGCTGGATCAGCAGGGAGTGGGCGTTCGTCCCGGTCAGCAGGATCCAGACGGTCGACAAGGCGCAGGGCTGGTTCGAGCGGGTCCTGGGACTGGCCACGGTCGAGATCCGGACGGCCTCCCACGCCGGGTCCTCCACGATCAAGGGCCTCGACTACGAGGTCGCCGCGACCCTGGCCGAGGAGCTCGCACGGCGGGCCGAGGAGCTGAGGGACGACGCGACGTGACCGGTCAGGACGAGGCGCCTCCGAGCCCCGGCATCCACCAGGGGCCGGGGGCCCCGCTCCCTGGTCCGCCGCAGCGGCTGAGCCCCAAGGTGCTGCTGACCGAGCCGATCAGGATGCTCCCCTCGCTCTTCCTGCCGCTGGCCGGGGTGCTGTTCGTCGGAGGTTTCTCGCCGAGCTCCTTCCTCTGGGCGGCCCTCGGCGTCGCCGGTTCCGTCGCCTACGCCGTGGTCCGCTGGGCCACCTTCACCTACCAGGTCGCCGGGGACAGGCTCGAACTCACCCGGGCCCTGGTCAGCAGGTCGGTACGGACGATCCCGCTGGAGCGCGTCCGTGGCGTCGACGTCAGCAACCCGCCGCTGCACCGGCTGCTCGGCATCGCCGTTCTGAAGATCGACACGGGCGCGGGCGGCGAGGACAAGCAGGAGGGCGAGCTCGACGGGGTGACGGTCGCGGAGGCGGAGCGCCTCAAGGCCGTGCTGCTCCGGCACGCGAGGGCCGGCGCGCAGACGGGCGAGGGCGGCCGTGACCCGGTGGCCGTGCCCGCCGGGCCGTACCAGGAGGGGGTCCCCACGCCGGTGGACCGGCCGCAGGCCGAGCGGGTGCTCTTCGTGGTGCCGCGCCGGTGGCTGGCCTACGGGCCGTTGTCCGGCGCCTACCTGCTGACCCCGTTCGCGCTCGCGGCCGGCGCGGTCGGCCTGGCCTTCCAGTGGGGCAACGAGCTGCGCGTCGACGGACGGTTCCTGGTCGGCGCGGGGGAGTGGCTCTGGGACCACCCCTTGGTGCTGCTCGTGGCCCTGGTGCTGCTCGTACTGGCCATGCCGGTCGCGGGGGGCGTCATGTACGCCGTGTTCAACTGGGACTTCACCCTGCGCGTGCGGGAGGGGTACCTCGTCGCCGGGCGCGGTCTGCTCACCCGCAGGAGCGTCTCGCTCGAACGCCGCAGGGTGCGCGGGTTCGAGCTGGTCGAGGGGGTCGCCGAACGCTGGGCGGGGGTCGCCAGGGCATGGGCCGTCGTGACCGGGCTCGGCGACTCGCAGACCCGGGGTCAGTTGCTGCCCGTGGTGCCCAGGTCCAAGGCGCTGGACGTGGTCGGGGAGGCGGTCGGCCCGACGATCTCCCGGCTGCGGCCGCATCCGCCCGCGGCGCGCAGACGCAGGCTCTTCAGGGCGGTCTTCCCGTGGCTCGTGATCGCGGGCTGCGCGGGAGCGGCCGGGCTCGTGTGGTCGCCGCTGTGGTGGGGGCCCGCCGCCGTCGCCCTGCTCCTGGCGGCACTCGGCGTCCCGCTGGGCCTCGACCGCTACCGTTCGCTCGGCCACGCCTACGACGGGGCCCGCCTGTCCGTCAGGTCGGGTTCCCTGCGCCGCTCCCAGGTCGTGATCGAGGAACGCGCGGTGGTCGGCTGGAAGCTGACCCAGACGCCCTTCCAACGCCAGGCCCGGGTGCTGACCGTGACCGCCGGGGTCGGGGCGGGCAGCGGAGGCTACTCGGCCTTCGACGTCGGCGAGGCCCAGGGTGTGGCCTTCGCCGCCGAGGTCACCCCCGCCTGGCTGGCGCCGTTCCTCCTGACCGGAAACTCCGAGCGGCCCAAGCCGGTGGAGTGAACACCTTCCGTACGGCGAGGCGGGGGCGGCCGGTCTCCCGTGCCGCCCCCGCCTTCGCGTGTCCTGTGGTCAGTCCTGACGTCTGGCGCCGAACATGATCTCGTCCCAGGTGGGCACCGAGGCGCGCCGTCCCCTGGCTCGCTTCGCGGGCCGTGCGGGGGCCGGTTTCGGCGGCTCGACGGGTTTCTCCGCGACCTTCTCCGGGACCTTCTCAGCGGGTTTCTCGGCGACTTGCTCTGGGACCTTCTCCGGAACCTGCTCGGCGGCCTTCTCCACGACGGGCTCGGGGGGCGCGGCGGCGGCTTCCTCCCTGGCCCGCTCGTCCAGGCTGAGACGCGCGGCGGGCACCGCGGCCGCCTCCTCCTCCGCGGGTTCGGCGGGGACGCCGGTCTCCGTGGACCCGGTGGTCTCTGTGGTCCCCTGGACCTCCGGAGACGACTCGGCGGGCGTGGCGACCTCGGTGGTCTCGGTGACCTCGGGGGCCGCCGGTTCGGACTCCATGACCTGCTCCCGCGTGGCGAGCGGCCTGGGTGTCACGAGCACCGGGGACTCCTGGGGCCGCATCCGGGCGACGGGCGCGGCCTCGGGGGTCCTGATCGGCTGCTCGAACGGGGCCATGGAGTCGGGCGCGCGCAGCGGAGGCACGGTGGGCCTCGGCGGATCGTAGCCCGGGGGCAACGGCGGCATCGGAGGCTGTGTGTAGGCGGCCGGAGCGGAGCGTTCCTGGGGCGCGGGCGCCTCCGGCGGCTGGGGCGAGTCGTCGGAGGGCGACTGCTCCTGGCGCAGGACCGAGGGGAAGGAGACCGGAGGCTGGCCCAGCGGCTCGGGCGCCAGCGGGGGCACCGGCGCGAGCTTGGCGACCCGGGGCACGAACGGGGTGACCGTGCTGTCCTCGGCCGGCTCGGCCTGGTCGCCCGACGACAGGCGCATGGCCTCGTCGTCGTGCGGGGTGATGTGACGCCGCCGCGGGTCGAAGATCCATTCCGCCCTGCGGCTGTGACCGTTCCACACGAAACCGAGCTTGATCCGCCACAGGTTGTCGTCCCGCTTCGCGGAGTCCCAGTCGATCTCGTCGGCGGGCACGCCGCGACGGGTCAGCCGTTCGGCGACCAGTTCACCGAGGGTGGGGCCGGGAGCGGAGTCCCCAGGAAGCCGTACGGCGCAGCGTTGCGCCTGCTGGGCCATGTACTCACGTTCCTGGAGCACGGGGCCCTCGAACCACCGCACGCGCTCGACCGGGATGCCCGCCGTGGCGGCGATCTCCTCGGCGGTCTCTCCTGCGCGTATCCGGGCCTGGATCTCCTTGGGGCGCAACGGACTCTCCACTTCGATCTCGTACTGGCCGAGACGGGAGAAGTTGCCGCGGACGGCAGCGCGGAGCCGGTCGTCGACGGGCAGCGTGAACCGGGTCCCCCGGCCGGCCGTGGCCAGCACAAGGTAGGTCCCGTCCTCACTCACCGCGACGAGACGGAGCTCCTGCATGCGAGTCCCTTCGTCGTCGTGCTCAATCTTCCCCCGGACCCTTGAGTCTCTCGCGTGTGCCGGTTGCCTGCCAGCACCGTACCCGGCATGTCCGAACATCGCCTTCCTGGATGGGGCTCGCAGCGATGTGACGCCGGTCACATTTGCTCCATTTACCTGCTTATCGGGCACCGTTGTGGAGCAGTACATTCGGAGTCCCCGACGGATTCTCCCCAATAACCCAGGGCGCCGTCGCGAACTTGGTGCAAGAGCCCCCGGTTCGGGGCGACCGGCCCGGGTGACGGTCGTCTCCGGCGGACTCCCTCGGAGCCGGGCGACGTGGGCGTCTGCGAATCCGCTCCGGCGTCCGCGTCAAGGCGACAGGACGCCGGCACGTGACCCTCCAGGGGAGGTCGCACGCAGGGGGGCCGGCCCGGGGAGTTCCCTGGATCGCGGGACGCGCCGGTCAGCCCAGGACGGTGTCCAGATAGTCGTTGGAGAACACCCGTCCCGGATCGAGCAGGTCCCGCAGCCGCAGGAAGTCCGCGAAACGCGGATAGACCGTGGACAGGTAGGCCGCGTCGCGGGTGTGGAGTTTGCCCCAGTGCGGCCGGCCGCCGAGCCGGACCATGATCTCCTCGACGCCCTCGAAGTAGTCCGGGTTCGGTGTCGGCCGGTAGACGTGGCAGGCGACGTAGGCCGAGTCGCGGCCGTAGGCGGTGGACAGCCAGGCGTCGCTCGGCGGGGTGACCCGAACCTCGATCGGGAAGGTGATCCGCCAGCCCCGGCGATCGATCAGGTCACGGGTCTCCCTGAGGGCCTGGGCGAGGTGCTCGCGCGGGATGGCGTACTCCATCTCCAGGAAACGCACCCGCCGTACGGTCGCGAAGACCTCGTAGGAGGTGTCCACGCGCTCGGAGGCCGACAGCGCCGAGGCCGACAGCGCGTTGATGCCGGGGATGGCGGCGGGCAGGCGCGCGCCGAGCCCGCACAGCGCGCCGAACACCGTGTTCTCCAGGAAGACGTCGTCCAGCCAGTGCCTCAGGGCGCTCTGCGGCCTGGCAGGGCCGGGGTGGCGGTTGTTGCGCTTGGTCAGGCAGGTGTCGGTGTGCGGCAGCCAGAAGAAGTCGAGGTGCTCGTTGTCCGCGGTGATCTTGTCGAGTGAGCCGAGGATCTCGCTCAGCCGCATCGGCTGCCTGACGCTGTGCAGCAGGAACGAGGGCTCGACCGCGAAGGTCAGCGCGGTCACCACCCCGAGTGCGCCCAGGCCGACCCTGGCGGCGTCGAAGAGGTCCCGCTCGGTGACCCCGTCACGGATCTCGGCGGTGCCCTCGCGGGAGACGGTGACGCTCTCGCCGTCGGCGAGCACCAGGTCCAGTGCGATCACCTGGTCGGCCAGACCGGCGATCCTGCCGCCGGTGCCGTGGGTGCCGGTCTGTACGGCTCCGGCCAGGGTCTGGGCGGTGATGTCGCCCATGTTCGCCAGCGCCAGGCCCCTGCGGGCGAGTTCCTCGTTGAACACGCTGAGCGGGGTCCCCGCGGCCGCCCGCACCCAGCCCTCGCCGGTCTGCAGGACGCCGGTCAGCCGTTCGGGCCGCAGGAGCAGGCCGTCGGTCAGCGCGACGCCGGTGAAGGAGTGCCCGGTGCCGACCATGCGCACCCGCCGCCCCGTCTCGGCCGCCCGCCGTACGGCCAGGGCGACCTCCTCGGCTGAGGAGGGCGCGTGGACCTCGGCGGGGACGGCGGACTGGTTGCCCGCCCAGTTGCGGAAGGCGGCGGGGGTCCGGCTCATGGTCGCTCCTCGGCCGGGGATGTCGCGTGGCGTGCCCGGCTCACGCCGCGGGCACGGCTCCGTCCCGCCAGGAGACATGAACCATACTCACGATTGCTCCTGGAGAACAGGGGGCCGCAGCCAGGCGAAGCCGCCCACGCCGACGGCCACGGCCAGCAGGGCGCAGCCGAGCGGGAAGACGTAGGCGCTGGAGGAGCCGTAGAGGTCGGTCAGCCGTCCGGCGGCCCACGAGCCGAGCGCCACGCCGAAGCCGACCGCGGTGGACAGCCACGCCATGCCCTCGGTGAGCAGGCGGGCCGGGACCAGCCGCTCGATCAGCGAGTATCCCGTGATGAGCGTCGGGGAGACGGCCAGCCCGGCGAGGAACATGAACGGCGCCATCACCCCGACGTGCTCGATCAGGGCGAAGGGGGAGACGCCCAGGGCGAAGATCCCGAGGGTGGTGACGAACCGGCTGCGCATCGAGGACTTCCAGCGCCGCGCGCCGTACCAGAGGCCGGACAGCAGGCTTCCCGTGGCGATGACCGACAGCAGCAGCCCGGCCGCGGCCTTGGCGCCGTGCTCCTCGGCGAAGGCCACGGTGATCAGGTCGACCGAGCCGAAGACCGAGCCGACCGCCAGGAAGACGCACGAGAGCAGCGCGACGCCGGGAATGGTGATCGGGCTCCTCGAACTCTCCCCCTTGGGGATGATCGGGGGTTCGGTGCCTCGCTGCATGGCGAAGGCGACGGTGCCGATCACCGTGGAGACCAGGGCGACGATCAGTCCGGCGTACGGGCTGACCGAGGTGGCCAGCGCGGTCACCAGCGCGGGACCGGCCACGAAGATGACCTCGTCCGCGATCGACTCGAAGGAGAAGGCCACGTGCAGCTCGTCCGAGCGGCCCAGCAGGTGGGACCAGCGGGCCCGTACCAGTGAGCCGAGGGACAGGGCGCTGGCGCCCGCCAGGGCGCCGGTGACGAACAGGGTCCACGCGGGCGCGCCCAGCCCGCCGCAGAGCATCAGGCCGCTCAGTGAGACGCCGTGGGTCAGCACCAGGGGGACGGCTATCCTCGCCTGGCCGTACCTGTCGACCAGGCGGCCCGACAGGGGTGCGGCGACGGCGAAGGTGACGCTGACGGTGGCCGCGACCGCTCCCGCCATGGCGTAGGAGTCGGTGAGGGCCTCGACGAGGAGCACGATGCCGATGCCCAGCATCGACATGGGCATCCGTCCGAAGAAGCCCGCGATGACGAACCCCTTCACGCCGGGCCTGTTGAACAATCTCCGGTACGGCCCGACCACGGACTGCCCCTTTCCCACATTTTCGTCGTCGATCGTATCGACCATTTCTAACCAAACCATCACACGGCAACTCATTTTTCGCGCAACAGAGCGAACCGGTGGTGCTTGGGCTAACGTGAGGGCAGTGTCACATCATCCCAGGTTGGGGGTATTGGTCGCGATACTCGCCGTGACCGCCCTCGCGGTCACCACAGGCGCGATCTTCCTCGTCCTGAGCCCGGCCGACTCCCCGGCACAGGTCCGTAAGGCGTCCCCCGACCTCCGGCGGGACACGACCGTGCGGGACCTGGCCAGGCTCGCCCCGCAGGCCGACCTCACCCAGGCGAGCCCGCCCCCCGCCACCCCGGCCCCGGTGGTCGCGGCGACCGGCGGGCCGGGGATCACCCTCACTCCGCCCCGGCTGTTCGTGGTCTCCCAGTCGACGCTTCCCGAACGCACCAAACAGGACATCGCCCGGCTCGGGCACGTCCAGAAGGTCGACTCCTTCGACGGGGGAGCGGTACGGGTCTCCGGCACCGCGCTCAACCTGCTCGCGGTCGAACCGGCCCGTTTCCGCGCCTGGGCGCCCAAGGCCGTGGCCGACCAGCCGAGGGTCTGGGAGGCGCTGAACAGAGGGGAGCTCATCGCCGACAGCGCCGCGGTCCGGCGGCTCGGGCTGGTCCTCGGCGCCAGGTACCAGGTGGACTCCGGACCGGCGCTGCGGGTCGCCGCCTCGGCGTCCTTCGGCCTGCCCGGGGTCGACGGCCTGGTCGGCGCCGAGACGGGACGGCGGCTCGGCCTGCTGCCCGGGGTGGCGCTGCTGGTCAACGGCCCGGAGAAGGCGGTCGCCGCGATGGACGCCGGGGTGCGCAAGCTCCTCGGCTCCGGCGCCCAGGTGGTCGTCGTCGGCGGGAGCCGTACGGCCAGGAAGACAGAGGTGAAGGCCGAGCAGGTGCGGGAACGGGCGCCTACCGGCAACAGGGCCACGGTCGGGCGGCCGGGCAGCTATCTGGAGCTGTACCGCAAGGCGGCCGCCGTCTGCCCCGGTCTCTCGTGGACGGTGCTGGCGGCCATCGGCCAGGTGGAGAGCTCACACGGGCGCAACAACGGCCCCTCCTCGGCCGGAGCCCTCGGCCCGATGCAGTTCATGCCCGCCACCTGGAAGGCCTACGGCGTGGACGGGGACGGCGACGGCGTAGCCGACATCTGGAGTCCCTACGACGCCGTGCCCGGCGCGGCCAACTACCTGTGCGCGAACGGCGCAGGACAGGGCGGCAAGAAGCTGGCGAAGGCCGTGTGGTTCTACAACCACTCCACGGCCTACGTCAACAAGGTCCTGTCCGTGGCCCAGGCCTACGCCCGCGCCTACCCGTGACGGCGGGGCGGGGCCGGGCAGCAGGTGGCCGCGCACGGGACGGGCTCGGGCTCGGCGAGCAGTTCGCCGACCATCGCGACGAACCGGGGATGGGTGCCCGCGGTCGCCGCCCTGGCCAGCGGGAGACCGAGCCCGGCGGCCGTCTGGGCGGCCTCGACGTCGAGGTCGTAGACGACCTCCATGTGGTCGGAGACGAAACCGATCGGCACCAGGACGACCGCCGGGGCGTCGACCTTCTGCAGGTGGTCGCAGACGTCGGGCTCCAGCCACGGCACGTGCGCGGGGCCGCTGCGGCTCTGCCAGACCAGGTCCCACTCCCGCTCGCCGCCCAGCCCGGCGACGACCGCGGCGGCGGCCCGGCGTAGCTGTGCCTCGTACTGCCCGCCGCCGGGCCCGGCCGTCCTGGCCATCGAGACGGGGACGCTGTGCGCGGTGAAGACCAGGCGCGCGGCGTCCCGGTGCTCGGCGGGCAGCCGATCGAGGGCCTGGCGGGTGTGGTCGACCATCGCCGCGACGAACCCCGGGTGGTCGAAGTAGTGCCTGAGCTTGACGACCTCGGGGGCGCCCTCGACCGCCGCCCTGGCCAGGGCGATGTCGTCGAGGTACTGCCTGCACGCGGAGTAGGAGGCGTAGGCCGAGGTGACGAAGGCGGCGGCCCTGCGCACGCCGTCGGCGGCCATCCGCCGCAGCGTGTCCTCAAGGTAGGGATGCCAGTTGCGGTTGCCCCAGTAGACCGGCACGTCGACGGTCGGCTCGACGGCGGCGATCAAGTCGCGGCACTGCTGGTTGATCGGGCTGCGCCCCCCGAATCGCTGGTAGTGCGCCTCGACCTCCAGCAGCCGCTCACGCGGGACTCCCCGGCCCCGCACCACGTTCTCCAGGAACGGCATGACGTCGCCGGGCTTCTCAGGCCCTCCGAACGAGACGACGAGCAGCGCGTCGTAAGTCCCCATGACTCTCATCAAACCGCATGGCGGGGAATCCTCCCGCATCGCCGCGCATCATCGCGCCGGGGGGAGCCGAGTGGTATGGAAAGTGGCCTCCCGGCGGGAGTGATCGAAGAAGAGGCGCAGGGTAGGTTCCAAGCGTGACCCCATTTAGCGACATCCGCGATTATGTCGGTGTACCCCGGGTGACTTCCCTGCGGCTTTCCCCCGACGGGACTCGCCTGGTGAGCGTGGTCCAGGCACTCAACCCCGATGGAAAGTCCTACGGCACGTCCCTGTGGGAGATCCCTCTCGACGGGCGTGAGCCGTACCGGTTGACCCGGTCGGTGAAAGGCGAGACAGGAGCGGAGTTCACGGCCGGCGGCGATCTGCTCTTCTGCTCCCGCCGCCCCGACCCGACGGTCAAGGAGACCGAGGAGGGGGTCCCCGCGCTCTGGCTGCTGCCGCGCGCGGGAGGAGAGGCGAGGCAGGTCGCCTCGCGGCCCGGCGGTGTGGCGGGGTTCGCCACCGCGGGCGGGAACGTGGTCTTCGGCTCCGACGTGCTGCCCGGAGACGAGGCGACCGAGGCGGAGCGGCGCAAGGCGCGCAAGGACAACGGGGTGAGCGCGATCCTGCACGAGGACCTGCTGGTGCGCCACTGGGACCACGACCTCGGGCCGGGTGAGGTCAGGCTGTTCGCCGGGGCGCTCGGGCAGGAGCGGCTGACCGGGACCATGGACCTCACCCCGCAGCCGGGCAAGAGCCTGGCCCTCGCCTCGTGGGACCTCACCCCGGACGGCGCGACCGTCGTGACGAGCTGGACGGTCCCCCTGCCCGGCGGGGAACTCGGCTCCCATCTGGTGGCGATCGACGTGGCGGACGGCACCCGCAGGGTCCTGGCCGAGCAGGACGGTCACGACCTCGGGGAACCCGTCGTCTCGCCGGACGGGCGCCTGGTCGCGTGCGTGCGCGAGGTACGGGGCTCGACGGACGTGCCCGCGGAGAGCGTCCTGTGGATCGTGGACATGGCCACCGGGGAGGGGCACGTCGCGGGCCGCTTCGAGAGCCACCTCCTGTGGCCGGTCGACTTCGTGTGGGCGCCCGACTCCCGGACGCTGTACCTGGCCGCCGACCATCAGGGGCGCCGCCCGATCTTCCGCGTCCCCGCCGACGGCTCCGAGGCGGTACGGCTCACCGCCGACGACGGCGCCTACCTGTCGCTCCAGGCCGCGCCCGACGGCTCGGTCTACGCGCTGCGCGGCGCCGTGGACAGCCCGGCCGTCCCGGTCCACGTCACCGTGGACGGCACGGTCGGGACGCTGCCCTCCCCGGCCCCCCGTCTCGAACTTCCCGGGACCCTGACCGAGGTCAGCGCGACCACCGACGACGGCGAGACCGTCAGGGCCTGGCTGGTGCTGCCCGAGGGCGCCTCGGCGCAGAGCCCGGCGCCCCTCCTGCTGTGGATACACGGCGGCCCGCTGTCGAGCTGGAACGACTGGTCGTGGCGGTGGAACCCGTGGATCATGGCGCAGAACGGCTACGCGGTGCTGCTGCCCGACCCGTGCCTGTCCACCGGTTACGGCCTTGAGGCGATCCGGCGGGGCTGGGCCGACTGGGGGCCGCGCACGTACGCCGACCTGATGGCGATCACCGACGCCGCGCTCGAACTGCCCGAACTCGACGCCTCGCGGACCGCCGCGATGGGCGGTTCGTTCGGCGGTTACATGGCCAACTGGATCGCCGGGCACACCGACCGGTTCAAGGCGATCGTCACCCACGCCTCGCTGTGGAACCTGGAGCAGTTCATCGGCACGACCGACGCCGCCGTCTACTTCCAGCGCGAGTTCGGGCCCCCGGGCGGGCAGCCGTACCGGGACCTGTCGCCGCACCTGTCGCTGGAGCGGATCTCCACGCCCATGCTGGTCGTCCACGGCGACAAGGACTACCGGGTGCCGATCGGTGAGGCCCTGCGCCTGTGGTGGGACCTGCGGCGCTCGGAGGTCGAGTCGAAGTTCCTGTACTTCCCCGACGAGAACCACTGGGTGCTCAAACCGGGCAACGCCGTGGTCTGGTACGAGACCGTGCTCGCCTTCCTCGCCCAGCACGTCCTCGGCAGGGAGTGGAAGCGACCGGAGTCGCTGTCGTGACGCGCGGCGGGCCGCCGGCCGGGGAGGACGCGCGGCTTCTCGCCCGGCTGGCCGAGGAGATCTCCAGGGAGGCGGGGGAGATGCTCCTGGCCAAGCGGCCCGCCAGGCCCGAGGTCCTGGCGACCAAGTCCAGCCCGACGGACGTGGTGACCGCGCTCGACCAGGCCGCCGAGGAGTTGATCCGCGACCGGATCAGGCGGACCAGGCCGGGCGACGCGATCCTCGGTGAGGAGGGCGGCTCGACCGGCGAGGGCCGGGTCCGCTGGATCGTCGACCCGATCGACGGAACCGTCAACTTCATGTACGGCCTGCCCGAGTGGGCGGTGAGCGTCGGCGTCGAGGTGGACGGTGAGGTCGTCGCCGGGGTGGTCAACGTCGTGCCCAGGGGCGAGGTGTTCACCGCGGTCAAAGGCGAGGGAGCCTGGCTGGCCGGGGAACGGCTGCGCTGCACCACGGGCGTGTCACTCGACCGGGCCCTGATCGCCACCGGGTTCGGCTACGGGGCCGGACGGCGCGCGGTCCAGGCGCGGGTGCTCGCCCACGTGCTGCCGCGGGTGCGCGACATCCGCAGGGGCGGCTCGGCCGCCTCGGACCTGTGCTCGGTCGCCGCCGGGCGGGTCGACGGCTACTACGAGCGCGGCCCGCAGTACTGGGACCACGCGGCGGGCGGCCTCATCGCCGCGGAGGCGGGGGCCAGGATCGGCGGTCTGGGGAGCAGACGACCCAACCCGGACCTGACGATCTGCGCGGCGCCCGGTCTCTTCGAGGAACTGCACGATCTGCTGGCACCGCTGGACCCGGAACGCGACGATTGACGGGCCCGGGACCCGTCCGGAGCACGAACAGGCCCCCCGGGCAGGGCGTCGGGGGGCCTGTTCGCTCAGCGCTGGACGGGGACGACGCCGTTGTCCGTTGCCAGACGGCGGAGATCCTCGATCTCGGCGGTGAAGGTGTCGGCGAGGTAGTGGTCGCCCGCGGACCTGGCTTCCTGCAGGTTTTTGTAAGCCTGGTCGAGGCGGTGTTCGATCGTGGTGGTGAACTCGCCCATCTCACCTTCTTTCTCACGGGGGCTGAAGGATTGGGCTGGCGGGGGACTGGGTTTTGAGCTCTACCCACGCCGATGGGATGGCTAAACCTATATGTGTCTTACATCACGGATTGTTCGTATGGTGAGACCGGCCTTACCCCCGTCTTACGCGGGGTATGGCGACAATGAAAAGTCGCTGCCGCGGGTTTCGCGGATCTTTCACGGGAGGTAGCAGAGGTCGTGCGCGTGCTTGTGGTTGAGGACGAGCGGGTGCTCGCCGACGCGATCGCCACCGGGCTCCGGCGCGAGGCTATGGCCGTCGACGTCGCCTACGACGGCGCCGGCGCGCTCGAACGGACCGGCTACGTCGACTACGACGTGATCGTCCTGGACCGGGACCTGCCCAAGGTCCACGGCGACGAGGTCTGCCGCCGCCTGGTCGCCGACAGGACCGCGTCGCGGATCCTGATGCTCACCGCCTCAGGCGACGTCGACGACAGGGTGGAGGGGCTGGGGCTCGGCGCCGACGACTACCTCGCCAAGCCGTTCGCCTTCGTCGAGCTCGTCGCGCGGGTGCGGGCGCTCGGCCGCCGCTCCGCCCCGGCGCTGCCTCCCGTTTTGGAGCGCTCCGGGGTCCGTCTCGACCCGGGCAAGCGGCTGGTCACCAGGGACGGCGAGGAGATCGCCCTCACCAAGAAGGAGTTCGCGGTCCTTGAGGAGCTGATGCGCGCCGAGGGCGCGGTCGTCAGCCAGGAGGACCTGCTCGACAAGGCGTGGGACGAGAACATCGACCCCTTCACCAACGTGGTGCGCGTCACGATGATGACCCTGAGGAAGAAACTGGGTGAGCCTCAGGTGATCGAGACGGTGCCCGGGGTGGGATACAAGCTGTGAGCACGGGCGAGGGCGCGGGGAAGGGCCGCTTCGCGGACGGCCCCGCCGAGGAGGCGGGGCCGGGGGTGCCGACCCACCCCATGATCAGTCCGCACTCCGAGCGGAGCGCGAGGAACGGCGGGCGCCAGGCCACCGTGACGCCGGTCCGCGTCCAGGCGCCCCCGCCGACCGGGCCGCCCGCCTGGGACGGGCCGCCCCCGCCCGGTGACACCTCGCTCTCGCCGACCCCGCTGGAACGGCTGCACACGACGGTCAGCAGGATCAGCATCCGCTGGCGCCTGACCATCACCTACGGCGTGCTGTTCTTCATCGCCGGGGTTCTGCTGCTGTTCGTCATCTACATGATGGTCGGCTGGGCGATCGAGTCGGCGTGGCCGAGGGCGGTCACCGACGACATGCCCCAGGACCTCGCGGTCCAGGTCCAGCAGTGGTGGAACTCCAACCTGCACCTGGCGGTCACCGGGGCGCGCAAGGCCCTGCTGACCAGGTCGGTTCCCGCGCTGGCCGGGGTCGGCATCCTGGCGATCATCATCGGCTATCTCGTCGCCGACCGGGCGCTCAGGCCGATCCAGCAGATGACCACGACCGCGCGCAGGCTCTCCGACAGCACCCTCGCCCACGAGCGGATCGACCTCGAAGGCCCCGACGACGAGCTCAAGGAGCTGGCCGACACCTTCGACGCGATGCTGACCAGGCTCAACGTGGCCTTCGACACCCAGCGGAGGTTCGTGGCCAACGCCTCGCACGAGCTGCGCACCCCCCTGACCATCAACCGGACCGTCCTGGAGATCGCGCTGGGCGACCCGCAGGCCTCGGAGGACCTCAAGGCGCTCGGCCGTACGCTGCTTGAGGTCAACGCGCGCAACGAGCGGCTCATCGAGGGGCTGCTGCTGCTGGCGCGCAGCGAGCGGGAGCTGAGCGTGCGCAAGCCGGTGGACGTGAAGGACGTCGCGGAGACCGCGGTCGAGCAGCTCGTCCCGCGCGCCAAGGAGGCCGGGGTCGTCGTGACCACCGAGCTGCAGAGCGCCGAGACGGTCGGCGATCCGGTGCTCCTGGAACGCTGCGTCTCCAACCTGGTCGAGAACGCCATCAAGCACAATCTCCCCGAAGAGGGACGCGTGTGGGTGCGCACGGGAATTGTTGAGGGGGCCCTCGTCGTTCAGGTGGCCAACACGGGACCGCACGTGCCCGCCTACGAGGTGAACAGCCTGTTCGAGCCGTTCCGGAGGCTCAACGCCGAACGGATCGACTCCTCAAAGGGGGCCGGGCTCGGGCTGTCCATCGTTCGCGCGGTCGTGCGTGCTCACGGGGGCAACGTGGCCGCCGTTCCCAGGGACGGAGGAGGCCTCGTGGTGACGGTGAGACTTCAGTCGCGCTGATCCGGCGGGGGGCGTCTCGTTCACGCCGTACATGTGGTTGGATGTGCCGTCGAACACGGTGGTGCATGCCGCCAATGTTGTGGTTTACGCCATATTTGGCTAACCACGCCCATTGGTGGGAGGTCCCTCACGTGTGGGGAGGTTCATCGGCCATTCCGACGGGGTACCGAAGCAGGAATCTATCTGGCGGATCGGGCACAAGTTGGGCCTCTCAAGCGTTACACACGCGCGAACGAGCGCAAACGGATCACAAGCGCGGACAGATAGATAGATGAGGGGGATGGAGCAGACCGATGGCTACCGACTACGACAGCCCACGCAAGACTGACGACGACCTCGGCGAGGACAGTCTTCAGGAACTGCAGGCCCGCCGTACCGACAAGTCCTCGGGCAGTATCGACATCGACGAGACGGACCTCGCCGAGTCGCTTGAACTGCCGGGCGCGGACTTGTCCAACGAGGAGCTCTCGCTCAGGGTGATTCCTCGCCAGGCCGACGAGTTCACCTGCGCGCGGTGCTTCCTCGTGCACCACCGCAGTCAGCTCGCCACCGAGAGGAACGGCCAGCAGATCTGCAAGGAGTGCGCGGCCTGACGATATTCCGACGGCCGTCCGAGGTCGTCCTCCCGACGACGGGAAGGACGCCGGGACAGCCCTGAGGAGGTTCCGCGACATGACGTCAGAGAACAAACAGACCGGTGCGAAGCCGGGCGACTCCATCGCCGGGGAGTCGGCCGGCGCACCCGCGAACGAGGACCGCGCGGCGAACGGGCGAACCGAGCCCGCGGGCACGCGGGAGCACCGGCCGGGCCCGGCCGAGGGCGCCGGGGGCGCCGGGGGCACGGTCGAGAGAACGGCCGACGGGGCGAACGACCAGGAGATGGCCGAGCTCGTCGGAAAACTCATCGAGCCGGAAGGGCTCGCGGGCACCGAGCGGCGACGGCTGCTCGGCCGCCTGACCACACTCCTGGCCAGAGGGTCGAGGAGGGCCAAGGCGACGGGGGTCGGCCGGGGCCGCTGGCTGGCCGAGGTGTTCACCGCCGTCGCCCCTCGCATTCCCATCCGGGATCTGGCCACCCTCTCCGAGCACCACCACGGCCTGACCTCCGAGGCCCTCGCCGACGATCTCGTGCGGACGGCCGCCAAGGCGACCATGACGGTCGGCGCCATCGGTGGCGCGCTGGCCGCGGCCGAGTTCGTCACCCCGCCCCTGCTGCTGTCCGCCCCCGCCCAGCTCGTCGCCGAGACCCTGGTGGTCGCCGCGATCGAGGTCAAGCTGCTCGCCGAGCTCCACGAGGTTTACGGGGTACGGGTGCCGGGAACAGGGGCCCAGCGTGCGATGGTCTTCGTGGCCGCCTGGTCCAGGCAGCGCGGCGTCGACCCGCTGTCGCCCGCCACGGTCGGCATCGCGCTCGGCGCGGCGGCCAAGACGGCGCTGCGCAACAGGCTGCTGCGCACCCTCGGCCGCCATCTGACCACCCTCGGCCCCTTCCTCACGGGCGCCGTCGCAGGTGGGGCCCTCAACCGCGCCGCCACAAGAAGGCTCGCGGAGGCGGTCAGGGGTGATCTAAGAATTAGTGGGGCGCTTCCACCCGGTAAGTCATAGAAACGCCTGAATTGGGTAGTTGTTAGGAGTAGTCCGACTACCTGGAGGATTTTGTGCAGGGCCGCAGCTCGTTTCTGATCGTCGCAAACCGCCTCCCCGTCGACCGTGTGGGTGACGACATGTGGCGGCGCAGCCCCGGCGGCCTGGTCACCGCGATCGCTCCCGTCCTTCAGCGACGTGAGGGCGCGTGGATCGGCTGGCACGGCGCCCCCGGTGAGTATCTCGACCCCTTCGAACACGACGGCATGCACCTCATCCCCGTGCCGCTGTCGGAGTCGGAGGTCGAGCTCTACTACGAGGGCTTCTCTAACACCACCCTGTGGCCCCTCTACCACGACGTGGTGGCACCCCCGGTCTACTCCCGCGTCATGTGGGAGGCCTACCGGACGGTCAACGAGCGTTTCGCCAGGGCCGCCGCGGAGGAGGCGGCCGAGAACGCGGTCGTGTGGATCCAGGACTACCAGCTGCAGCTGGTCCCGGCCCTGCTCCGCAGACTCCGTCCAGACCTGCGCATCGGGTTCTTCCTGCACATCCCGTTCCCACCGGTCGAGTTGTTCTCCCAGCTGCCCTGGCGAAGGGAGATCGTCGAGGGGCTCCTCGGCGCCGACATGGTCGGCTTCCAGCGCCCCGGCGGCGCGTCGAACTTCATCCGGCTGTGCCGCCGGCTGCTCGGCCTCCAGCACCACAAGAACGAGATCTACGTCGAGGACCGGGTGGTGCGGGCCGCGGCCTTCCCCATCTCGGTCGACTTCGGGGAGCTCGACTCGCTGGTGCGCGAACCGCACATCACCGAGCGGGCCAAGGAGATCCGCGCCGAGCTCGGCGACCCCGAGTGCCTGCTGCTCGGCGTCGACCGGCTCGACTACACCAAGGGCATCGGCCAGCGCCTGAAGGCCTTCGGCGAACTCCTGTCCGAGGGTTCGATCAAACCGGGGGAGGCGGCCTTCGTGCAGATCGCGACCCCCAGCCGGGAGCGGGTCGAGGAGTACATGCGCCTGCGCGACTCGATCGAGCTCCAGGTCGGCCGGATCAACGGAGAGCAGGGCGAACTCGGCCAGCAGCCGGTGCAGTACATGCACCAGTCCTACGGCCGGGAGGAACTGGCCGCGCTCTACCTGGCGGCCGACGTGATGGTGGTCACCCCGCTGCGCGACGGCATGAACCTCGTCGCCAAGGAGTACATCGCCTGCCGCAACGACCTGCGCGGGGCCCTGGTGCTCAGCGAGTTCGCCGGGGCGGCCGACGAACTGCGGCAGGCGTTCATGGTCAACCCCTACGACGTGGACGGCCTCAAACGGACGATGCTCGCCGCGATGCGGGCCACGCCGCACGACCTGTCACGCCGGATGCGCTCACTACGCAGGAGGGTCGCGACCTACGACGTGGATCGCTGGGCCAAGGAGTTCCTCGCCTCGCTCGAATCCTGACCCGGAACGCACGGCGCCGCGCCCCGTCCCCGCCTGACCGGCGGGCGGCGGGGCACGGCCGGGTCAGAGCGAGATCTCCTTGGCCGCCCCCCGCAGGGACTTCCACGCGTCGTAGCGCTTCCTGGCGGTGCGGGCGACCACGATCTGCGCCACCTGCATGCCGACCCCCATCACCACGGCGTAACCGATCGCCTCACCCATGCTGATGTCCAGCGACTCGTTGTCCGCGGGCGGCTTCTTGCCGGTGGTCTTCTCCCAGGCGAACCCGATGACCTTCCGCGCGGCCCAGGCGGTCGCCAGCCCCGCGAGGCCGCCGATGACCCGCCACGCCAGATCCTGCTTCTCGGACTTGTCGGCCATGTGGCCCCCTCCCCGCTGTTTTCGCTTCGCACGAGAACACTAGTCTCCTCCGTCACGAGGGCACACGACGCCATACCAGACGCCATACCATAGGGAGGCATGACACCACAGCGACCGCGCCATGCGCCCATGCCCGAGAAGCCTTCTCTCGACGGGCTGGAAGCCGTATGGTCGGCCCGCTGGGAGGCCGAGGGCACCTATCGCTTCGACAGGACGCGCACCCGGCCGGAGATCTACTCCATCGACACCCCGCCGCCGACCGTCTCCGGGTCCCTGCACGTCGGACACGTCTTCTCCTACACCCACACCGACACGATCGCCCGCTTCCAGCGCATGCGCGGGCGGGAGGTCTTCTATCCCATGGGGTGGGACGACAACGGCCTGCCGACCGAGCGCAGGGTGCAGAACCACTTCGGTGTGCGCTGCGACCCGTCCGTCCCCTACGACCCCGCCTTCCAGCCCCCGGCCAAGCCGGACGCCAAACGCCAGATCCCCGTCTCACGCGGCAACTTCATCGAGCTGTGCGAACGGCTCACCATCGAGGACGAGAAGGTCTTCGAGGAGCTCTGGCGCAGGCTCGGCCTTTCGGTCGACTGGTCGCTGACCTACGCGACCGTCGACGGCCTGGCGCGCGCCGCCTCCCAGCGCGCCTTCCTGCGCAACCTCGCCCGCGGCGAGGCCTACCTGTCCCAGGCCCCCACCCTGTGGGATGTGACCTTCCGTACGGCCGTCGCCCAGGCCGAGCTTGAGGACAGGCCGTGGCCCGGGGCCTTCCACCGTGTCGCCTTCACCCCGGCCGGAGGGGCGGGGGAGCGGGTCTGGGTCGAGACGACCCGGCCCGAGCTGCTGCCCGCCTGCGTCGCGCTGGTCGCCCACCCCGACGACGAGCGCTACCGTCCGCTGTTCGGGACCACGGTCACCACGCCGCTGTTCGGTGTCGAGGTGCCGGTGCTCGCCCACCGCCTTGCCGAACCGGACAAGGGTTCGGGCATCGCCATGATCTGCACCTTCGGCGACGTCACCGACGTCGTCTGGTGGCGCGAGCTGGACCTGCCGACCCGGGCCGTCGTCGGCAGGGACGGCAGGATGCTGCCCGAGGCGCCTCCCGGCGTGCCCGCCGAGCCGTACGGCGAGCTGGCGGGCAGGACCGTGCACGGCGCCCGCGAGCGGATCGTCGAGCTGCTGCGCGCCCGGGGCGACATGGAGGGCGAGCCCAGGCCGGTCAACCGCCCGGTGAAGTTCTACGAGAAGGGTGACCGGCCGCTGGAGATCGTCACCACCCGGCAGTGGTACATCCGCAACGGCGGGCGGGACCAGACCCTCAGGAAGGCGCTGCTGGCCCGTGGTGAGGAGCTGTCCTGGCATCCGCCGCACATGAAGGTCCGCTACGACAACTGGGTCGAGGGCCTGTCCGGTGACTGGCTGATCTCCAGGCAGCGCTTCTTCGGCGTGCCGATCCCGCTGTGGTACCCGCTGGACGAGACGGGGGAGCCCGACCTCTCCTCGCCGATCGTGCCGCCGGAGTCGGCGCTGCCGATGGACCCCGCCTCCGACGCGCCGCCCGGATACACCGAGGAGCAGCGTGGCAGGCCGGGCGGCTTCGCCGGCGACCCGGACGTCATGGACACCTGGGCGACCTCCTCACTCACCCCGCAGATCGCGGGCGGCTGGGAGCGCGACGAGGACCTGTTCGCGCGGGTCTTCCCGATGGACCTGCGCCCGCAGGCCCACGAGATCATCCGCACCTGGCTGTTCTCGACCGTGGTCAGGGCGCACCTGGAGGAGGGCACCCTGCCCTGGCGCGACATCGCGATCTCCGGATGGATCCTCGACCCCGACCGCAAGAAGATGTCCAAGTCGGCGGGAAACGTGATCACCCCGCTCGGGCTGCTCGAACAGCACGGCTCCGACGCGGTCCGCTACTGGGCGGCCTGCGGGCGGCCCGGTACGGACACCACCTTCGACACGGGCCAGATCAAGATCGGCCGCAGGCTGGCGATCAAGATCCTGAACGCCTCCAGGTTCGTGCTGGGGCTCGGGGAGGACGGCGGCGAGGTCACCGAGCCGATCGACCTGTCGATGCTGGCCAGACTCGCCGAGGTGGTCGAGGAGACGACGAGGGCCTTCGAGGCCTACGACTACGCCCGCGCGCTCGAAAGGACCGAACGGTTCTTCTGGGAGTTCTGCGACGACTACCTGGAACTGGTCAAGCTCAGGGCCTACGGGGACGACCCGGCGGCCGGGTCGGCGCACGCCGCGCTGCGCCGGGCGCTGGACGTCATGCTCAGGCTGTTCGCCCCGTTCCTGCCCTTCGTCACCGAGGAGGTCTGGTCCTGGTGGCGTGAGGGCTCGGTGCACCGCGCCGCCTGGCCCCAGGCGCACGGCCTGGCCGAGAGGGAGGGGGACAGGGGGCTGCTCCCCGCGGTGGCCGGGGTCCTCCACCACGTCCGCAAGGCCAAGTCGGACGCCAAACTGTCGATGCGCGCCGAGGTCACCCGGCTGACCGTCACCGGAGGTCCCGCAGGCCTGGTGCGCCAGGCGCAGGACGACCTGTGCGGCGCGGGCGTCGTCGAGGAGTTCGTGCTCACCGAGGGCGACGGCGACCTGCTTGTCGAGGTCACCCTCGTCTGAGTCCCCGGCCGCACGCGAATCTTCCCTTGCCGTCCCGTGCTCCTGCCGTACGGTCGAGACACGAGCAGGTGAGGAGGAGGACATGATCCCGGGTTGCGGCAACTGTGACTGTTACCTCGACGACAGGGTGATCACCCGGCCGCCGGGAGAGCGTTGATCCACCCGCCGTGGGGCCCGCCGGGCCCCACGGCCTTCTTACGGTCCGGTGCCGCGGCTTTGCGTGTTGGGCCGATAACCATGCGCGTCACAGGCCGTGGCATGACAGTCTGGAAGGGTGATCTCCGATCGGGAACGCCTGACGAACCTCGTGCCGCGCACCTTGCTGCGAGTGGCGGTCTGGTGCCTCTGCCTGATCGTCATCGGCTGGGCGGTCTTCTACTTCGCGCAGTTCATCGCGACACTGCACATCGTGGTCCTGCCGGTGGCCATCGCGCTGCTGCTGACCGCGCTGCTGTTCCCGGTGACCCGCAGACTCAGGGCGGTCGGCGTCCGCCCCATATACGCCACCTGGATCACGATGCTGGTGGCCTTCGGGGTGCTGGGCGGCACGGGCTGGTTCATCGGCCTGCGGGCCAACGACGAGTTCCCCGGCCTGGTCGACCAGGTGCGCGCCACCTCGAAGACCGTCGAGCAGTGGCTCTACACCGGCCCCCTGCACCTGCAGCCCAACCAGCTGACCTCCTGGATCGACGAGATCACCACCCAGATCACCGCGCAACGCAACCAGATCACCCAGACCGTGCTCACCGGCGCGACGGTCGCCTTCGAGGTGCTCGCCTCCATCGTGCTGCTGATGTTCGTCACCTTCTTCCTGCTGAAGGACGGCGACCGCATCTGGAGCTGGTTCCTGAAGGGCTTCGGCTCGGCGGCGCCCCGGGTGGACAAGGCGGGCCGTACGGCCTGGGTGACCCTGTCGCACTACGTGCAGGGCACCGTGGCGGTTGCCGCCGTGCACGGCGTGGTCATGGGCATCGTGCTCGCCGGGATGGGCGTGCCGCTCTGGGCTCCGCTCGCGGTGATGATCTTCCTGGCCAGCTTCATCCCGATCGTCGGCATCTTCTTCGCCGGAGGCGTCGCGACCCTGGTCACCCTGGGGGCGAAGGGCCCGATCTACGCTCTGATCTTCCTCGGCATCCTGATCGTCGAGCAGCAGCTGGAGAACCACGTCCTGCAGCCGCTGATCGTCGGCAGGGCGCTGAGCTTCCACCCGTTGGCGATCATCCTGGTGCTGGCCGTCGGCGGCATCCTGGCGGGCATCGCCGGGGCGGCGGTCGCGGTCCCGGTCGCCGCCGTCATCTACCGGGCGATCCCCGAACTCATGGCCGACCCGCCGATCGCCCTGCCCGCCGCGCCGGAGCACCCGCCACCGGCGGACGAGCCGGGGGAGGAGCGGGGAGACGAGCCGACGGGCGCCGAGACGGTGACTCCGGGGCCGGACTCCGCCGTGAATGAGGAGTCCGCCCAGCACAACGGGTAACGTTCTCCTCCGTGACCCGTTCCACCTCGTGCTCCGCTTTCGCACACGGCGGCCCGTCGCCGTCCACGTGTGACAGGTGTGCCTCCGGCGCGGGCCGGAAGGCGTACCGTGAGGCTGAGGGACGTCGCGGCGGTCCGTACGGCCCGGCCGCCACACGCGTCGTCGCGTTCCGCATCGGCGAGCGCGCCGGCCGGAGCGCCGGCGTGGACGGGGAGCGCTCCGCCCGCGCCGACGGCCGGGCGGTCACCGACGAGCACCACGATGACGAGGGGAACCCGTGACCGGCAAAGTCGAGGTGTTGATCCACCGGCTCGACACCGACCTGCCCATGCCGTCGTACGCCCATCCCGGTGACGCGGGAGCCGATCTGCGCGCCGTCGAGGACGTCGAGCTGCTTCCGGGTGAGCGGGTCACGGTCGGCACCGGTGTGGCGATCGCCCTGCCCGACGGATACGCCGCGTTCGTCCATCCGCGTTCGGGCCTGGCCGCCCGGCACGGGGTGACACTCGTGAACGCGCCCGGCACCGTGGACGCGGGCTACCGGGGCGAGATCAGGGTGACGCTGATCAACACCGACACCAAGGAGGCCGTACGGCTGCGCAGGGGAGACCGCATCGCGCAGCTCGTCGTCCAGCGGGTGGAGAAGGCGGTGTTCTACGAGGTGGACCGGCTGCCCGGCTCGGCGCGGGGCGCCGGCGGGTTCGGGTCCACCGGACGCTGATGCGGGGCGGGGCCCGGGTGGCGAGCCTCCAGTGAACTCTCAAGGAGCGTGAGGAAAGTGTTCAAACGGCGCCGTCGCGAGGAGCCCCCGGCCACCGCGGAGAAGGCCGCGCAGAGCGAGAAGGCCGTCGAGGAGCCTCGCAGCCGCCCCTCGGGGCCGTGGGACTCGGGTGAGCCGTATCCGGAGCGGGAACGCGTCGATCTCGGCGGGCTGCGCCTGCCCATCGACTCCGGCTTCGAGGTGCAGCTGAACCTGTCCGGCGACCGCATCGTCGGCGCGGTCGTCATGGTCGAGGACAGCGCCCTGCAGGTGCACGCGTTCGCCGCGCCCAGGCGCAGCGGGATCTGGGACGAGGTCCGTACCGACCTCGCCGAGGGGGTGCGCGCCGCGGGCGGCACGGTCGAGGAGCGCGAGGGCCCGTTCGGGGTCGAACTGTTCGCGCGCATCCCCGCCGAGGGGGCGCAGGAGCCCCAGCCGGTGCGCTACATCGGCGTGGACGGTCCGCGCTGGTTCCTGCGCGCGGTGGTCAGCGGCCGCGCGGTCGTGGACGAGGAGGTCGCCGCGGTCCTGGAAGGGGTGGTCGGCGACATCGTCGTGGTCCGCGGCGACGAGCCGATGGCCCCGAAGGAGTCGATCGAGCTTCGGCTTCCTCCCGAGGCCAGGCAGGCCGCGGAACAACAGGCCGCCGAGCAGGAGGTGCCCGACCTCAACCCCTTCGAACGCGGTCCTGAGATCGCCGAGATCCGCTGACGTGAGGGATCGCGTACGCTGATTCAACACGTATGCGAAGGAGAGGCCGTGGGTTCTCAGGAACCGCATAAACAGGGCGGATTTCGAGGCTTCCTCCGTCGGCTGACGACGAGCCAGGCGGAACTGGAGGCCGACGAGCTCCAGCAGGACCTCGATCGTCACGGCGCGACGCCGATCGTCTCCTGTGGCGGGCGACGCAGATTCTGCGTAACCGGTACGCTACGTACGGTCACGTTGCGCCCCCGTGGCGGCGCGCCCGCCCTTGAGGCGGAGCTCTACGACGGTTCCGACGTGATCGACCTGGTCTGGCTCGGACGTAGGAAGATCGCGGGGATCGAGCCGGGCAGGATGGTGCTAGCCGAGGGGCTGGTCAGCCTTCAGGACGGGCGCAAGGTGATGTTCAACCCCAAGTACGAGCTGCGCCCGGCGGGCGGTGCGTGAGTGAAGACGACCACGGAGCGGTGAGCGAGAAGATGAGCACCACCGAGGAGAACGCGGCGTACGTGACCGTCGAGGCGGCGATGCGCGGGCAGCTCGCCAAGGCCTTCGGCGGCGTACGGGGGACCATCGAGGCCGCCGTGCCCACGATCGTCTTCACGCTGATGTGGATCACCACATCCGACCTGAGGACGTCGTTGATCGTCAGCGTCTCCACCTCGGTCGTCCTGCTGCTGGCGCGCGTGCTGCAGCGCTCGACGCCGCAGTTCGTGCTCAACAGCCTGTTCGGCATCGCCATCGGCGCGTTCTTCGCCTCCCGGACGGGTGAGGCGAAGGACGTGTTCCTGCCCGGCATCCTCTACAACGCGGGCTACGCGGTGGCGATGCTGTTGTCGATCGTCGTCCGCTGGCCGGTGGTCGGCTTCCTGATCGGGTCGGTCACCGGTGATCCGACCGCCTGGCGCGCCGACCCGGCCGTGGTGCGCCTGTGCTCCAGGCTCACCTGGCTGCTGATGATCCCCTGTGTGGTGCGGGTGGCCGTGCAGTTGCCCGTCTACCTCATCGGCGGGAACGACGCGGTCGCCGAACTCGGCATCCTGAAGATCGTGATGGGCTGGCCGTTGCAGGTCGCGGCCCTGGGCGCGATGGTCTGGCTGCTGGCCAGAGGCAGGACCCCGGCCACGCCCGCCTCCCCGTGACGAGCCTGTGACGAAGAACGGTCCCGTACGGCCAGGCCGTACGGGACCGTTTCGCGTGTGAGGGGGTCAGGCGGAGCGGTGCGGGGACAGCAACCTGCCCAGTTCCTCCTCGACCTCCTGGCTGGCCACGAACATCAGCTCGTCGCCCGCCTCAAGGGGGTCGTCGGCGCTGGGCACCAGCACCCGGCCCTCGCGCAGGATCGCCACCAGCGCGGTGTCTGCGGGCCAGGGCACCGAGCCCGCCCGGTGGCCGACGACCGGGGCGTCCTCGGGCAGGGTGAGCTCGACCAGGTTGGCCTGCCCCTGGCGGAAGGTCATCAGGCGGACCAGGTCGCCGACGCTCACCGCCTCCTCGACCAGCGCGCTCAGCAGCCTCGGGGTCGAGACGGCCACGTCGACGCCCCACGACTCGTTGAACAGCCACTCGTTCTTGGGGTGGTTGATCCTGGCCACCACGCGCGGCACGCCGTACTCGGTCTTGGCGAGAAGGGAGACGACGAGGTTGACCTTGTCGTCACCGCTGGCGGCCACGACCACGTGACAGTCGGCCAGGCCCGCCTCGTCCAGGGAGGAGATCTCGCAGGCGTCGGCGAGCAGCCACTCCGCCCTCGGCACGGTGTCGATCTTGATGGCCTTGGGGTCGATGTCGATGAGCAGGACCTCGTGGCCGTTCTCCAGGAGCTCGGCGGCGATGGACCGTCCGACGGCTCCGGCGCCCGCGATGGTGACGCGCATCAGTGGCTCCCCTCGGGAGGGCCGGAGAGCACCTTGTTGATGCGCTCCATGTCGTTCTCGGCCGCCATGACGTGCAGGATGTCGCCTTCCTGCACCACGGAGTCGTTCTTGGGCAGCAGGGTCTCGCCCATCCGGTTGATGAACGCGACACGGGTGCCCGCGGCCTCCTCCAGGTCCTTGCTCCTGGTGCCGATCCAGGCGGGGTGGTAGGCCACCTCGGCCAGCACGACGGAGCCGGTGGGGTCGCGCCAGAGGGGTTCGGTCCCCTCGGGCAGGACACGCCGCAGGATCTGGTCGGCGGTCCAGCGCACCGTGGCGACGGTGGGGATGCCGAGACGCTGGTAGACCTCGGCGCGCCGGGGGTCGTAGATCCGGGCGACCACGTTGTCCACGCCGAAGGTCTCGCGGGCGACCCTGGCGGAGATGATGTTGGAGTTGTCGCCGCTGCTGACCGCGACGTAGGCGCTGGCGGTTCCGATGCCCGCCTCCTCCAGCACGTCCCGGTCGAAGCCGATGCCGGTCACCCGGCGTCCCCGGAAGCCGGCTCGCAGCCTGCGGAAGGCCTGTGGGTCACGGTCGATGATCGCGACCGAGTGGCCGCTGTCCTCAAGGATGTGCGCCAGGGTCGATCCGACCCGGCCACATCCCATGATCACGATATGCATGCTCCCCCGCCGCTCACATTGAGGCGGATCTTGTTCGTATGTACCTAGTCAGTATGGCCCGCTTCGGGAGTGCCGCGTCAGCGGGGCGTATGGATGGGGACTAGCATCGGCAGACGTGTCAAAGGTGACGGACCTCGTCAAGCGCCTGTTCATCGGGCGCGCGCTGCGCAGCACGCAGTTACACGAGCAATTGCTCCCCAAGCGCATCGCGCTGCCGGTTTTCGCGAGTGACGCGCTCTCCTCGGTCGCCTACGCGCCGCAGGAGATTCTCGTAATCCTCTCCATCGCCGGACTATCGTTCTATCACTTCGCTCCCTGGGTGGCCATCGCGGTCGTCCTGGTGATGCTCACGGTGGTGGCGTCCTACCGGCAGAACGTGCACGCCTACCCCAGCGGAGGCGGGGACTACGAGGTCGCCACGGTCAACCTGGGGCCCAACGCCGGTCTGACCGTCGCCAGCGCCCTCATGGTCGACTACGTGCTGACGGTCGCGGTCTCCGTGGCCAACGGGGTCGACTACGTCGGCGCGACGATCCCCTATGTCGCCGAGCACAAGCCGATGGTCGCCATCACCATCGTCGTGCTGCTCACGCTGGTCAACCTGCGCGGCATCCGCGAGTCCGGTGTGGCGTTCGCGATCCCCACCTACGCCTTCATGGTCTCGGTCATCGGCCTGGTCCTGTGGGGAGGGTTCCGGCTGCTGGTCATGGGCGAAGAACTGCGCGCGCCGACCGCCGGGTACCAGATCGTCGCCGAACAGACCGACCTGACCTCGCTGGCCGCGGCGTTCCTGATCCTGCGGGCCTTCTCCTCCGGTTGTGCGGCGCTGACCGGTGTCGAGGCGATCAGCAACGGCGTGCCCGCCTTCCGCAAGCCGAAGAGCAAGAACGCCGCGACGACCCTGCTGATGATGGGCCTGATCGCGGTCACGATGTTCGTCGGCATCATCGCGCTCGGCCTGGCCTCCGGCGTCAAGCTCGCCGACCCGGCCACCGCCGCCCGCGACGTGCTCATCAACGGCAAGCCCGCGGGCCCGGACTACTACCAGCAGCCGATCATCGCCCAGGTCGCGGACGCGGTCTTCGGCAACGGCTCGCTGTTCTTCATCGTGATCTCCGCGGTGACGGCCCTCATCCTGTTCCTGGCGGCCAACACGGCCTTCAACGGCTTCCCGGTGCTCGGCTCCATCCTGGCCCAGGACCGCTACCTGCCCCGTCAGCTGCACACCAGGGGCGACCGGCTGGCCTTCTCCAACGGCATCGTCATCCTGGCCGCGGGCGCCTGCCTGCTGCTGTGGGGGTTCCAGGCGGACGTCAGCCGCCTGCTCAACCTCTACATCGTCGGCGTCTTCGTCTCCTTCACGCTGAGCCAGATCGGCATGGTCAGGCACTGGACCAGGCACCTGAAGACCGAGACCGCGCCGAAGACCAGGGCGCAGATGAAGCGCTCGCGGGTCATCAACTTCTTCGGCGCCGTCATGACCGGTGTGGTGCTGGTGGTCGTGCTGCTGACCAAGTTCACCCACGGCGCCTGGATCGTCTGCGTCGCCATGCCGACGCTGTTCCTGATCATGAAGGGCATCCACCGCCACTACGAGAACGTGGCCGCCGAACTCGCGGTCGACGAGGATCTCCAGGTGGACGAGTCGATGCTGCCCGCCCGCAACCACGCCATCGTCCTGGTCTCCAAGATCCACAAGCCCACGTTGCGCGCGCTCAGCTACGCCAGGGCGACCCGGCCCTCGACGCTTGAGGCCGTCACCGTCGGCGTCGAAGGCGAGGACGCGCGGGCCCTGCAGGAGGAGTGGGAGCGCAGGGGCATCCCGGTCCCGCTGAAGATGCTGGACTCGCCCTACCGGGAGATCACCCGGCCGATCCTGGAGTACGTCAAGTCGCTGCGGCGCCGTTCGCCCCGCGACGTGGTGACCGTGTACATCCCGGAGTACGTCGTGGGTCGCTGGTGGGAGCACCTGCTGCACAACCAGAGCGCGCTGCGGCTCAAGGGGCGCCTGCTCTTCCAGCCGGGTGTGATGGTCACCAGCGTCCCCTGGCAGCTGCACTCCTCCGACCGGCTCAAGGGCCGTCCCGAGCCCGCCGCCCCCGGCGCGGTGCGGCGCCCCCGGCACGAGATGGCTCGGGACCAGGGCGCGAAGGCATAACCTTTCGTATGCACTCGTGATCACGAGGAGGCCGGACCGACGAAAGACCTGGGGGCGTGACGATGGCGATCGAACTGACGGTGGGACCCGTCGCGCACGGTGGCTGGTGCGTCGCGCGCCATGACGGCAGGGTGGTCTTCGTACGGCACGCGCTCCCCGGTGAGCGCGTCCTGGCCGAGATCACCGAGGAGACCACCCGGTTCCTGCGGGCCGACGCGGTCGAGATCCTCGACCCCTCCCCGGACCGGGTGACCCCGCCGTGCCCGTTCGCGGGCCCCGGCCGTTGCGGGGGCTGCGACTGGCAGCACGCCTCCCTCGACGCCCAGCGCCTGCTGAAGACCGCCGTGGTCGCCGAACAGCTGGGCAGGCTCGCCGGGATCGAGTGGAAGGGCGTCGTCGAGGAGGTGCCCGGCGCCCCCGACGGGCTCGGCTGGCGCACCCGGGTTCAGTTCGCCGTCGACCGCGACGGCGTCCTCGGCCTGCGGCGCCACCGCTCCCACGACATCGAGCCGATCGACGCCTGCCTGATCGCCCACCCGGAGGTGGAGAACGTCGGGGCGGAGGTCATGAACTGGCGCAACGCCTCCTCGGTCGAGGTCATCGCCTCGAACACCGGCGACCAGGCCGTCGTGATCGCTCCCAGGCCGCGCCGTACGGTCGCGGTGCCCGACATCGACGCGAGCGTGGCCGTCTTCGTGGACGAGGGCGGAGGCAGAAGCCGTGTCGTCCACGGCCGCAACCATCTCGTCGAGCGGGTCGGCGAACGCGACTTCCAGGTCACGGGCAGCGGCTTCTGGCAGGTCCACCCCGGCGCCGCGGAGACCCTGCTCGGCGCGGTCATGGAGTTCGCCGCCCCACGTCCCGGGGAGTGGGCCCTCGACCTGTACTGCGGTGTCGGCCTGTTCGCCGCGGGCCTGGCCGAGGCGGTCGGCCCGGAGGGCGCGGTCTTCGGCGTCGAGTCGGAGTCGGTGGCCGTACGGGACGCCGAGCGCAACCTGCGCGACCTGCCCCAGGCCCGCTTCGCCAGGGGCCGGGTGGAGAACGCCCTCGACCGCTTCGGCATCGAGCGCGCCGACCTGGTCGTCGTGGATCCGCCCCGCGCCGGTCTCGGCCGCGAGGTCGTCGAGCAGCTCGCCGCCCTCGGGGCCACGAGGATCGTCTACGTCTCCTGCGACCCGGCGACGATGGCCCGTGACCTGGCCTGGTTCGGCGACCGTTCCTACCGCCTCGCCGACCTGCGAGCCTTCGACGCGTTCCCGATGACCCACCACGTGGAGTGCGTCGCCCTGCTGACCGGTGACCCGACCTAGCCTCCGGCGGGGAACCGCCCCCGCCTTCAGGGCGGGGGCGCCGTCATGTCCTTGAACCGGGAAGCGCCGCACGCGGGCGTGGCCGGCTCTCTCCCCGTGGAGGCCCTGCCGGCATTCCACGACGTGGACGCGCGGCTGTCCGGAAGGGCGTGGGCGGGGCGACCATTCGCCCGAAATATGGAGAAGTGCGAGCTTCTCGCCCGGGGAGGCCGGTAGTCACATTGAGGTGTCCCGATGGATCTCACGAGGAGACCGTGGTGAACCTCCGAAGACCCCATGCCGTCGTGCTCGCGGCGGCACTGGCCGCAGGCGTCCTGGCCGTCGTCCCGCCCGCCGCCGCCGACGTTCCCGGCGGGCCGACTGTCGCCCAAGCCGACAACTCTTTCACCAGCATCGTGTGGAGGACCTATTTCCCGTACGAGGTGGGAGAAATAGTCGCCTATCACGGCGCCACCTACCGTTGCCTGCAGGCGCACACCTCGCTGCCCGAATGGGAGCCGGACACGACGCCCCCTCTGTGGCAGCAGATGTAGAAACCGGTCGTGAGGAAGGCTCGGGGGCTGAGCGCCAGTAGGCCCATGGGGCCTACCTGGAATCGAACCAGGAAGAAGGAAGCCCTCGAATGGCCTCACGACCGGACCGCGAGGAGAGCGGGGAGACTACCGGGAAATGGTGAGAAGGAAGTCCCCTCATGGCCTCGCGGCCACACCGTATCAGGCGGGGATCACCTCGTGCAGCGTCGCCGGAGTGTGGACCCGGGCACCCGGCGGCGCCGCCGACGCCTCAAACCCGATGTAGGTGACGTGCCGCCCGGTGGAGGGCCCCTTCGCGCGCCACAGCTCGACCAGGTGACGCACCCGCAGGTAGTCGCGCTCCACGATCGAGCGCACCAGCAGTGAGGCGGTGAGCCGGTTGTCCTCGACCCGGTTGAACTGGGGATAGCCCCTCAGGTAGAGGTGCAGCCACTTCACCCGCCAGTGGCCGTCGTCGCCGCGCAGGAAGACGAGCGGCAGGGCGATCTGCCCCGACCCGCGCAGGTCCGACTTCATCCGCACGGTACGCGGCTCGAAGGGCATGCCCTCCTGCGCGGCGTCTCTCGTCATGTAGCCGAAGAACGCCTCGGCCGCCTCGTCGAACGACTCCCCGGAGAAGACGTTGACCTGGGGGATGACGATCGGACGGGTCGACTCGGCGAGCCGGATGTCGATGAACTCCGAGGCGCCGTGCGGCGCGGGAGCCTCGGTGAGGTCACCGGAGTACCGGGCGAAGCCGTTGGCGAGGTTCGTCCACGAGACCTGCTCAGGGGAGCCGTAGGAGGCGTCGAGCATGAGCGCCGACAGGTCGTAGTCGGTGCGCCGCCTGGCCTCGCGCCAGTGCACGAAGAACCTGAGCAGCTCGCCGTCGACCGCCGAGAGCGAGCCGCGGGGCAGCATGCCGAGCCCGGGGGAGACGGCCTTGGCGGACAGCGGCAGGGCGACGTCCAGCGCGTCGGGATCGACGACCAGCTCACCGGGGTCCGGGAGCCGCCGGACGATCTCGGCGTCCAGTACGGCCAGCACCCGCGTCAGGACCTCCCCGGCGAGCGGCGGACGGAGGTCGGGGGCCGTCCACGCCCTGGCGTGCCGGTTGACGAAGACACGCCCGGCGGCGGGGACGAGCCGGTTCTGCATGTGCTCGCGCAGGGACAGCAGGACACGGCCGGAGGCACCGGTGACCGCCCTCTCCACGGCCTCGAACACCGCACGCTCGTCGGACCCGGTCCGCAGCAGGTGGTCGAGGCGGCGCAACAGCGCCCCGGGCGCGTTCTCCAGCAGCTCGACGGCCTCGGCCGTACGGCCCGCGGCCAGGGCCGCCTCGACCCGGCTGCCGGTTCCCGCGACCCGCAGGTCG
The DNA here is from genome assembly GCF_044466505.1 of Streptosporangium sp. NPDC049376. NCBI lineage: Bacteria > Bacillati > Actinomycetota > Actinomycetes > Streptosporangiales > Streptosporangiaceae > Streptosporangium > Streptosporangium sp. NPDC049376. The sequence continues at coordinate 282,678 of NZ_JBITMT010000007.1, read as the reverse complement.
CCCCTGGCCACCTCGAAGACCCGGGCGGCGCGTGGGAAGCCGGGGTGCTCGTGGGGGTGCAGCCGTTCCCCGAGCCGCTTCCACCGCTCCCGGAGACGTGACACGTCGCCGAGCCCGGCCGGGGTGGCCACCGAGTCCAGGGACCGCAGCAGGGACCGGCGCTCGGCGCGGCGGAACGAACGGAACCTCGTGGGCACGGCCAGCGTGACGTCGCCTCCGGACAGGCCGCAGGCGAGCCTGAGCACGTCGGTCACCGTGTCGACGAGGAGGGGCAGGCCGGCGGCGAGCCGTACCTCGTTGAGGACCGCGCGGTTCTCCCGCACGGGAACACGCTCGGGGTGACCGGTCCCGGAGGCGACGCAGAAGGCGGCCAGGGCGCGCAGCGCGGCCAGGTCCTCGACGGCCGGCGGCACCTCGGAGCCCGCCAGCGAGAAGTACAGCTCCCGTGCCTCGTCCCGCAGGCTTCCGCCCAGGTCGAGCACGGTCACCCGGTCTCCGGCGAGCGGGACGAGCTCGGCGTGGGCGGCGAGCAGGTCCGCGTAGGTGTGCTGGTAACGGCCGTAGTCGGGCAGTTCGAGCAGGTTGAGCGCGGGGCCCCGGAGGCGGTCCGCGGCGACCGGGTCGAGCAGGGCCTCGTGGAGCATGCCGGCCCAGAACTCCAGGGTGTCCGGCACGTTCCTCGGGAAGTCGACGAAGTAGGCGTTGTGCTGGACGTGGTCGCCGACCAGGCCGCGGACGACGGACACGACCCGTGCGCCGAGATCGATCACCTCCTCGCCGGGCAGGCTCGACAGGCGTTCGAGCAGCGCGGCCGAGCAGGTGAAGCCGACGCTCAGCAACGCGGCGTCGAGCTGGCGGGCGGCCACCTCCCCCCACCCTGGCGCGGCCTCGTGCGGGGTGTCGACGGGGACCCGAAGCCGTCTCGTGATGACGAGGCTTTCAAGATTGTCCACGGGCGAACCCTATAGCCGTTACATGTCCGGCTTCAGGGGATTTTTCGCGACAGTCTGGGTGCCCTCACCCCTCCGCGGGCCGGCCGAGCCGTTCCTCAAGCCGTTCCAGGCGCTGGACGATGGGCCGCAGCTCCCGGCGGACGGCCTCGGACAGGGATTCCGGCGAAGACCTCGGCGGCCGTTCGGCCGCGGCCTGGTCCTGCGCCCTGAGGTGGACGTAGCCCGCCAGCGCGGCGGTGACGGCGCGGCGGGTCAGCCTCGGTTCGGCGCCGAGCCTCCGCAGGACGCGTCCCGCCGTTCCCTCCGGCTCCGCGACCAGGCCGAGGAGCAGGTGCTCGCACCCGACGTAGTTGTGTCCCAGGGCGATGGCGTCGGAGACGGTCAGTTCGAGGGCCGCGGCCGCGGGCCCGCTGAATCGCGCCGGGGCGGCGGACACGGCGCCGTTCCCGCCGAGGGCGTCCAGCTCACGCCGTACCTGCCCGGGATCGACCTCCACGGCGCGCAGGACGTGCAGGGCCAGGTTGGTGCCCTCGGCGAGCAGGCCGCCCAGCAGGTGCTCGGTGCCGACCTCGGCGGCCCCGCCCGCGCGTGCCTCCTCAAGCGCGAGGCTCACCGCCGTACGGGCTCGGGGGGTGAAGCTCGCGAAGCGGGCGCCGGAGCCGTCGAGTCCCGGGGAGCCGAGCCCGGTCTCCCTGATGGCGGTGATACGCCGTACGGCCTGCTCCAGGGCACGCTGGCAGACGGCGGAGACCGGGACCCCCGCAGCCTTGACCGCCTCGGCCAGTTCGTCGGGCAGGTACACGTTGATCTTCGGCATGTCTCCCCTGTGGGTTCGACGAGGACTGCGGCGCATGTATAACCCCATGTGGGGTGTCTGTCTAGTGGGCCAGGCCCGCCAGCAGGCGGGACACGCGCCAGGAGGGGGCGGCTCCCCTGGTGGACAGCCAGGCCATCCCCTCGCGGGCGCTGAAGGCGACCAGTTTGCGGGCGTCGGCGGAGGTCAGGTCCTTCGCGCCGCTCAGGAACGGGGACAGGGCGATCCGGTGCCCCGTGCCCGTCCTGCCCAGGGACCTGACGACCTGGGGATGGGCCGCCCGTACGGCCTCGGCGATCGGCCGCAGCCGGGAGCGACGCCCGGGACCGCTCCGGATCGGGACCAGGAGGTTGACCGCGGAGATCTCGGCCCCGTGCCCCCGGGTGACCCTGAGCATCCGCTGGTCGGCGAGGCTGAGACCGTCGCCGTCCGCGGGCAGGGTGAAGCTCACCGTGAGGGTCCCGCCCGCCGCGGCGGCCTCACGCTGCAGGGACGCGATGGCCGCCGCGCGGCGCAGGACGGTCGCCTCGTTGTCGCCTCCGCCGAGTTCGAAGTCGACGTAGCCCGCGCCTGAGGCGTTCACCGCGCGCCGGTAGGCGTCGGTGAGGCGCCCGAGGTCGGCGCAGGTGGCGGCCAGTTCCCTGCCTCCGGGACCGCCGAAGACGAGTCCCGCCTCCCCACCGGAGGCCCGCAGGCGCGCCAGGCGTCCGGCGGGTGACAGACCCGGGTCCCGCCCGTTCCACTCGGGGGTGCAGCCGTCCTCGCCCGCGGTGAGGTGTCCCAGGGTGAACCAGTGCACCCGGCCGGGCGCGGACGGCCCCGGGGGCGTGAACGGCGCCGTGAACGACGGGTTCCTGGCGGCGTCGACGAACGTCACGAACCCCGAGGGGCGTGCGACGGGACCGGGCCGCCCGGCGGGAGACGGGACGGGGGCCGAGGCGAGCGGGGTGGGGGCCGGGACGGGCGGGGGAGCGACCGGTCGCTGGGCCCGCGCGGGCCGTACGGCCCCGCCGGGCAGCACCCAGAGGGCGGCGCCCGTCCCCGCGGCGAGGGCCAGGGAGGCGAGCGCGACAAGGGAACGCGGCGGAGTGCCGGGTTCGCGGACGCGGCGGGTGGTGGCTCCGGGCTCAGGACCTGCCTCCGGCCCGGTCGCCGACTCTGTCGCCACCGGCATGGGATCTCCCTCCTCGACGGCACAGAACGGTTGCGATGGGTGCCTGTACGGTCACTTTGCGCACCGAAGAATGAACGGTAGCAAGTGTTCCGCCACGCCGTTGTGTTTCCATGGACGGCGTCCGTAGTGCCCGGATAATGATGTTCATGAAGTTGAGGATCTTCACCGAACCGCAGCAGGGCGCCACATACGACGAGCTCCTGACGGTCGCGCGGACCGCGGAGCGACTGGGCTTCGACGCCTTCTTCCGTTCCGACCACTACCAGCGGATCGGCCCCGGCGACCCCGGCCCCGGCTCGACCGACGCCTGGGTGACCCTCGCGGGCCTGGCCAGGGAGACCTCCACGATCAGGCTCGGCACCCTGGTCACCCCCGCCACCTTCAGGTATCCCGGCGCGCTGGCGATCAGCGTGGCCCAGGTGGACCGGATGAGCGGCGGCCGGGTCGAGCTGGGCCTGGGCACCGGCTGGTTCGACGCCGAGCACGTCGCGTACGGGATCCCCTTCCCGCCGCTCGGCGAGCGCTTCGCCCGTTTCGAGGAGCAGCTGGAGATCCTGACCGGGCTCTGGGGCACGCCGGTCGGGGAGACGTTCTCCTTCGAGGGGGCCCACTACCGGCTCGCGGACTCACCCGCGCTGCCCAAGCCCGAGCAGAGCCCCAGGCCGCCGATCATCATCGGCGGGTTCGGCGCCAGGCGCACCCCGCTCCTGGCCGCGCGGTTCGCCGACGAGTACAACGTCCCCTTCCACACCCCGCAGGACAGCGCCGCCGCCTTCGGCCGGGTCAGGAAGGCCTGTGAGGAGGAGGGACGCGACCGGCCGATCGTCTTCTCCGTCGCGCAGACCGTGGCCGTCGGCACCGGCGAGGCCGAGATCGCGCGCCGCGCCCGGGCCGCGGGCCAGGAGCTGGACGCGCTGCGGGCCAGTGGCCTGGCGGGTACCCCGGCCGAGGTGGTCGCCAAGATCGGGGAGTTCGCCGAGCTGGGCGTCGAGCGGGTCTACCTGCAGGTCATGGACCTGTCGGACCTCGACCAGCTCGAACTGATCGCCACCGAGGTCCTGCCCGGGGTGTAGACCGGGCGCCGGACGCCGGGCGTCCGGCGCCCGGGTAAAGACACGCGCAGCGGAAGGGCATATTCCACGATGTGTCCCATATCCCTCCCGTATCTCTCCTTACTGTGGTGAGAACCCGACCATCAGGGGAGGCGCCGTGGAATTCGAGCGATTCGGCCGTGCAGCTCTGCGGGAGGTCGTCTCCATGCACGACGAGCTGGGGGTGCTGTCGTTCTACGTGACCGCCTCCCCGCAGGAGGAGGCGGCGGTCAAACCCGCCTGGCGGATCCGCTTCGGCAACGAGCTGTCGGAGCTGCGGGAGCAGATGACGGCCGTCAGGGACAGAGAACGGCGGACGGCCCTGCTGAACCGGCTCGACGAACTGGAGACGGACTTCGAGCAGCTGCTCGACCCGACGGAGTCAGGCCTGGGACGCGTCATGTTCGCACCGGTCGGCGACGGCCGGGCGCGGTCGTTCTCCTTCCAGGTGCCGGTCGCCGACCAGATCGTCATGGAGTCGACGGCGTACGTGCGCCCGCTGGTCAACGCGGTCGAGGCCGCGCCTCCCGCGGGTCTCGTCGTGCTCTCCAGGGACGGCCTGAAGATGATCGACTACCGGTACGGCCTGACCGAGGACCTGGGCGGTACCTCCTTCGAGATCCCCGTGGAGGAGTGGAAGCAGATGCGCGGCCCGGCCACCGCGGAACTCGCCAGGTCGGCCGCGACGCACCGCGACAAGTTCGAACGCCGCGTCGAGGAGAACCTCACCCGGCAGCTGCGCGCCGCGGCTCCGGGAGTGGCCGAGGAGGCCAGGCGGCGCGGCTGGCAGACGGTCGTGCTCCTCGGCGACGTCCAGCTGACCGAGACCGTCGCGCCCCTGGTCGGCGGGGACGTTCTCCAGGTCGACGCGGTCGTCGACTCGCTGCCCCCGGCCAAGCTCGCCGAGTACGTCGAGCCGCAGCTGAGGGCCGCCCGCACCCGGCACGGCGTCGAGCTGACCGAGCGGGCCAGGGACGCCGCCCTGTCCGGCGGCCCCGGCGCCCTGGGCCTTGAGGCGACGCTCGGCGCGCTGAACGACAGTCGGGTGGCGCAGCTGCTGCTGAACGAGTCCGGCGAGTGGGACGGCGGCCGTACGGAGGACGGGCGGCTCTACGCCCGGGGAGACGTCCCGCGGGGCGAACCGGGGGAGGAGGTCGTGCCCGATCCCACGATGGGGGAACGCATGATCGAACGCGCCCTCGACATCGACGCCGAGGTGATCGTGCTGGACGGAGAGGCCGCACAGGACCTCGCCGAGTCCGGCGGGGTGGCCGCGATCCTGCGCTGGTGAGCCGTACGGGCGGGCCGTGAGGGGGCCGGGTGAGTCGCGCCGCCGGCGTGCGAGGGTGGCGTGAGAGACTCAGAACAGGGATGTTTCCGCAGTTCAGGGCAGGTTCAGAAGGCGAGGGGGCATCGCGGGGCGGCCCGTTAGGCACATGGGTTTCGGGGAAAGGACTGTCATGGTCGGTACCACCCCTTCGGGCACCCCCAAAGAGAACCTCGGGCACGTCGTCTTCATCACCGCCGCGGCCGCCATCGGCGGGTTCCTCTTCGGCTACGACAGCGCGGTCATCAACGGCGCCGTGACCGGCATCCAGAAGCACTTCCAGGTCGGTCCCGTCCAGATCGGGTTCGTCGTCGCGATCGCGCTGCTCGGCTCGGCGCTGGGCGCGTGGATCGCCGGGCGCATCGCCGACCGCTGGGGACGCACCAGGACGATGCAGGTGGCCGCGCTGCTGTTCGCGGTCAGCTCCCTCGGCCAGGCGCTGCCGTTCGCGATCTGGGACCTGGCCCTGTGGCGGGTGCTCGCCGGCGTCGGCATCGGCATGGCCTCGGTGATCGGCCCCGCCTACATCGCCGAGGTCGCGCCGCCCGCCTACCGGGGGCGTCTGGGTTCCTTCCAGCAGCTCGCGATCGTGCTGGGCATCGCGGTCTCCCAGCTGGTCAACTTCGCGATCGCGCAACTCGCCGGGGGAGACGTCAACAACAGGCTGCTCGGCCTGCAGGCCTGGCAGTGGATGCTGGGCGCCTGCCTGGTGCCCGCCCTGCTCTATCTGCTCTTCTCGACGATCATCCCCGAGTCTCCGAGGTTCCTCGTCGCCATCGGCAGGACGGAGATGGCGCGCCGGGTGCTCAAGGAGGTCGAGGGGGAAAGGACCGACCTTGAGGAACGGCTCAAGGAGATCCAGGCCTCACTGCGCCTGGAGCACCGGCCCCGGCTCAGCGACCTGCGCGGCCCGGCGTTCGGCCTGCTGCCGATCGTCTGGATCGGCATCCTGCTCTCGGTGTTCCAGCAGTTCGTCGGAATCAACGTCATCTTCTACTACTCGGCGTCGTTGTGGCAGTCGGTCGGCATCAACCAGAGCGACTCGCTGCTGATCAGCTTCTCCACCTCGATCATCAACATCGTCGGCACGTTCATCGCCATCGCGCTGGTCGACCGGATCGGCCGCAGGCCGCTGCTGCTGATCGGCTCCGCGGGCATGGCGGTCGCCCTCGCCGTCGCCGCGTGGGCCTTCAGCGCGGGCGTCCACATCGGCGACACCGTACGGCTGCCGTCGGCGCAGGGCACCGTCGCCCTGGTCGCCGCGCACGTGTTCGTGCTGTTCTTCGCGCTGTCGTGGGGTGTCGTGGTCTGGGTGTTGCTGGGAGAGATGTTCCCCAACAGGATCAGGGCGGCCGCGCTGTCCGTGGCCGCCGCCGCCCAGTGGGTGGCCAACTGGCTGATCACCGTCTCGTTCCCGTCCCTGGCCGAGTGGAGTCTCGCGGGCGCCTACGTGGGATACGCCTTCTTCGCCGTGCTCTCCTTCTTCTTCGTGCTGTTCAAGGTGCGTGAGACCAAGGGCAGGAAACTGGAGGAGATGGGTTAGGTTCGTCCCGTGCCCCCGGTCCCGGAAACCCCGCCATCGGCGAAGCCGCCGAGGCCGACGAAGGCCGAGCTGGCCGCCGCGGCCGACCTGACCGTCGACGACGTGCTCGGCCCCTCGATCGAGGTGCTGTTCTGCGGCATCAACCCCGGTCTGTACTCCGCGGTGACCGGTCACCACTTCGCCAGGCCCGGCAACCGCTTCTGGCCGGCGCTGCACCTGTCGGGTTTCACCCCCAGGCTGCTGGCCCCCGCTCAGCAGTGGGAACTGCCCTCCTACGGCCTCGGGATCACCAACGTGGTCGCGCGGGCCACGGCCCAGGCGGCGGAGCTGTCCGCCGAGGAGTTCCGTGAGGGAGGGGTACGGCTGGCCGGGCTGGTCGCCGAGGTCAGGCCGAAGGTGCTGGCCGTCCTGGGCGTCACCGCCTACCGGACGGCCTTCGCCGAGCGCGGCGCGGTGATCGGGCCGCAGGACAGACGCATCGGCGAGACGACCGTGTGGGTGCTGCCCAACCCCAGCGGGCTGAACGCCCACTGGACGCTGGACCGGATAGCCGGAGAGCTGCGGTTGCTGAGGGAGTCTCTGGCCTGACCCCTCCCGTGGACGGAAGGGGCCGGACCAGGGGATTCACCTGCGGCCGTGGCCCATCCGGTGGTGCCAGTGCTTGCGGTGCAACACGCCCGCCACGGCCATCACGATCCAGGCCAGGAACAGGATCTTGAAGACGCCGAACCCCATGATCGCCGTCAGGGCGACCACCCCGATCAGCACCGGCACGAACGCGCCCCCGCCCCGGTGGTGCCCCGGCCGGTGATGCCGGGCCGCGGCCCACCGCTGGGCGGTCAGCCGCTGCAGTGCCGCCTGGTTCCGCCACTGCTCGTTCCACTGCTGCTGCCACTGGCCGGAGTGGGACCAGCCGTGATGGGCGTGCCGGTGGAGCCTGCGGGCCTCACGCCACTGATCGCGCCACTGCCTGCGCCACTCCCGCTGGTCCCATGAGTGATGGTCCCACCGCTCCCCGCCACCCTCCGCGACGGCGCCGTGGCCGCCGTTCTCGGTGGCGCCGAAGCCGTACATGCCGGGCAGATCGGGCAGGTCGGCGCCCGCGCGGGCCAGATCACGACCTGTACGCGCCGTCATGATCACGTCGAGGCGTTCCTCGAACTCCTCGTGGTTCAGCCTGCCCTGCGCGTAGTGCTCACGCAGGGCCTCCGTGGCGGCGTCGCGTTCGGCGTCTCCGATGCGGAGATCGTCGGGAAACGTCATCGTGGGATCACTCCTCGCCGGGTTCGCCGTCTGCCAGGATCTGGTAGAGCTTGCGGCGCGTGTCGATCATGATCTGCCGGGCCTGGCGGATCTGCGCCTCACTGCCATTCTGCAAGACCTGGAAGAGAGCGACGGCTGACTGGCGGGCCAGATCCATCAGTTCCCAGGAACTCTCCCCGAGATCGGGGGTCATCTCCTCCCACGGCGCGCGCAGCTCCTCCTGATGCTCGGCGACATAGGCTCTGCCCGCCTCGGTGAGCTGGAAGGACTTGCGCCCGTCGGCCTCCTCGGACAGGACGAGGCCCTCGTCGGTGAGCTGCTGGAGCGCCGGGTAGACCGCGCCGGGACTGGGCTTCCAGCCCCCCTGGCTGCGCTTGGCGATCTCCTGGATGATCTGGTAGCCGTTGCGCGGCTCCTCGGAGAGCAGTGCGAGGATCGCGGCGCGGACGTCGCCCCGCTTCGCCTTGCGCCCTCGCCCGAAGGGGCCGCCCCCGCCGAACGGGCCCCCTCGCCCGAACGGACCGCCCCTGCCGAAGTCCCAGGGGAAGGGGCCACCGGGGAACGGCCCGCTGCGGCGGCCACCGCGCTCCCTGTGCTCCCGGCGCTCTCCGTGCTCCCTGTGCTCCCTGTGGTGGTGCTCGTGCGGCCCGAAGGCGTGCGGGCCGTGCTCGCGCGGGCCCGGGCCGTCGTGGTGCCAGGCGGTGGCCATGCCCCTGAAGACCTCCCTGGCGGCGCGCCTCATCTCGCGCCTGATCTCGTGCGGCACGGCCCCCGAGGCCCAGCCTCCCATCGCTTCCGCCGACATGTCGGTACCCCCTGTTCTCGGCGATCGTCCTCCGACCGCTCTTGATGTGTCAAAGATATATCGAGAGCGTTCTAAGAACAACCCCTGATTTCGCATCTCGGGCTTCAGGGCTACCTTGTAACCTTCTAAAGTGTTTTGGGGGTTAGCTGATGATGACTTACGCGGAACGGGCGCCGCGGCGCAACGAGACGGTGCTCATCGGTTTCACCGTCGCGACCAACCTCGCCGACGGGGTGGCCAAGATCGCGCTCCCTCTGCTCGCCGTCGAGCTGACCGACTCGCCCGGCCTGGTCGCCGGGGTCGGGCTGACCCTGACGCTGCCGTGGCTGCTGGCCTCCCTCCATGTGGGCGTGCTCGTCGACCGGGGCGACCGCAGACGCCTGGCCGCCCTGGCCAACCTGGTCAGGCTCGCGGTCGCGCTCGCCCTGCTGGCCGCGGTCACGGCGGAGGCGCTGACCCTGCCACTGCTCTACCTGTCGGGAGTCCTGATCGGCCTGGCCGAGGTCGTCGCGAACTCCGCGGTCGGCGCCCTGGTCCCCGCCGCGGTGCCCAGGCAACGGCTCGGCCGGGCCAACGCCTGGATCGCGGGCGCGGAGACCGTGGCGAACGAGTTCGCCGGACCGGCCGTCGGCGGCCTGCTGACCGGTGTCGGCGCCGCCTTCGCGCTCGGCTCCTCCGCCGGGGCCTTCGCGCTCGGAGCCGTACTGCTCGCCCTGCTCGCGGGCCGCTTCCGCGTCGCCCGCCCGGCCGGTACGGCCACGCGACCCAGCGGGGTGCGGGGGGAGATGGTCGAAGGGCTCGCCTTCCTGTGGCGGCACCGCCTGCTGCGCACGATGTCACTGACCATCGCGGTGCTCGTGGCCTGCTGGAGCGCCTGGCTGGCCCTGCTGCCCTCCTACGCCGTGCGGACCCTCGGCCTCGACCCCGCCGCGTACGGCCTGCTGCTCGGTTCGATCGGCGTCGGCGGCCTGGCCGGTGCGGTGCTCACCGGCCCGGTCAACCGCCTGCTCGGTGTGCGGTGGGCGCTGTTCCTCGACCTCGTCGGCACGATCCTGATGATGGTCGTCCCCGCGGCCCTTCCCCAGGCCTGGGCGGTGGGCGCGGCCGCGTTCCTGGGCGGCATGGGAGGCACGCTCTGGACGGTCAACAGCCGCACCCTGGCGCAGCTGATCGTCCCCGACCACCTGCTGGGACGCTACTCGGCCGCCTCACGCCTGCTGAGCTGGGGAACCCTGCCCGTCGGTGCCGGACTGGCCGGGCTGCTCGCCGAACTGTCGGGGGTGAGAGCCGCCTTCGCGGGCTTCGCCGTACTGGCCGTCGTGCCGGTCGTGCCCTTCCTGCGGACCGTCACGGAGGGCGAACTCTCGGCTGCGAGACGAGAAAGTGAGATAGATCACGTAATTCCCGGCTGAAATTGGAACAACTCCTGAGACCTGCACGTTACAAAGGACATAGACGGGATTCGTTCCGCGCCGGAAGGGCTGGGGGGTGCTTTCGGCACGGAACGGTCCCGTCTGTCGTTTGTGGAGAAACGGGCGGCCTGAGGGAGATCTTCCCCCGGGTCGCCCTTCTCATGCGTGGCCTCGCGCCCCTTCTCGCGTCCGTTAGCCGTTCCCGGCCCCCGGGTAGAACGTCTGTGGAGATCTGCCCCCTGAAGATCGAACGGACCAGGGGGAGAAACCAATGGACATGATGCGCGCCGGACTGCTGGCCGTACTCGTGGGGATCGCGGCCGTGGGAGCCACGCAGCAGCACTCGAAACCGGGGCACGACAGCTCCACCGGCTGGACGGTCGGACGGCAGGGGCCCCCGGCCGGTGAGCACGCCGGAAGGCGGGCCACCGGACGGACGAACCCGGGAGCCGGCCGACGCGGCTGGCGATGGGGACACGACCGGGGGAACAGGCGTTCCGCGGGCACCGAGTGGGCCGACGAGTGGCAGGCCGGATGGTCGAGGAAACACCGGGCGGGGCGGAACACCCGGCGGGCCGGCGAACTCGACGGGACGCACGCCAGGGGCGGGCCACACGGAGGAACGCGCTCCAGGAGATGGACGTTCGAGGGCTCCGGCGGCCGGACGGGCGCACGGCGCGGCGGCCGGGGTACCGGACGGTTCGCCGACCGTGGATACGACCGCTCCAGAGGCGGCGATCGGTCATGGAGCGGTGACCGGTCCGGCCGGAGAAGTCACGGCGGGTATGACAGGGCCGACGACCGGAACGGCGGGCGCCCCCTCGGCTGAGCTCCGGGCGATCACGGCGGGCGTCCCTCGGGTAGGGGCCCCTTCGTGGGTCCGGGATCAGGGGCGGCGAGGAGGCCCCTGGAGGACCCGCCGGCGCGCGGGGCCGGTACGGCCCTCATGCGGACGGATCCGGGGAGTGGTTCGAAGCCGCTCCGCCCTGCTCCGGTCGCGCGTATGTTTCCCATCGAGCACTTACGGCCGACACGCCGACGATGAAGAATGACTTGATCCTCTGTTTGGGCGGGCTTTGCCGTACAGTCGATCAAAGTGATCTTGATGGGAGTGTTTGGCCGATGATGGGGCACACGCACGCGCTGACGGGGGCGGTGGCGTGGCTGGGAGTGGCGCCGACGCTGGCGGCCCTGCCGCTGCTCACCGAGTCCTCCAGGTTCATCGAGACCGGGGTCATGGTGCACGCGCTCACCCCGGCGGAGTTCATCGCCGGGACGCTGGTCTGCGCCGGGGCCGCGATGCTGCCGGACCTGGACCACCCGAGCGCGACGATCGCCCAGACCTTCGGCCCGGTCACCTGGGGGCTGAGCAAGGCCGTCTCGTGGCTGAGCGGGGGGCACCGGCACGCCACCCACTCGCTGCTGTTCGCGGTCGCCGTCGGGTTCGGGGCGCACTACCTGGCCAACACCTATCCGATCGGCAGGGACATCCTCGTCGTGCTGCTCATCGGCCTGGCGTTGCGGGCCATCGGCATCGGCGTCCCGGGCAAGAAGGTCGCCTCCGCGATGGTCAACATCGGCCTGACCTTCGGGCTGTTCGTGGTCTTCCGCAATGAGAACGTGGGGTACGCCTGGCTGGGGGTGGCGGTCGCGGTCGGCTGCCTGGTGCACGTCGTGGGAGACTGCTGCACGGAAAAGGGCTGCCCGGTGCTGTGGCCGTTGCGTCAGCGCTGGCTGCTGCCCTGGAAGATAGGCATCAAGACGGGCCGCGCCTTCGAGCAGAAGTTCCTCGCCCCGGTGCTCTCGGTGGTCGTCCTGGGCCTGCTCTACTTCCGCCTCGTCCAACCCTGACCATACCCGTGAGTAACTTGATATCGAGATACATGCCCATATATCTTGATATCGAGACAACCGCTGCAACCTGATGGACGTCCTGCTGGTTAGGCATACCTAACCGAATGAGGCGATCCGGCGGTGCGGCAGGATTCAGTTGCGCCCTTTTCGTGTGGGTGCTTCAGACAACACAGGGTGACAAGGGAGGCGAACCGTGTCCGCGAACAGCTTCGGCAGCCGTGACACGCTCCGCGTCGGAGACGCGGAATACGAGATCTACCGGCTGGACGCCGTCGAGGGGTCGGGGCGCCTCCCGTACAGCCTGAAGATCCTCTTGGAGAACCTGCTCCGCACCGAGGACGGCGCCAACATCACCGCCGACCACATCCAGGCCCTCGGCCAGTGGGACCCGTCCGCCGCGCCCAGCGTGGAGATCCAGTTCACCCCGGCCCGCGTGATCATGCAGGACTTCACCGGTGTGCCCTGCGTCGTGGACCTGGCCACCATGCGCGAGGCCGTGCGCGAGCTCGGCGGCGACGCCGCCAGGATCAACCCGCTGGCCCCCGCGGAGATGGTCATCGACCACTCCGTGATCGTCGACTTCTTCGGCGGCCCCGACTCCTTCCAGCGCAACGTGGACCGGGAGTACGAGCGCAACCGCGAGCGCTACCAGTTCCTGCGCTGGGGCCAGACCGCCTTCGACGAGTTCAAGGTCGTCCCGCCGGGCACCGGCATCGTGCACCAGGTGAACATCGAGCACCTCGCCCGCGTCGTGATGATCCGTGACGGCAAGGCCTACCCGGACACCTGCGTCGGCACCGACTCCCACACCACCATGGAGAACGGCATCGGCGTTCTCGGCTGGGGCGTCGGCGGCATCGAGGCCGAGGCCGCGATGCTCGGCCAGCCGATCTCCATGCTCATCCCGCGCGTGGTCGGCTTCAAGCTCACCGGCAAGCTCCCCGCGGGCGCCACCGCGACCGACCTGGTCCTCACGATCACCGAGATGCTGCGCAAGCACGGCGTCGTCGGCAAGTTCGTCGAGTTCTACGGCGAGGGTGTCTCCAGCGTGCCGCTGGCCAACCGCGCCACCATCGGCAACATGAGCCCCGAGTTCGGCTCGACCTGCGCCATCTTCCCGATCGACGGCGAGACGGTCAGCTACCTGCGGCTCACCGGCCGCTCCGAGGAGCAGGTCGCGCTGGTCGAGGCCTACGCCAAGGCCCAGGGCCTGTGGCTCGACCCGTCCGCCCCCGAGCCGGTCTTCTCCGAGTACATCGAGCTCGACCTGGCCACGGTCGTCCCGTCGATCGCCGGTCCCAAGCGCCCGCAGGACCGCATCGCGCTGTCCGACGCCAAGCGGGCCTGGCGGGCGGCCGTCAAGGACTACGCCCCCAGCATCCAGGGGCCGGTCGACGAGGCCTCCGCCGAGTCCTTCCCCGCCTCCGACTCCCCGGCGATCGGCCACGACGGCAACGGCGACAAGCCGCACGCCGCCGGGCTCAACGGTGAGCGTCCGCACCGGCCCGTCGAGGTCACCCTGTCCGACGGCACGAGCTTCGAGATCGACCACGGCGTCGTCACGATCGCGGCCATCACCAGCTGCACCAACACCTCCAACCCGTACGTCATGATGGGCGCCGCCCTGCTGGCGAAGAACGCGGTGGACAAGGGCCTGACCCGCAAGCCGTGGGTGAAGACCTCCCTGGCCCCCGGCTCCCAGGTCGTGACCGGCTACTTCGAGCGCTCCGGGCTGCAGCCATACCTCGACAAGATCGGGTTCAACCTGGTCGGCTACGGGTGCACCACCTGTATCGGCAACTCCGGCCCGCTGCAGGAGGAGATCTCCGCCGCCATCCAGGCCAACGACCTGGCGGTCACCGCGGTGCTGTCCGGCAACCGCAACTTCGAGGGTCGCATCAACCCCGACGTCAAGATGAACTACCTGGCCTCGCCGCCGCTGGTCGTCGCCTACGCCCTCGCGGGCACCATGGACATCGACCTGAACAACGAGCCGCTGGGCACCGGCGTGGACGGCGAGCCCGTCTTCCTCGCCGACATCTGGCCCTCGCCCGAGGACGTCTCCGCGGTCGTGGCCTCCTCCATCGACCAGGACATGTTCCTGCGTGACTACGCCGACGTGTTCAAGGGCGACGAGGCCTGGCAGTCGCTGCCGATCCCGACCGGCGACACCTTCGAGTGGGACCCGGCCTCGACCTACGTCCGCAAGGCCCCCTACTTCGACGGCATGCCGCAGGAGCCGGACCCCGTCACCGACATCACGGGCGCCAAGGTCCTGGCCAAGCTGGGCGACTCGGTCACCACCGACCACATCTCCCCGGCGGGCTCCATCAAGGTCGGCACCCCGGCCGCTGACTACCTCAAGGCCAACGGCGTCGAGGTCAAGGACTTCAACTCCTACGGCTCCCGCCGCGGCAACCACGAGGTGATGATCCGCGGCACCTTCGCCAACATCCGGCTGAAGAACCTGCTGCTGAACGGCGTCGAGGGCGGCTACACCCGCGACTTCACCGTCGAGGGCGGCCCGCAGTCCTTCATCTACGACGCCTCGGTCAACTACCAGGCCGCCGGCGTCCCGCTCGTCGTCCTGGCGGGCAAGGAGTACGGCTCGGGCTCCTCGCGTGACTGGGCGGCCAAGGGCACCGCGCTGCTCGGCGTCCGCGCCGTCATCGCCGAGTCCTACGAGCGCATCCACCGCTCCAACCTCATCGGCATGGGTGTGCTTCCGCTGCAGTTCCCCGAGGGCGAGACGGTCGACTCGCTGGGCCTGACCGGTGAGGAGACCTTCGACATCGTCGGTGTCGAGGAGCTCAACGGCGGCGGAATCCCGCGGACCGTGACGGTCAGGGCGGACGGCAAGGAGTTCCAGGCGGTCGTGCGCATCGACACGCCCGGAGAGGCCGACTACTACCGCCACGGCGGCATCATGCAGTACGTCCTGCGCTCCCTGATCGCCAAGTAACACCTGCGGAAAGGGCGGGTGAGACCTTCACGGGTCTCACCCGCCCTTTCTTCGTTCTTCAGGACTGTTCCCGCCGGGCGCGTTTCTCCCCAAGGAGAGACCGTTTCTGAGGGTGACGGGATGCTCACTAAGGGCTTCGGCTGTTCCAAGGGGCGAGTTCTGAAGGAATTTCTTTCTGAGCGGTTTCCCCGTAGGGCTTTCCACGGGACTTCTCAAAGGGCGGAGCTCGCTCTCGAAAAGCGAGGTCGTTCACGTTCGCGGAAGGAGTTGTCTCGAAGGCGGATTGTCGGGACAATCTTCTGAACGGGGAAGGGGAGTACCCTCACGCTGCCTGGTCGTCAGTACGGCCAACGCCCGGTCAGGCAGGGTCCGCGCGGACCAGGGGAGACCTTCCGGCTACGTCGACGTGGCTGGAAGGAGAGGCATGCGCGGCCTGTACGTCCGGATGTTCGTCTCGCTGGCGTTGCTCGGTGCGCTCTACGCGATCCCGGTGGCCGTCGCCCTGCGGTGCGGGGTTCCCTCGCCCGTCGTCGCCGTACTGACCGCGCTGACCGTCGCGCTGCAGTGGTTCGGCACGGAGCGGCTCGCCCGGCGGGTCGCGGGGGCCAGGTTCGTCGACGCCGAGCGCGAGCCCGAACTGCACGCGGCGCTCGACCGGCTCTGCGCGCTCAGCGGACTGCCCAAACCCCGTGTCGCCGTCAGCCTCGACCCCGTCCCCAACGCCTTCACCGTCGGTCGCTCCCGCAGGCACACCACCCTGATCGTCACCAGTGGGCTGCTGCGCGTCCTGGAACCCGACGAACTCGCCGCGGCGCTGGCCCACGAGATCGCGCACATCCGTCACCGCGACGTCGCGGTGACGACCCTGGCCGGCTCGTTCGCCATCGCACTGGCCTGGGCCGGCCGCGGACTCGGCGAACTGTTCGAGACGGGGCTGCCCATCGCGGTGGCCGGTGTCCTCATCGCCCTGGCCCGACTTCCGCTGCGACCGCTCAGCCGTTACCGGGAACTGGCCGCCGACCGGGGCGCCGCCGTACAACTGGGCCGCCCCGCCCTGCTCGCCTCCATGCTCGTGAAGGTCCACACGACCCCGAGGCCGCAGGCCCTCCGGCTCCCCGCCCTCGGCTTGGTGTCTTCCGGGCCGGCTCATTCCATGTTGATCCAGCGGGTGAACGGTCTGAGATCCCTGGCCCGTGAGTGACGGCCTGGGATTCGCGGTCGTGAAACGAAGGATTCACCAAAAAAGGTGTTTTGTTTTCGAGAAATCGGGTAACGGCGGTGTCGATTTCGCGTCGCTGTTGTTGGCGCCCCCGTTGGGCGGTTGAAAGCTACCGCGAGTGATGGCTCATGCGAGATCCGGCGTTGCCGGATAGCGCCAAAATGATCACTTTATTTACCCTTTATGTAGATCTTGTGTGCACGGGTGATCGATGTGTACATTTTGATCGTTTGCGCGAAGCATCCCCGAATGTTCCCTAGGCCCCGGATGGGTCTGCTGCGCCATGCGCTGACGCAGAGGTATCGGACTTCGTGCTGATTAGTTTGGAAGGTGCGCCCTTGCGCCGTAATCCGTCATGGCGGAAATCAGCCCGCTGGATTCTTCTCATCTTATTTACGGTTCTTCCCGGCCTGGTGCCGATCAGCGCCTTACCCGTGGCTGCCGTGGAAGTAACCATTTCCGGAGGATTACCTGACACCCCGGATCAGTTGTCTGGTTCGGCGGCCGGGTTGCCCTCGTTGGTCTCTGCGAAGGCGACGGCCACCTCGGTCAAGGTGGCGGCGTCGGTCGCGAGGAAGGCCGCGCTGCCGAAGGGGGCGTTGCCGGTCGAGGCACGCAGTATGACCTTCACTGACTACTGTTCGTCGTATCCGTACTACAACTCGACAACCCTGTATCCGGCGGGGTCGGTGGTCGCCTACAACGGCCACATCTGGCACGCGCGTCTGGAGTCGGTGGGTCAGACGCCCGGCGGTGGATTCGGCGGCTTCTGGACGGACTACGGGGTGTGCCCGCCGCCTGTGGATCCTGATCCCACGGGGCAGCCGCCGTCGGTGACGCAGTTGTTCCCGACGGATCAGATGCTGGTGGACTCCCGTACCCCGTTGCTGGTGGTCGAGGGGCACAGCAACGACGACAACTACCCGGTCCAGTTCACCTTCAAGATCTGTGACAACGAGAACATGACCGGCAGTGGTTGTCAGTCCTCGGGGGAGCTGGCTGAGGATGTGACGACCTGGCGGGTGCCCACGGCCTACAAGCTGGCCTGGAGTAAGCAGTACTGGTGGGAGGTGAAGATCAAGGACGCCCACAGCGGAGCCACCACCACCAGCGGCACCTGGACCTTCACCACCGGGGTGCGTCAGCCCGCCATCACCTCGCAGCTGGCCACCCGGGGCGTCAACGGTCAGGAGTTCCACCAGTTGGCGGGGAACTACACCACCTCGGCCACCGACGCGACGGTGGCCGGCGCGGGACCGTCACTGTCGATCGTGCGCTCCTACAACAGCATGGACCCCCGCCGCGACGGCCTGTTCGGGGCCGGTTGGTCGACCCGCTTCGACATGAAGGTCCAGCCCGAGACGGGCGGCGCGGTGGACACGTTGCTGGTGACCTACCCCGACGGCCGACAGGTACGGTTCGCCGCCAACGGGGACGGGACCTTCCAGCCGCCGCCCGGCATGTACGCCACCCTCGGCGAAGTGAGCGGCGGTGGGTGGCGGCTGATGGACAAGTCCTCCACCTCCTATCTGTTCGACGCCCAGGGCCGCCTGACGAAGATCACCGACGCCCGTAACCGCGCCTTGGACCTGGAACGTGACACCGGCGGCAAGCTGACTCAGGTCACCGCGCCGGGCGGACGGTTCCTGACCTTCACCTACAGCGGTGACCGCGTGGCCTCGGTGTCCACCCCGCCGGTCGACGGCACCGCCCTGACCTGGACCTACACCTACAGTGGGGACCAGCTGACCCAGGTGTGCGCACCGGTCGCGGCACCGAACTGCACCACGATCGAGTACGCCACCGGATCGCTGTACCGCACCAATGTGCTCAACTCCGACCCGTTGGGGTACTGGCGGCTGAACGAGACCACCGGCACGGACGCCGCCGACTCCGGCCGAGGCGCGGGCAAGGGAACCTACGAGAGCGTGACGTTGGGCCAGTCTGGCGCGCTGGCGGGCACCACCGACACCGCGGCCTCCTTCAACGGCACCGCCAGTGTGGAGTTGCCCGGTGACAGCCTGAACCGGCTGCAGGGCACGGCCTCGTTCGAGACCTGGTTCAAGACCAGCGGCTCAGGCATCGTGATGACACTGGCCAACTTCACCGACGACTGGACGTTCCAGGAGCAGGGTCTGCTGTACGTGGGCACCGACGGCAAACTGCGCGGCCAGCTCCGCAAGCGGAAGAGTGGCACGCCGATCTCCCCGATCACCTCGTCCGGGACGGTCAACGACAACGCCTGGCACCATGTGGTGCTCACCCTGACCGAGACCGAGCAGCGGATGTACCTCGACGGCCAGCAGGTCGGCGTGCTGACCGGCGCACCGAGTCCGAAACGGATCGACTACGCCATCGTCGGTGCCGGAGAGTACTACAGCACCTGGCCTGCGGCCCCGACCTCGGGCGGGCTGCCCTACACCGGATCGATCGACGAAGTGGCGCTGTACGACCGGCCGCTGACCCTGCAGGAGGTGCAGGCGCACTACGCGGCGCAGGCGGCGGCGCCGTACGAGCTGACGAAGATCACCCAGGCGTCGGGGCGGGTCTGGGTGACCAACACCTACGACGCGGTGACCGACCGGCTCAAGACCCACACCGACCAGAACGGCGGTTTGTGGAAGCTCGGCGCCAAGACCTACAACGCCAACACCGGCAAGGCGACGGTCATCGTGACCGACCCCAAGAACAACTCTCTTGAGTACACTCACGACGCCTGGCGCGGTGACCGTCTGGTGAGCCGGAAGGACCAGCTCGGCAAGATCACCTCTTACACCTACGACACCGGCGGGTTCCTGGCAAAGGTCACCGATCCCAACGGCAACACCGTCAAACAGGTCAACGACGCCCGGGGTAACATCACCGCGGCCACGACCTGCCGGGCTGCGGGGAACTGCCAGACCACCTACCGCTCCTACTACCGCAACACCGGCGACGAGTTCGACCCGCGCAACGACCAGGTGACCGCCGGTCGGGACGCCCGCTCGACCAGCGCCACCGACAACACCTACGCCACCACCTCCGAATACACCACCTACGGTGAACTGGCGAAAGTGACCACCCCGGCGACGCCGGACTT
Source organism: Streptosporangium sp. NPDC049376 (assembly GCF_044466505.1). Lineage (NCBI taxonomy): Bacteria > Bacillati > Actinomycetota > Actinomycetes > Streptosporangiales > Streptosporangiaceae > Streptosporangium > Streptosporangium sp. NPDC049376. The sequence goes on along the minus strand of NZ_JBITMT010000007.1, from coordinate 263,182 downwards.
CTCCAGTGGCCGGTCGGTGACCTACACCTACACCGACGGCACCGAGGCGGCGGTCGGCGGAGGTCTCACCCCGGCGGGACTGGTGAAGTCGGGCAAGGACGCCAGGAACAACGAGACGACCTACCGCTACACCGCGGCCGGGGACCTGGCCGAGACGACCAGCCCGTCCGGCCTGGTCGTCGCGTTCACCTATGACGCGGTCGGCAGGGTGACCTCCCGTAAGGAGATCTCCACGGCGAACCCGGCCGGAGTGACCACGACGTTCACCTACGACGGGCTCGGCCGAGTGCTCACCCAGACCGGGGCCGGGGTGAAGAACGAGGTCACCGACGTCACCCACACCGCCAAGGTGACCTTCACCTACGACGCCGACGGCAACAAGCTCACCGAGACCCTGTCGGATGTGACCGGTGGGGATGCGGCGCGCACCACCACCTACACCTACGACACGAACGGCCGTCTGAAGACGGTCACCGACCCCGAAGGCGGCGTCACCCAATCGACCTGGGACAACATCGGAGCACGCATCTCGGCGACCGATCCGATGGGCACGGTGACCACGTTCGGCTACACCAACCGCGGTGAACTGGCCACGAAGACGCTGAAGAACTGGACCGGCAGCCCGGTCAGCCCGCAGGCCCCACAGGACAAGGTGCTGGAGTCCTACACCTACGACCCGGCCGGGCGGCTGGGCGCCAAGGTCGACGCGATGGGCCGCAAGACCTCCTACACCTACTTCACCGACAACCGACTGTCGCAGGTGACCGCCGACGACGTGCGGTTGAACGGCTCCACGACCCCCGTGGACGTGGTGCTGGAGGACAACACCTACGACGCGGCGGGAAACCTCACCAAGAAGATCACCGGAGGCGGCAAGACCACCGTCGAGACCGTCTACGACGCCGCGGGCCGTACGACCTCCACCACGCTTGACCCGGCCTCCCTCAAGCGCAAGACCGCCTTCGCCTATGACGCGGCCGGCAACGTCACGAACGAGACCTTCACCGGCGCCGGGACCACCCGCACCGAGTCCACCGACTACGTCTACAACACCCTGAACCAGGTGACCCGGCAGACGGTGGAGAACGGCGCCGACGACCTGGTCACCACCAGCACCTACGACGACCGTGGTCTGCTGACGTCGCAGACCGATCCGCGGGGTAACGTCTCCGGGGCCACCGCGGCGGACTTCACCACCACGATGCGCTACGACATCGTCGGGCAACTGGTGGAGACCAAGGCGCCGCAGGTGGCGATCGAGAAGAACGGCGCGGCCGCCGTCAACGGCAGGCCGACGACCACGTCCGGCTACAACACCGCGGGCGAGGTCACCCACAGTGTGGACGCCGAGGGCCGTACCATCACCTCGGCCTTCGACAAGGCGGGCCGCCTGACCTCGGTGACCTCGCCGTCCTACACCCCGCCGGGCGGCAGCGCGGTCACCCCGACGGTGAGTTTCGTCTACGACGCGGCGGGCCGCCGTACCCAGGCGACCGATCCACGAGGGTATGTCACCAAGACCGACTATGACGCGCTGGGACGCCCGGTGCGCCAGACCGACCCGGGATCGTCCGGGCCGGGCGGGGTGTGGGTGTCGGAGTTCGACCTGCTGGGCGAGCAACTCGCCACGGTGAGCCCGACCGGGGCGCGGGGCGAGGCCACCTACGACGACCTGGGGCGGAAGATCACCCAGACGCAGATCGAGCGTGTCCCGACCACCGCGTCCTACACCACCAAGCTGACCTACGACAACGCCGGTAACCTCACCAAATCCGTGGCGCCGGGCAACAAGACCACCACCTTCACGGTCAACGCCGCCGGAGAGGTCACCGCGAGTTCCGACCCGTTGAGTCACTCCACGACGTTCGCCTACGACATCCAGGGCCGCCAGACCAAGGTCACCGACCCGCTGGGCAACGCCACCGAGGCCGTCTACGACCTGGCCGGCCGCAAGACCGACGTGAAGGACCTGGACGGCACCGGCGCCACCGTGCGCACCGTCAGCGCCGGTTACGACCCGGCCGGTAACGCGACCAGCACGACCTCCGGCGAAGGACATGTCACCACCCGCGCCTTCGACGCGGCGGGCAGGTTGACCTCGCTGGTCGAGCCGGTCTCCGCCACCAAGACGATCACCACCACGTTCGGCTACGACGCCGCGGGCGCCCGTACCCGCGTCACCGATGGGCGGGGCAACGCCACCTGGACCACCTACAACAGCCTGGGCCTGGCCGAGTCGGTGATCGAGCCGTCCACCACCGCCCACCCCAATGCCGCTGACCGCACCTGGACCACCGCCTACGACGCGAGCGGCAACGCGGTGTCCACCATCCAGCCGGGCGGGGTGCGCATCGACCGCACCTTCGACCCGCTGAACCAGGTCACCAAGCAGGCCGGCAGCGGAGCCTCGGTCACCACCCCCGACCGTGACGCCGTCTACGACCAGGCGGGCCGGGTCACCACGCTCGGTGACTACACCCTGGAGTACAACGACCGCGGCCTGCTGACCAAGGTCTCCAAGGCGGGCACCCAGGTCGCCACCTACGCCTACGACAACCTGGGCAACCCCACCCAGCGGGTGGACCCGACCGGTACGGCGAGCTTCACCTGGGACAACGCCAACCGGCTGGCCACCGCCTCCGACCCGGTGACCGGGCGGACCTGGACCTACGGCTACGACAACGCCGACCGGCTGACCAGCCAGACCTCCGCGGGGACGGTCAACAGCCAGGCCTACACCTATGACGCCGTCGACCGTGTCGCCACCCACACCTTGAAGAACAGCTCCGGCACCCAGCTGGCGAAGATCACCTACGGGTGGGACAAGGACGACAACCTCACCGGCAAGACCACCGTCGGCACCGCAGGGGCGGGCGCCAACACCTACACCTACGACCGCTCCGGCAGGCTAACCTCCTGGACCGCCCCCGGCGGCGCCGTCACCGGCTACGAGTGGGACGACGCGGGCAACCGCACCAAGGCCGGGTCCACGACCTACACCTACGACGAACGCAACCGCCTCCTGTCTGGGGACGGTACCGACTACACCTACACCCCCCGCGGCACGACGGCGACCGAGACCAAGGCGGGCACCACCCGCAACCTGGCCTTCGACGCCTTCGACCGGCTCGTCTCCGACGGTGACGTCAGCTACGGCTACGACGCCCTAGGCCGGGTTGTCTCCCGCAGCAAGGGCACCGACCAGCAGCGCTACGTCTACTCCGGCCTGACCAACGACATCGCCGCCGTCACCGACGGCGTCGGAGCCGTCCAGGCCAAGTACGGCCGCGACCCGTTCGGCGGACTGCTTGGCCTGCAGGAGGGCGGCACCACCGCCGTGGGCGCCATGACCGACCTGCACGGCGACCTGGTGGGGACCTTCTCCGGCACCGCGCTGACCGACTCGACGGCCTACGACCCGTTCGGGCAGGTCATCCAGCGTACCGGCGCCACCCGTGGGCTGGGCTATCAGGGCGAGTACACCGACCCGGACACCGGCAAGGTCAACATGAACGCCCGCTGGTACCAGCCCGGCACCGGCGCCTTCACCTCCCGCGACACCGCCACCCTCAACCCGGACCCATCGGTCCAGGGCAACCGTTACACCTACGGTAATGCCGCTCCCCTGAGCAACGTTGATCCCACCGGACACGTCTCGCGGGATACATCGTCTTCATGGGGCATCTCCGGGATACCCGACCGTGTAGTTTACCCGGATGCTTACTCTCCGCAGTCTGGATCTATATCGATCATTCCCGGATATGCTCCGGAACCCACCACTCCGGGCGGACGTGTCAATGTGGAGAACGATGGGCTGGGCTGGATACCGCCGCTCTTCTCGGCAGAAGAAGGGGAGAGGGCAGGCTTTACAGAGAACGGTAGGCCGGCGCCAGAACGCTTCTGGAATGCAACCGAGGAAGCGCGGAAAGCTTACATGCTCCTCTATGAGATAGCCGACTGGAACAAAACCGAACTTGAGCGGCTCTGGTCAGCATTGCTGAATCTTTATCCGGCAAAACAGCATGGGAAACTATCGATCAGTTCAATAGTTCTTGTTTCTTCCTCCTCTAAGCTGGATGACCCTTCAGGGGGGCAGAACGGACTTGATCCAACGCCAAAAGAAAAAGATTGGTGCTTTAAGAACTTCAACATCTGCAAGGCTACCAAAGACATCACTCAGACAGTCTGGAACTATGTTCACAGCCGAATAAAAAAGGAGACTGGGGAGAGGAATGCGGTACGTCACTTCATATGGCAGGCGGTGCTGGCCATAGTAATCGGAGAGAAAAAGGCCGCAGAGTTCGGTCAAATCCACGAAGAGACTCACTGGCCTGCAGATGGTTGTGGAGGAAAAGGTAGGTATGGGCGCTGCGATTCAGTGAGGGATCCTCACAACAATGAGGTAGGGAGGAGGTATGGGAAGGCGCATAAAGATGAACTTGTAGCACGAGTTCAAACCCCAAGAGGGGTGAACTACTTCTTCGCTCAGTCGCTCTTCGATGTTGCCAGAAGCCTCTATAAGGATGGTACGCTCTGGTAATCGGAATCTGTAATCTCTTAGGATGGTGTAAGCCTTGCCATCGAGAATTATCTCTGTATCAATCTGTGTTGCTCTGGCATTCGTGCTAGCTGTCGGATGTGCTGATGATGGTCGCAATGTCATCGCTCGCGAGAAGAGGTGCGTTGCTCAGGCTGAGAAGGATGCCAATAGTCTGAAAGACGCAACTTTGGCGCTACTGGCGCCAGATATTGCAGAAACGATCTCAGAAAACAATAGCTGCGATTCGGGTGTCAGCGGGGTTTATCTGTCTTTCGAGGCTGACCGTTCAATGTCGGTAGGAGATATCCTTGGGAGGTTTAAGAAAGACGGGTGGGAGATGGACGAAAAGTCGGAAGGCGAGTGCTCGGCCTGTGTGGCACAAGCTGGCAAGGTCGTGGACGAAAGATATGTCCAGGTATCTCTTTTGGATAGGCCAAAGAGCCCCGTCCTTGAAATAGAGATCTCTTACCGGTAATCCGTGACTTCACGGTTGAGGTTGTTCCATGGGCTGGTGGGGCCGAAACTTCGGCCTCACCAGCCCATGGATTTAATGGAGAACGGGCTGTGCTTTGAATTTTTGCAAGGTTTGATTTGGTGCGCTACTTGTGCTGAATAATGAGCTTTTCATCCTGAACCCGCAGGCAAGCACTGAGTAGTTCGCAGGACGCTCCAGTTTGGCCGGGCAGCCCTGAGCCGACCGTTCTGAAGATGCCTGGTGAGGAGGATGGAAAGGCTCATCGGTTTCGAAAGGATGATGAAGGGATGCAGCTCACCAGCGGGGATAACGAGACGGGGCGGAGACGGAGAGATACGTTTCCGGAAGGGCTACCCAAAGAGCCCTGGATCGCGCTCTGGGTCGTAGATGATATGAGGCGGTGTCTGCAAGGAAATGTTCTTGATCATAGGTGGGAGCGTGCGACGAACAGGTCGGCTCCTCGGCGTGGCTGTGGTTTTCCTTGGCGCATGCCTCCTTACGTCGGGGTGCGGGGTGTTCTCTGGGAAGACTCAAGTCGATCCGGCTGTCCTCGACGAGGTGCGTGGTATCGGCAAGGTGCTGGGAGAGGACACCGACGAAGGGGACTATGGAGCGGGAATCGAAGTCACGAATCTGCTCGTCATCGATGTCGGGGGCGTGAACGGCCCTGATGCGTCCCGCAAGGCCCGTGATCTCTTGAGTGACCGCAAATGGGTGGTTGTCAGGGAGGTGGCTCCCGAAGGGGTTGAGATGAGGTCGAACGCATGGAAAGGCGTATATCTGGATTTCCAGCCGCTCTACTCCGAGGAACGCCGGACCTATCCAGACGGGATCAGCAAAGCGATCAAGGCGTCGACCAGGCCGGAGACGCTTCTGATCGTGAGCCTGGATCAGACCTGACGATAATTCAGTTTCCCGTTCACTGGGTTGCACTTAAACAAGAAGATGAAACGCGCTTCATGCCTTAGCTGGATTCTGATTGCTGTGGTCCATAGGTGCCTAAGGTGAGGTGAGCTCCGCCCGTCGGTTTCTTCGCGAAGAGGCCGACGGGCGGAGCTGTATTTGGGCTTGAATGGATCATCCTTCTTGAGGATTGATGATGAGCCGTTGGTCATGGTTTCCGTTACGTGCAATTCGGTGACCGTGCGAGAAAATTCTTGATTGGCATGTGCCTGTCGTGCCCGCGTGATTCGCCGGTCGTTATTGGATGATTCATTCTGTTAGGGCTTTGAAAAAGCCATAGGATGCGGGAAGATGAGGAGGAAGAGGGTACTCGTGGAAGGGCGGTGGGACGTTGGTTGCCTCTTCGGAAGGGAAACGAAGCGAGTCGGGTCCGTGGAAGCGATGGCCTCGTCGTGCAGTGTGGGTGCTCGCGCCGGTTCTGCTGCTTTACGTGGTCGTCATGACACCGGCGTGGATGCACGACCATCAGTTGGCCGGTCTGGTTGACCGGGCTCTGGGCTACCCCCTGCCGAAGGGGAGCGATCTCGGGGACTACGAGCCACAGAGCGAAGTGAGACCAGGCGCCGATCTGTGCAACTATCACGTTCGTTTTGAGATCGAGACGGAAGCCTCGGCCGAAGAGGTGCTGACGTACTATCGGACCGCGAAAATCACCCCTGTCGGAGAGGGTGACTTGGCGGTCAACGTCTGGGAACCTTTCGGTCCCCCTGCTTCTCCTATGGACGATCCGAAGGAGAACGGCGGTCGTCGGCGGATCATCGTCGAACTTCAGGACAACCATCACGACGGCGGCTTCTGGGATCTCCGCTGTCTTTGAGGGTCATGGTCTCCGGTCCTGAAGGCTGGAGACGACTCAGCTGAAGGCCTGGTGCCCTCACGGGCTCGACATTGTGACCGCGGCGGACGTGATTTTTTCAGGTGATCCGGCTGGCCGCTGAAAAGGTGCAATACAGCGTGGGCCGACACATTGAATCGACTGTTTGCGGGTGGTCCGGTGGGTCGTCGCCAAATGAACCACCTTCTCGGCGGCCGGGTCGTGTTCGTAAGCACGCCCTCCAACGGTCTTGAGAGTGAGGACCGAACCTTCGAGCTCTTGAAACCGCGGTGAAGAGGACGTTGTTCTCCTGCTCGGCATCACGGCGGTACTCATGGACGGAAACGGCCAACCCTCCAGAGCGTGACTCTCGGCTTGAGAAAGCCGGTCTTGTCGTGCTGGGCGTACGGCGTCGGGAGGCCTGATGCGGCCGGAGGACGCGTGGAGGCTTGTGATTTCAACCGGGGTCGAGCCCCCTGCGGCCGTGGACGAGGAAAGCGAGGATCACCTCGGGGAGGTCAACCGGCAGTGGGAGAACGTCGCGCGCCGGAACGGGGTGATCGACCGTGACGGGACCTTCCTGCCGTCTCCCTCCGGGGCGGGGCGTCTGGATCAGCCAGGTGACGTCCGGCTGGCCCAGGAGCTGGCGCTTGATCCTGGAGAGCCGGAGTTCGTCACGAGGTCGAACCCCGGAAACGCCGTCATCGGTGTCACGGCCGAAGAGCACAGTACGTGGATAAGAGGCATGGACCACCTGACAGACCAGAAGGACAAGTCTGACCGTTCTTCCGTCCTTCATGGCCGGCCTGATCCGTGTGTCCAGGCCAAGAGGCAGGACTGCGCATGCCGATCGAACAGTCCCGTTCTGAGGGGCAGAACCCGGCTGGACGACGCCCCTCGAAGATGAACGGAGTCAGGCGACCTTGGAGGCCGGGGCGGTGAAGGTGTTGCAGGCGTCGGGGGAGTCGGCGGCGAAGCCTCGGCGGATCCAGTAGGCGATGTTGGCGTGTTTGCCGTGGGTGGCGTTGCCGATGGCGACCTTGATCATGTAGTCCAGGTCCCTCTTGCGGCGGCCGAGGGACATCCAGACGCTTCCGATGAAGGCGCCGCCGAAGCACTCGGCCTGGAGCTCCATTCTGCGGGTCGCGTCGAGTTCCGCCGCCTTGTTCCTGTACTTGCGGTTGAGATACGACGTCATGATCCCGGTGAGCTGCTGCACGTGGTGACCGTATTCGTGGGCGATCGTCGCGAACAGGAGCAGCTCTGTCTGCTTGGAGAGGATGTCACGGTCGAGCCGGAAGGTGATCCTCTGGTTGTTCGGGCAGTAGACGGCCTGGGCGGTCTTGGGGTATTTGCCGCAGCCGGTCTGCAGGTCCGTCCGGGTGGTCGTGACGAGCTTGGGCCTGGAGAACGAGAAATTCGCCTCGGTCAGATGGTCTCCCCAGCCGGTGTTCAGGCAGTCGAGCAGGAACTCCAGGTCGACCCGGGCGGCGTCGAGGTCGTCGGGCTGGGTCGGCTGCTCGTCGCACGACTTGATCCTGAACCGCCCGCTGTCGTAGATCGGGTTGCTCTTCGTGGGGTCCTTGCTCACGGACGCCTGCGCGAAGGGGGCCGCGCCGGCCGTACCGGCGAACAGCAGGCTCGCCAGCACACCGGAAACAAGGGAGATGGCGGGGATACGCATGATCCCGAACCTTAATGGAGGTAAAGAGGGGGGTAAAGCGAAATGCCCCTGGTGGGTATGGTCAACGAAACGGAGGATATCGGATGTTAAGCCTGATAGGCGGACCGAGGGCGGTTTAAAGACGACCGAAAGCTGAGATAAGAGGCATCCGAAGAGATAACGCGAAAAATCCTGAAAGCGACGGAAGAGGTCAGGAGACCGTGCTCGCGGAGGCGGACCAGGTGTTGCACGCCGACGGGGAACCCACCTCGAAGCCGCGCTGCATCCAGTAGGCCTGGTTGCGGCCCTTCCCGTGGTCGTTCCTGATCCAGTTCTTGTGGCCGTTGGCCGTGACCCACTCGATGATCGAGTCCCAGTCGGCCTGCTCGACGGACAGGTCGGCGGAGACCTGGCGGAGGAAGGCCGAGCCCAGGCAGTCGGCCTGCAGTTCGAGGCGGCGGGAGAAGGCGAGCTTGGTCGAGAGCCTGGCGTTCCAGACGCTCCTGCCGTAGTAGTCCATGACGCCCATGAGCTTCTGCACGTGGTGACCGTACTCGTGGGCCATGAACTGGGCGTGGTTGATCGGGTAGGGGTTGCTCAGCGCCTCGCGGAGCACACCGATGTAGATCGTGCGGTTGGTCGAGCAGTAGAACCCCGCGGCCTTGGCCGGCCACCGCCCGCACGGGCTGGTCACCTTGGTCGTGGTGGTGAAGCGCAGGGCCGGGCGGGAGAAGGGCAGGCCGGCGGCGGTGAGCCGCGCCCTCCACACCCGGTCGAGACAGCGGGTGATGCGGGTCATGAACGTCCGGTACGAGGAGGCGCTTCCCTCGCGGATTCCCCCCGCCAGGCACCGTGAGGACGAGGAGACGCCACGCACCCGGTAGAGGGGGCTGGTCGTGGCGGCGGCGCGCCCGGTGGGCGCCTCCCGCTGCGCGCCCCCGGAGAGCCGGGAGTGCTGGGGGGACGGCTTGGCCGCCGGTGAGTCGGCCGCGGGGGTGCTGAGGTTCGTGGTGGCCGAGGCGGCTGTGGCGGGCTTGGCGCCACCGAGGGGGCCGGTGAAGGGACCGATGGGAGCGCACGCACTCACGGCGCCGACGACCACGAGCAGGAGAGATGCCGTGATCGCGGTGGTGAGTGATGGTTGTTGCCCGGAGGGGGAAGTGCGCATGGTGAGGCAAAGGGTATTGCAAGTGTGGATAAAGTGTGCAGAATCGCCGTCCCCGGGGGAGGTGTCCGTCATGCGAACTAGACTCGGCTCTGACGCTGACCGACAGAGGGGATGATTCCGTGAGCGAGCGGACCGGACGGCCTGGCAGTCTGCTGGATTCGGTCAAGGGACCACGGGACCTGAAGGCGCTGGGGGCGGACGAGTTGCCCCGGCTCGCCGCGGAGATCCGGGATCTGCTGATCAGTTCGACGGCGCGTGGCGGCGGTCACCTGGGCCCCAACCTCGGTGTGGTCGAGCTGACGATCGCGCTGCACCGGGTCTTCGACTCCCCGCGCGACCGCATCCTGTGGGACACCGGTCACCAGGCCTACGTCCACAAGATGCTCACGGGCAGGGCGGCGGACTTCGACCGGCTCCGGCAGGAGGGCGGCCTGTCCGGCTACCCCAGCCAGGCCGAGTCCGAGCACGACGTCATCGAGAACTCGCACGCCTCGACCGCGCTGTCCTACGCCGACGGCCTGGCCAAGGCCCACCGGCTGCGCCGCGAGAACGACCGCACGGTCGTCGCGGTGATCGGCGATGGAGCGCTCACCGGCGGCATGGCCTGGGAGGCGCTCAACAACATCGCGGCCCACAAGGACCTGCCGCTGATCATCGTGGTCAACGACAACGGCCGCTCCTACTCGCCGACCATCGGCGGTCTCGCCTCGCACCTGGCCTCGCTGCGCGCCACCCAGCGCTACGAGGACATGCTGGAGTTCGTCAAGGACAACCTGGCGAAGGTCCCCGTGGTCGGCTCCCCGGTCTACGACGCGCTGCACGGCGTGAAGAAGGGCATCAAGGACGTCCTGGCCCCGCAGGTGATGTTCGAGGACCTCGGCCTGAAGTACATCGGCCTGGTCGACGGCCACGACGAGCAGGCCGTCGAGGCCGCGCTGCGCAAGGCCCGCGACTTCCGCCGCCCGGTCATCGTGCACGTCCTGACCAAGAAGGGCTTCGGCTACTCCTTCGCGGAGAACCACGACGAGGACCGCTTCCACTCGCCCAGCGCCTTCGACCCGCTGACCGGCGAGGAGAAGCCCAAGCCGCACGGCTGGACCAACGTCTTCAGCGAGGAGATCGTACGGCTGGCCGCAGAACGCCAGGACATCGTTGCCATCACCGCCGCGATGCTCGGCCCGGTCGGCCTGATCCCGTTCTCCGAGGCCTACCCCGAGCGTCTCTACGACGTCGGCATCGCCGAGCAGCACGCGCTGACCAGCGCGGCGGGCCTGGCCCTCGGCGGGCTGCACCCGGTCGTCGCGCTCTACTCGACCTTCCTCAACCGGGCCTTCGACCAGCTGCTCATGGACGTCGCCCTGCACCGCCTGCCGGTCACCGTCGTGCTCGACAGGGCGGGTGTGACCGGTGACGACGGCGCCAGCCACAACGGCATGTGGGACCTGTCGATCCTGCAGGTCGTCCCCGGCCTGTCGATCGCCGTGCCGCGTGACGAGCCGCGCCTGCGCGAGCTGCTGGCCGAGGCGGTCGCGATCGAGGACGGCCCGAGCGTGGTCCGCTACCCCAAGGGGCCGGTGTCCACGGAGATCGAGGCGGTCGGACGGCTCGGCGAGATGGACGTGCTGCGCCAGGGGCGGCAGGGCGGCGACTCCGACGTGCTGCTGGTCTGCGTCGGCCCGATGGCCGAGCTGTGCGTCGAGGCGGCCGCGCTGCTCGACGCCCAGGGCATCTCGGCGACCGTGGTCGACCCGCGATGGGTCAAGCCTCTCGACGAGGAGGCCCTGGTCAAGGCCGCCTGCGCGCACAAGCTGGTCGTGGTCGTCGAGGACAACGGCCGGGTCGGCGGCGTCGGCGACGCGGTGGCCAGGGTGCTGCGCGACGCCGACGTGGACGTCCCGGTCCGCACCCACGGCATCCCGCAGCGCTTCCTCGACCACGCGAAGCGGGCGAAGATCCTCGGCGACATCGGGCTGACCGCGCAGGACATCGCCCGCCAGATCACCGAGGCGGTCGCGCGGCGCTCTCCGGCTCTGGAGAACCAGCCGGCCCGCTGACCGCCGTCGCCTCGGCGGCCGGTGAGACGGCCGCCCTGGCGGCGCGGCTGCGCCGTACGATCACGAACAGGCCGACGGCCAGTACGGTGGCGCAGGCGGCGATCGGCACCAGCAGGTGCTGGTGCTCACGGGCGAAGGTGCCCGCCACGGAGCCGAGCGTCAGATAGGTCGTCACCCACAGGGCGCTGCCGGGAACCGCCCAGCGGATGAACCTCCTGTACGGCACGCCGAGGCTCCCCGCCAGGACCGGGGTCAGCCCGTTGACCAGCGGCAGGAAGTAGGAGGCGGCCAGGGCGGGGCCGCCTCCCTCACTCATGGCCACCCGCTCGGCCCTGCTCCAGCGGCGTTCGCCGATCCACCGGCCCGCTCTGCTGTGACGCACGCGCGAGCCGTACCGGCGGCCGATCAGCCAGCCGCCGGTCGAGCCGAGGAAACAGCCCACGACCCCGGCCAGCGCCGCGACCGCGATCTCGGCGGGGCCGGTCAGCGCGGTTCCCGCCACGACGATCGCGGCGTCCCCGGGGACCACGGTCCCGATCAGCAGGGAACCGTCCAGCGTGAGCAGCGCCAGCAGCACCGCGCCGACCAGGAATGGGTCCAGCTGGCCCAGCGTGTCCAAGAGCATGACCCCATGCTTCCTCTGGACGGGCAGGCGGACATCGGGATTTTCCCCTAAAGAACCCCGAGTATCACCGTTCAGCGACTGATCGGTTGGGCATGACTTGCTCCATAAAGGTGGGCGACTGTGGATGGTCAAGGAGGACCCCATGGGTGCGCAACGTGCCAGAGGAGTATTACGCGTAAAGTCGGTCGAGCAGTCGATCAGGGACACCGAGGCCCCCGAGCACCGGCTTCGCAAGGATCTCTCCGCGCTCGACCTGACGGTCTTCGGGATCGGCGTCATCGTCGGCACCGGAATCTTCGTGCTCACCGGGCGGGTCGCCAGAGACCTGGCGGGACCCGCGGTCGCGTTGTCGTTCGTGGTGGCCGGAGTCGTCTGCGCGCTGGCCGCGCTCTGCTACGCGGAGTTCGCCTCGACCGTGCCCGTCGCCGGTTCGGCCTACACCTTCTCCTTCGCCACACTCGGCGAGTTCCCCGCCTGGATCATCGGGTGGGACCTGACGCTGGAGATGGCCCTGGCGGCCGCGGTCGTCGCGGTCGGCTGGTCGGGCTACCTGACGTCGTTGCTGAGCTCCTACGGGATACATCTGCCCGATGCGATCGCGGGGGAAGGGGCGGCCTTCAACCTGCCGGCCGCGTTGATCGTGCTGATCCTCACCGCGGTCCTGGTCGCCGGGGTCAAGCTGTCGTCCCGGGTGAATCTGATCATCGTCGCGATCAAGGTCGCCGTGGTGCTGCTGGTCATCGTCGCGGGGCTGTTCTTCCTCAACGCGGAGAACTACACGCCGTTCGTCCCGCCGGCGCAGCAGACGCCCGCGGTCGAGGGCCTGGCCGCTCCGCTGATCCAGGTGTTGTTCGGGGTCACACCGGTCGCCTTCGGCGTCTTCGGCATCTTCGGCGCGGCGGCGATCGTGTTCTTCGCCTACATCGGCTTCGACATCGTCGCGACCGCCGCGGAGGAGACCCGCCGCCCGCAGCGCGACCTGCCGATCGGCATCATCGCCTCACTGGCCATCTGCACGGTCCTGTACGTCGCGGTCTCCCTGGTCGTCGTCGGCATGCAGCCGTACTCCAAGCTCAGTGAGGCCGCGCCGCTCGCGGACGCCTTCAAGGCCGTCGGACAGACCTGGGCGGCCACGCTCATCAGCGTCGGCGCGCTGGCCGGTCTCACCACCGTCGTGATGATCCTCATGCTCGGCCAGTCACGGGTGCTGTTCGCGATGTCCCGCGACAACCTGCTGCCGCGGAGCCTGGCCAGGGTCCACCCCAGGTTCGGCACCCCGGCCAGGATCACGATCATCATGGGCGTCGTCGTGGCCGTGCTGGCGGGGCTGGTCCCGCTGTCCACGATCGCCGAGCTGGTCAACATCGGCACGCTCTTCGCGTTCGTGGTCGTCTCGATCGCGGTGGTCATCCTGCGCCGGACCCGTCCGGATCTGCCGCGTTCGTTCCGTACGCCGCTGGTACCGCTGGTGCCGATCCTGTCGGTGCTGGCCTGCCTCTACCTGATGCTCAACCTGCCGGTGGAGACCTGGCTCAGGTTCGTGGTGTGGATGATCATCGGAGTCGTCATCTACGCCCTGTACGGCTACCGCCACAGTCGCGTCGCCCATTCGGCCGAGACCGGCTCGTAGCAGGTCAGAAGGAGAACACCGGGCCGGTGAGGGCCGTCATCTCACACCGGTTGTCATAGGTGTGCTCGAACCGCACCGGCCTGCCCTCCCATGTCCCCGAGGCGCTCACGGCGTGCGCCACGTGCTTCCGGCCGCAGATCCTGTCGACGTCGTAGGTCATCCTCGCCAGGTCGCCCCCGAACCTCCCGAGCATGCCGCAGGCGGTGGTGAAGGAGGGGCGGGACTCGGCCCGGCCACAGCGCAGCAGGACGCTCCTGGCGGGACCGCCGCCGACCGACAGGCTCAGCACGACCGCCGAGGCGGGGAGCGCCCCGGAGACCGCGCCGGAGAGCGCGGACGGCGCGGCCGCGGCGGCGAACGTCAGGACGGCGGACACGATCTTGGCGGTTCTCATGCCATCCGTTGTTCCCGGTCACTCCCGCCCCCGGGCAAAGATCGCAACCGGATCGTCCCAAGGATCACCCGGCGGTGGCCGCCCCCGTGCGGGACGGCCACCGTAGGCGTCACGCCGGGACGGAGGCGACGCCGGGAGGAAGGAAACGGGGCTCGGCGACGCCCGTACGGTCGAGATAAGGGGTGACGCCACCCAGGTGGAACGGCCAGCCCGCGCCGAGGATCATGCACAGGTCGATGTCCTGGGCCGCGGCGACCACGCCCTCGTCGAGCATGAGACGGATCTCCTCGGCCAGCGCGCGCAGGGCGCGAAGCCGTACCTCCTGCGCGGTCGAGGGGGAGGACCCGCCGGAGAAGAGGGCCGTGGCCTGCGGGTCCAGCGACAGGTCGGGGGCGTAGACCCCCGGCCTGCCCTCGGCCACCAGCCGGGCGAGGTTCTCCGAGACGCCGTAGCGGGACGGGAAGGCGGCGTGCAGGGTCTCGGCGACGTGCAGCGCGACGGCGGGACCGACGAGCTGGAGCAGCGTGAACGGGGTCATCGGCAGGCCGAGCCCGTCGAGCGCGTGGTCGGCGACCTCAAGCGGGGTGCCCTCGTCGACGGCGGCGATGACCTCGCCCATGAACCGGGTGAGCAGCCGGTTGACCACGAAGGCGGGCGCGTCCTTGACCAGCACCGACGACTTCTTCAGCGTCCTGCCGACGGTGAAGGCCGTGGCCAGGGCGGCGTCGTCGGTCTCCGCGCCCCGGACGATCTCCAGCAGCGGCATCATGGCGACCGGGTTGAAGAAGTGGAACCCGACGACCCGCTCCGGGTGCCGCAGGCCCGCGGCCATCTCGGTCACCGACAGGGAGGAGGTGTTGGTCGCCAGCACGCACTCGGCGGAGACGACCTCCTCGACCTCGGCGAACACCTTCCTCTTGACCCCGAGGTCCTCGAAGACCGCCTCGATCACGAAGTCGGCGTCGGCGAAGGCGTCCTTGGTCAGCGAGCCGGTCACCAGGCCCTTGAGCCGGTTGGCCTGGTCGGCGGACAGCCGGCCCTTGCCGAGCAGCTTGTCGATCTCGGCGTGCACGTGGCCGACGCCCCGCTCCAGCCTGTCCTGGTCCAGGTCGGTCAGCACGACCGGAACCTCAAGACGGCGGGCGAACAGCAGCGCCATCTGGGAGGCCATCAGGCCCGCGCCGACGACGCCGACCTTGGTGACCTTGCGGGCCAGCTCCCGGTCCGGGGCCCCGGCGGGCCGCTTGGCCCTGCGCTGCACCAGGTCGAAGGAGTACAGGCCCGCGCGCAGTTCGTCGCCCATGAGGAGGTCGGCCAGGGCCCGGTCCTCGGCGGCGAAACCCTCGTCGCGGGAGGCGGTACGGGCCAGTTCGATCAGGTCGAGGGCGCGGTAGGGGGCGGGGGAGGAGCCACGCAGCTTCATGTCGACCAGGAAGCGGGCGTCGGCGAGGGTCTTGGACCAGTCGCCGGCGGTGTGGTCGGTCCGGGAGACGGTCACCTCGCCGCGCAGCACCCGGGCCGCCCAGCGCAGCGACTCCTCAAGGAAGTCGGCGGGCTCGAACAT
Source organism: Streptosporangium sp. NPDC049376 (assembly GCF_044466505.1). Taxonomy (NCBI): domain Bacteria; kingdom Bacillati; phylum Actinomycetota; class Actinomycetes; order Streptosporangiales; family Streptosporangiaceae; genus Streptosporangium; species Streptosporangium sp. NPDC049376. The sequence continues at coordinate 247,292 of NZ_JBITMT010000007.1, read as the reverse complement.
CGCGTCGGCGACGCCCGCCTCGAAGGCCTCCCGGCCCTTGATCATGCGGTTCTGGGAGAGCGGGTTCTCGATGATCAGCCTGATCGCGGCGGCCGGGCCGACGAGGCGGGCAAGCAGCTGGGTGCCGCCCCAGCCGGGCACCAGGCCGAGGAAGCACTCGGGCAGCGCGACGGCCGTCACGCCGGAGGAGACGGTCCGGTAGGTGCAGTGCAGGGCGATCTCCAGGCCGCCGCCCATGGCCGCGCCGTTGACGAACGCGAACGACGGCACGTCCAGCTCGCCGAGGCGGCGGAACACCCGGTGGCCGAGCTCGCCGATCCGCAGCGCCTGCTCCCGGCCGGTGATCACCGGGAGGCCCTTGAGGTCAGCGCCGACCGCGAAGATGAACGGCTTGCCGACGACGCCGACGGCCGCAAGGTCGTTCCTGGCCGCGACCGCGTCGAGCGCCTCGCCCAGCGACGCGAGCCCCGCCGGGCCGAAGGTGGACGGCTTGGTGTGGTCGAAGCCGTTGTCCAGGGTGATCAGCGCCATGAGGCCGGCGCCGTAGGGCAGCTCGACGTCGTGGACGATCGCCTTCGTGACGACCTCGTCGGGGAACAGTTCTTCGAGGTTGCTTCCGTTGTCGGTCACTTCGTGCCCTCCCAGGCGAGGTTCTCCCAGACGACCGTTCCGCCCATGCCCATGCCGACGCACATCGTGGTCACGCCGTACCGTACGGCGGGGCGCTCACCGAACTGACGGGCCAGCTGCGTCATCAGCCGCACCCCCGAGGAGGCCAGCGGGTGGCCGTAGGCGATGGCGCCGCCGTACGGGTTGACCCTGGGGTCGTCGTCGGCGATGCCGAAGTGTTCGAGGAAGGCCAGAACCTGCACGGCGAAGGCCTCGTTGATCTCGAACAGGCCGATGTCGGAGACCGAGAGCCCGGCCAGGCGCAGCGCCCGCTCCGTCGAGGGGATGGGGCCGATCCCCATGACCTCCGGATCGACACCGGCGAAGGCGTAGGAGACCAGGCGCATCCTGGCCGTCAGGCCCAGCTCCTCGGCGACGTCGGCGGCGGCCACGATGCAGCCGGTCGCTCCGTCGTTGACGCCGGAGGCGTTGCCCGCGGTGACCCGGCCGTGCGGGCGGAAGGGGGTCTTGAGCGGGGCCAGCCCGTCGAGGGTGGTACCGGGGCGGGGAGCCTCGTCGGCGGTGGCCAGCCCCCAGCCCCGTTCTGCCGAGCGGGTCGCCACGGGGACGAGGTCGGGCTGGATGCGGCCGTCGGCGTAGGCCTTGGCGGCCTTCTCCTGGGAGGCGACGGCGAAGGCGTCCGCGCGTTCCTTGGTGATCGACGGGTAACGGTCGTGCAGGTTCTCCGCGGTCATGCCCATGACCAGGGCCGAGCCGTCCACGAGCCGCTCGGCGAGGAAGCGGGGGTTGGGGTCGACGCCCTCGCCCATCGGGTGGCGGCCCATGTGCTCGACGCCCCCGGCGATGGCCACGTCGTAGGCGCCGAAGGCGATGCCCCCGGCGACCGAGGTCACCGCGGTCATGGCGCCCGCGCACATCCGGTCGATCGCGTAACCGGGCACCGTCTTGGGCAGCCCGGCCAGAACGGCGGCCGAACGGCCGATGGTCAGGCCCTGGTCGCCGATCTGCGTGGTGGCCGCGATCGCCACCTCGTCGACGCGCTCGGGCGGCAGGTTCGGGTTGCGCCGCATCAGTTCGCGGATGACACGGATCACCAGGTCGTCTGCGCGTGTCTCGGCGTACAGACCCTTGGGGCCCGCCTTGCCGAAGGGCGTGCGCACACCGTCGACGAATACGACGTCACGAGACGAAGGCACGGGTTCGCTCCTCGTTGCTGGGTGGCTACCCGTCCATGCTACTCGTCGGTAACAACCCCTGGCACGACCGGGCGCGCCACGTCCCTGTCGCGGCGGACATCGAGCGGATGCTGATATATCGGGTTTCAAATTGAGATGACGATTGAGGGTATTTCTCGGAAATATCGATTAACCGGGAATTCGCTCCCTGTTTGGGGTGATAAAAGGCATCCGTCCGACGACCTTTTCGGGTGTCGCCGCAGGTAGAGGTTCCTTTTTGGATGGTTGGCGGCATTATCCGCCTAATCGATATCCATATCATCGTCAAACACTGATATTTGTGTGGTTATTCTCGCTTGAGAAGTTCCGTCTGTTCCCGCCTCGTGAAGCCCAGACCTCCCACTGGCCGGGGCGGGAGACAGAAGGGGCCACTCGTGAGACGAGTCGTCACCGCGGCTCTCGCCGCCCTCACCGCCGTTCTCCTCACCTCCACCCTCACCACCGGTACGGCATGGGCCGTCCCGCCCGGCATCCCCTCGCCGTCCACCGCCGCCGCCAGGCTCGACACGCTCACCGTGGAGAGCGAGTCGCACCAGGACACCTACAGCCGCACCCTCTTCCCGCACTGGATCACCATCAGCGGCACGTGCAACACCAGGGAGACCGTGCTCAAGCGGGACGGCTCCGGCGTGGTCGTCAACTCCAGCTGCGCGGCGGTCTCGGGAAGCTGGTACTCCCCCTACGACGGCGCCACCTGGACCGCCGCGAGTGACATCGACATCGACCACATGGTTCCGCTCGCCGAGGCGTGGCGGTCGGGGGCCTGGGCGTGGACCACCGCCCAGCGGCAGGCCTTCGCCAACGACCTGGACGGTCCCCAGCTGTGGGCGGTCACCGACAACGTCAACCAGCAGAAGAGCGACCAGGACCCCTCGACCTGGCAGCCCTCCCTGCCCGGCTTCCGCTGCACCTACGCCTCGGCCTGGATCCAGGTCAAGTGGGCCTACGACCTGACCCTGCAGAGCTCGGAGAAGGCCGCCCTGCAGGACATGCTCTCCTCCTGCTGACCCTCTCCGGGTACGGCCGCCGCCCCACGACGGGCGACGGCCGTACCGAGGGAGACGGTGAAATCGGGCGTTTCCGGAGTGCCGTTTCACTTTCGCCGGAAAAGCGGGCCTTGCTACCGTCCACCGCTTCGACAACCCTGTGAACAGATGCCCGTTCCAGGTGCCGTGACAGCGAGGAACGCACGCGTGAAGTACATGCTGATGATCTACAACAATCCCGAAACCTGGGAAGTCCTGTCGAACGCGGAACAGGACGGCCTGATGGACGAGGCCAGGAAACTGGCGGCGGAACTGACCGCCTCGGGGGAGTGGGCCGGCGGGGACGCCCTGGCCGACAGGTCACGGGGCAGGACCGTCCGGGTGCGGGACGGGGACCCGATGATCACCGACGGGCCGTTCATCGAGGCGAAGGAACATCTGGCGGGTTACTGCGTGATCGACTGCGCCACCGAGGAACGCGCCCTGGAGATCGCCGCCCGCTGGCCCGACGCGAGGATCTGCGCGGTGGAGATCCGGCCGATCGAACCCCCGAAATGACGGCGCCCCTCGGGCCGTGACGGCCTCAGCCGAAAACGGCCCCGAGGGGCACAGCCGTGCGAACGGCCTGGATCAGGCCTCGCCCTTGGTCTCAAGGCGGCGCAGCGCCTTGGCCATCGGGTGGGCGGTCAGCCCGATCTGCCACTCCCGCGCGCCCAGCTCACGCAGCCGGGCCGCGACGGTCTCGTCGTCGATGACGGCCGGCGGCTCCCAGGTCAGGCGGCGGACGGCGTCCGGCTGGACGAGGTTCTCCGTCGGCATGTGGTGCTCGTCGGCGAGCGCGGCCACCACGGTCCGCGCGGCGGCCAGGCGTCGCGCGGCGGCCGGGTCACGGTCCATCCACCGGTTGGCGGGCGGCGGTCCGTCACCCGGCGCGCTCGGCTGCGGGAGCTGAGCCTCGGGCAGCGCGCGCGCCCTGCCGATCGCGGCCAGCCAGTCACGCAGGTGCCTGCGGGCGCTACGGCCGGTGAACGGGGGGATCTCGGTGAGCGCCTTGGTGGTGCGGGGCTGTTCCAGGGCCGCGGTGACGATCGCCGCGTCGGGCAGGACCCGGCCGGGTGCGAGGTCGGAGTCCCTGGCCAGCCGGTCGCGGAGCGTCCACAGCTCCCTGACCACGGCGAGCCCGCGCAGCGAGCGGACCTTGTGGATGCCCGAGGTGCGCCGCCACGGGTCGGAGCGGGGCGCGGGGGACTTGTGCGCCAGCACCGCGGAGAACTCCTCCTGGGCCCAGGACAGCTTCCCGCTGGCGTCGAGTTCCTGGTAGAGGACGTCACGCAACTCGACCAGGACCTCGACGTCGAGCGCCGCGTAACGCAGCCAGTCCTCGGGCAGCGGCCGGGTCGACCAGTCGGCGGCCGAGTGACCCTTCTCCAGCCTCAGGCCGAGGACGTTCTCCACCATCATCCCCAGGCCGACCCGTTCGTAGCCGAGCAGCCGCCCGGCCAGCTCGGTGTCGAACAGCTCCCGGGGATGGAAGTTCAGCTCGGCCAGGCACGGCAGGTCCTGGGAGGCGGCGTGCAGCACGATCTCGGCGTCGGCGAGCGCCTCGTCGAGCCCGGACAGGTCGGGGCAGTGGGTCGGGTCGATCAGCGCGCTGCCCGCACCGGCGCGGCGCAGCTGTACCAGATACGCACGTCCGCTGTAGCGGTATCCCGAGGCGCGTTCGGCGTCGACGGCGACCGGCCCGGTGCCCTCGGCGAAGGCGCGCACGACACGTGCGAGGTCGGCTTCGTCCTCGATGACGGGTGGGATTCCCTCTCGCGGCTCCAGCAGCGGAACGATGGTTGTCTCGTCGGTCACGTTCGGAAGGACTCCGGATCTTCGCGACGGCGTGGCGGCAGGCTCGCCACGTCGGGTGGCAGGGGTGGTATACCGGCCGCCAGGCACATCAGATCGCACCAGGCGGCGACATGGCCGGAGAGGTCCTCCTCCAGCGGAGACCAGGAGGCGCGCAGCTCCAGTTCCGTGGTCACCGGATCTCCGTCCTTGTTGCCGAAGCCCTCGGAAACCGCCTTGGTGACGGTGCCTCCGGCGGCGGCGTAGGCGACGCCGTGCGCGTCGAGTGACTCGGTGAGCCAGCTCCACGCGACGGGGCCGAGCAACGGATCCTCGGTGATCTCGGGCTCCATGTCGGCCCGGACGTAGGCGACCAGCCGGAACTGGCCGTCCCAGCCGCGCTGGCCGTCCGGGTCGAAGAGCATGATGAGACGGCCGACCGCGAGTTCGTCGTCGTCGCGGTAGACCGACGCGCCGATGGCGGCCGAGTAGGGGGCGAGGCGCTGTGGCGCCGGGATGTCCTCCAGCTCGATCTCCGGTCTGACCTCGGTGGGGCGCATGCTGGCTGCCGCGCGCGTGAAGGCGGCGGGAGCGGGCGGCGCGTCACCGGCGGTCATACCGGAAGCGTAGGTCGGAACTGAACGCATGGGGACCACTGGGGTGTGTGTAGGAGCCATCGGGACCGATCAAGCCACTGCCGCCGCCCGGTGGGGGGCGGGCACGTCCGCGTAGTGGGGGAAGGCATGGGGGGGCTGCCCGGACACCCGCTCGTCGGCACAGGAAGCGCAGTGCTCACCGCGGTGCTCAGGTGAACTCCACATCGTGGACATCGCACAGGCCTTTCGTCGGGTCGTGGTCCGACGTTGGCACGTCGCGCCGACATTTCCGCGCAACGTGCTCGGCGTGTCCCGAAAGTGGTGCCGGAATGATGCCGCGCGGTGACTTGGCGAACATTTGGCTCAGCCGAGGGCTGGGCCAGGTTCGTCAATGGGAGGAACTGTACCCGGAAACATGATCGCTTCGCGCGGCCCGGAGCCTCCCGGGGCGCTCCGCTCCAGGATTCCAGCCGGTGGGGCGGCGGACGAAGCGCTCGAAACGGGTAGAACCCTATCGTCATCATGACTTGAAGCTGTCTGGGTGTTGTTAGGTGTGATCTCATTTAATAACCGGTGATTTCATACCCAGAACGACGCTCAGCAGCCGTGAAGAACGGACCGCGTCACCGGCATGGCACCCTGGTGGGGTGACTCCCGAGCTCGCCGACTCTCCGTTCCTGCGCGCATGCCGCCGCCAGCCCGTCTCCCGCACTCCCGTGTGGTTCATGCGGCAGGCCGGTCGTTCGCTGCCCGAGTACCGGGCGGTGCGCGGTGAGGTGCCCATGCTCACCGCCTGCGCGACCCCGGATCTGATCGTGGAGATCACCATGCAACCCGTGCGCCGCTACGGCGTCGACGCGGCGATCTTCTTCAGTGACATCGTGGTGCCGCTCAAGGCGATCGGGATCGACCTCGACATCAAGCCCGGCGTCGGCCCGGTCGTCGCGGAGCCGATCAGGGACGCCGCGGGGATCGGCAGGCTCCGCCCGCTCGAACCCGGAGACGTCTCCTACGTCACCGAGGCCGTCGGCGCCCTGACCGCCGAGCTGGGCTCGACCCCTCTCATCGGCTTCGCGGGCGCGCCGTTCACCCTGGCCTCGTACCTCATCGAGGGCGGCCCCTCCAAGAACCACGACCACACCAAGGCCATGATGTACGGCAGGCCCGACCTGTGGCACGCCCTGATGGAGCGGCTGACCGGCATCACCGTCGGCTTCCTGCGCGTCCAGGCGGACGCCGGGGCCTCGGCCGTACAGCTCTTCGACTCCTGGGTCGGCGCCGTGGCGCCCGACGACTACCGCGAGTTCGTCATGCCCTACACCACCCGGATCTTCGAGGAACTGGCCGACCTGGGCATCCCGCGCATCCACTTCGGCGTCGGCACCGGCGAGCTGCTCGGGCTGCTCGGCGAGGCCGGGGCGGACGTGGTCGGCGTCGACTGGCGGGTCCCGCTCGACGAGGCCGCCAGGCGCGTCGGGCCGGGCAGGGCGCTGCAGGGCAACCTCGACCCGGCGATCCTGCTGGCCCCGTGGGAGGTCGTCGAACGCAGGGCCGCCGACATCCTGGCGCGCGGCGCCAAGGCCGAGGGGCACGTCTTCAACCTCGGCCACGGCGTGCTGCCCTCGACCGATCCCGACCAGCTCGCCCGCCTGACGGACTTCGTCCACGAGGCCTCGACCCGCTGAGGCCGTCAGGTCTCCTCGGTCTCAGCCGGCCCGGAGACCCCGGCGGGCTCGGCGGGCTCGACCGGCTCCCGATCCGGTGCGGCGGGCGCGGACCCGCCCCTGAACAGGCGCCGCAGGAGGACCACGGCCAGCCCGACCAGGCCCAGTACGGCCAGCCAGGGCAGCAGCGCGCCCAGCACGACGAGGCCGATCCCGACGGCCGAGACGAGGGACCGCCAGCCGGAGCGCAGACCGCCGAGGAAACCGGGGGACTCCTCCTCCGGCTCCTCGACGGTGACCTCAGGACCGATCAGGTTCAGCGTCAGCGTCGCCATGCTCGTCTGCGAGGCGAGCGTCTTCTGCCGGGCCTGGAGGGATTCGAGGTCGGCCTCGCGTGCCGAGACCTCCCGCTCGACGTCCAGCACCTCACCGATCGTCTTGGCCTTCTTCATGAGGGAGCGCAGCGAGTCGAGCGCGGCCTGCGACGACCGCAGCCGGCTCTCCACGTCGGCGACCTGCTCGGTGACGTCCTCGGTGTTCTGCTGCAGGGACTCCCGTCTGCCCAGCTCCCCGCCCAGGCGCTGCAGTACCCCCGGGTAGGCCGAGGGCGGGACCTTGAAGGTCAGGCTGGTCGAGGCGCGGTCACCGTAGCCGGTGTCCGACTTCTCCGTGGACAGGTAGCCGCCCGCCGTGGTGACGATCCGCCGCGCCGTGTCGGCCGCGGCGACGACGTCCTTGGCGCGGACGGTCAGCTCGGCCGTGTAGATGATCACCCGATCCTGCGCGACCAGCTTCACCTGTTCGTCCCGCTTGGGTGCGGCCTCTTTCCTCGGCCGGGGGGACGACTCGGCCATCGCCGGTGCGGCCTGGTTCTCGGCGGAGCCACCCGAGTCCGGGATCGATCGCATGCTCTGTCCGGCGCAGGAGGACAGGGACAGCGCGATGGCCGTCACGCACACGCCGTACGCGAGTTTTCTCATGCCCCTGGAGACGGCCCCGGCGGCGGCGTGGTTTTGCCGGGGGGATCACGATGGCATCACGTTCCGGTACGGCCCGCCACGGGGCGGGGGGAGACACGCGGGCGGCCATGGCGGGAGGTACGGTCAGGAGTCATGGAAGGCAACCGGTGCCATGTGGTGGTCGTCGGCGGGGGGATCGCGGGTCTGGCGGCCGCGTGGTACCTCAGGCAGGGCGGTGAGGGCGTCCGGGTGACCGTGCTCGACGGCGCCCGGCGGATCGGCGGCAAGCTGTTCGCCTCCGAGGTCGCGGGTGTCCAGGTGGACGCCGGGGCGGAGGCCATGCTCGCGCGGCGCCCCGAGGGCAGGGCCCTGGCCGAGGACGTCGGCCTCGGCGGGGAGCTACGCGACCCCGCGACGACCCAGGCGGCCATCCTCAGCAGGGGCGCGCTGCGCGCCATGCCCGCGGGGCAGGTCATGGGCGTCCCCTCGGACCTGGCCGCGCTGGTCAGGTCGGGGGTGCTGAGCCCCGCCGGTCTCGCGCGTGTCCCACTGGATCGCGTCCTGCCCGCCACCCTCGTCACGACCGACGTCTCCGTCGCCTCCTACATCAGGGCCAGGATGGGCGAGGAGGTCGTCGAGCGGCTGGTCGAGCCGATGCTCGGCGGCGTCTACGCGGGCCGGGCCGAGCGCCTGTCGCTTGAGGCGACGATGCCCGGGATCGCCGCGGCGGCCAGGTCGGAGCGGTCACTGCTCACCGCCGCCCGCGAGATCGTCACCGGGGCGCGGAAGGAAGGGCCGGTCTTCACCACGCTGCACCGGGGCATGGGCTCCCTGCCCGCGGCCGTCGCCGAGGCCTCCGGCGCGGAGATCAGGACCGGTGTCACGGTCAGGGAGCTGCGCCGTACCGAGAGCGGCTGGCGTCTCGTCGCGGGGCCGGTGCCCGAGCCCGAGGTGATCGAGGCGGACGCCGTGGTCGTCGCGGTGCCCGCTCCGGCGGCCGGTCGCCTGCTCGCGGCCGAGGTGCCCGGGGCCGCGGCCGAGCTGGCCAGGATCGAGTACGCCAGCATGGCCGTCGTCACGCTCGCCTACCCCAGGGCGGCCTTCCCCGTACCGCCGACCGGCAGCGGTTACCTGGTCCCGCCCGTCGAGCGGCGCGCGGTCAAGGCCGCCACGTTCAGCTCGGTCAAGTGGCCGCACCTGGCCGAGGCAGACCCCGATCTGGTCATGCTGCGCTGCTCCGTCGGCCGCCTGGGCGAGGAGGCGCTGCTCCAGCGCGACGACGCCGATCTGGTCGCCCTGGCGGTGGAGGAGATGGCCGAGGTCGCCGGGGCGCGCGGGCTGCCCCGCGACTCCAGGGTGACCCGCTGGGGCGGCTCCCTGCCGCAGTACGACGTCGGCCACCTCGACCGGGTGGCCCGCATCCGCGCGGCCGTCGCCTCGCAGCCCGGCCTGGCCGTGTGCGGCGCCGCCTACGACGGCCTCGGCGTCCCCGCCTGCGTCGCGACCGCCCGTACCGCGGCGGCCCGGATTCTGGACCACCTGGATCCGGCGGGACAATGGCATGGGAAAGCTGATTCGCTGACGAAGGGGTGAGGACGACGGACGGGAACCCGCGGCCGAAGGCACGCGACCTGAACCAGGTGATCCGCTACACCATGTGGTCGGTCTTCCGGCTGCGCGAGCGCTGCCCGGCCAACCGCGAGGGCATGGCCGACGAGGTCGAGGACCTCCTGGCCCAGGTGGCGGAGAAGGACGTGGTCACCCGGGGTCTGTACGACGTCGCCGGGTTCCGCGCGGACGCCGACTTCATGTTCTGGTGGCACGCGCCGTCCGCCGACGATCTGCAGGAGACCTACTCCAGGTTCCGCCGCACCGAGCTGGGGCGGCTGGCCGAGCCCGTCTGGTCGGTCATGGCGCTGCACCGGCCCGCCGAGTTCAACAAGTCGCACATCCCGGCCTTCCTCGCCGAGGAGGAGCCACGCGGATACGTCTGCGTCTACCCGTTCGTCCGCTCCCTGGAGTGGTACCTCCTGGAGGACGCCGAGCGCCGTGCGATGCTGGCCGAGCACGGCAAGATGGCCCGGGAGTACCCCGACGTCAGGGCCAACACCGTCGCCTGTTTCGCGCTGAACGACTACGAGTGGATGCTCGCCTTCGAGGCCGACGAACTGCACCGCATCGTCGACCTCATGCGCACCCTGCGGGGCGCGCGGGCACGGCTGCACACCCGGGAGGAGATCCCCTTCTACACGGGCGTCCGCAAGCCGGCCGGAGAGCTGATCGCCGCGCTGCCGTAGCGGCGCCATGACACCGCCCCCGGGGGAGGCCCGGGGAGAACGACGCCGTCTGTGAGGCCGAGGATGGAAACGGGCGGGAACCGCCGCAGGAGGAGCCGGAGCTGGTCCCGTCTCCCGGGGACGCTCCGGGCGCTGGTCGGGGCGGCCGCATTGGTCGCGGCGCTGCTGGTGCTCGGCGGCTCGCTGCTGCGGCCGGGCGCGCGCACGCAGGAGCAGGAGATGGGGCGGGCGCTGGTGACCGCCCCCGTGGCGGCGCCCGCCGAGACGGAGGGCCCGGCGAAGGACCCTGGGAAGGCCACCGGGAAGGCCGCGGAGAAGGCCACGGCCGACAAGCCGCGTAAGGCGAAGAAGGGGCAGGAGGCCAAGGCCGGGGGGCTGTCCAAGCACACCGACAAGCAGGCGCTGGCCTACTTCGTCGAGCACAAGGCGACCAAGCGTCTGAAGGACATCCGGATCGTCGGCGGCTACCTGCGCATCTACACCGACCTTCCCGACTCCGCGAGCAACTCCAAGCAGGCCCTCAAGCTCTGCGAGACGGGTCGTGACTATCTCGTCGGGGAGGTCGGCGATCCGAACCCGGTGGTCTTCGTCCAGGCGAGGTTCGGCGAGAACGGCAACCCCGTCCTGGCGAACATCATCGGCTCCAAGGACCGTGACTGCCGCCTCACCTACCCCGAGCCGAAGTGACGACGGGTCATCTCACCCGGACCCTGGTCCTGCCGCAGATCCTGCAGCGCTGGGTGATCACCCGGCCAATGGTCTCGACGATCTCCCACCTGTGCCGGAGATGCACGGTTGCTCCCTGAGCAAGAACACGTTGCGGAGGCGGTAGCGTACTTTGAGTTATGGCGCCGTGCCGTGCCGGGCTCCCGCGCTCCCATGGGGGATCGCGTCGCGGGGCGCCGGGCGCCGGTTATTCGGCGGGTTCGAGCCGCAGGGACACGGAGTTGATGCAGTAACGGTCGTCGGTCGGGGTGCCGTAGCCCTCGCCGTGGAAGACGTGACCGAGGTGGGAGTCGCAGGTCGCGCACCGGACCTCGACCCGGACCATGCCCAGCGAGAGGTCCTCGATCAGGGTCACCGCCTCCGACTGCGACGGCTCGTAGAAGCTGGGCCAGCCGCAGTGGCTGTCGAACTTGGTGTCCGAGCGGAACAACTCGGCCCCGCAGGCCCGGCAGCTGTAGACGCCCTCGGTCTTGGTGTCGACGTACTCACCGGTGAAGGGGCGCTCGGCGCCCGCTTGGCGGAGCACGTGGAACTCCTCGGGAGAGAGCTGGACGCGCCATTCGGCGTCGCTCTTGACCACCTTTTCCATCCCTCAAGCCTATGCGCTCCCGGCGGTGTCCCCGGGTGGTTCCCGCCGTACACCCGGGAGGAAAAAATCTTGGAGGCGAAGCATCCATTTATGCCGGTTTTGGCGTCTTTAGAGATGTGGGGGGTATTTCGCCTTCCTGCTGAAGGGTGAGATCGTCCGCCCGGTCGTCCGAGGATCAACAGGACGGCCGAAGAACGCCGCCGGCCGGGTGACGCGCCAGCGCTCGGACCGGAGAGCAGGCGGACGGTCACGTGGTCCGTCCCGTCGAGTACGCGGTCCCGCCGCCGCGGCGGCTCCGGGACGGACCCGCCCCACGACCCGTCGTGTGGGAGCGGGCCCCTGAAGGCTCACAAGGGGTACGGTCGGACGTATGCCGTCGCCGTACATCGAACTCACTGTCGAAGACAGGGTGATCAAGGTCACCAATCCCGACAAGGTCTACTTCCCCGAGATCGGGGTGACCAAGCGGGAGCTCGTCGAGTACTACGTGAGCGTGGGCGAGGGGGCGCTGCGCGCCCTCCGCGACCGTCCCACCCACCTCAGGCGCTACCCGGACGGGGTCGAGGGGGAGGAGATCTACCAGAAGCGGATGCCCGTCAAGCGACCCGACTGGGTGCGCACGGCCACGGTCCGCTTCCCCAGCGGGCGCACCGCCGACGCGCTGTGCGTGACCGAGGTCGCCTCCCTGGCCTACTGCGCCAACCTGGGCACCATCGACTTCCACCCCTGGCAGGTGCGCTCCGGTGACACCGAGCACCCCGACGAACTGCGCGTCGACGTCGACCCGCAACCGGGAACGGGCTTCGCGCAGGCGCGGCAGGTGGCCTTCACGGTCCGCGACATCCTCCAGGAGCTCGGCGTGACCGGCTTCGCCAAGACCTCGGGCGGCCGGGGCGTCCACGTGGCCGTGCGCATCGAGCCGCGCTGGGACTTCGTCCAGGTGCGCCACGCGGGCATCGCCCTCGCCCGCGAGGTCGAGCGCCGGGTGCCCCACCTGGCCACCACCGCCTGGTGGAAGGAGGAGCGGGGCGAGCGGATCTTCATCGACTACAACCAGAACGCCCGCGACCGGACCCTGGCCGCCGCCTACTCGGTGCGGGCCAGGCCGAACGCCCCGGTCTCGGCCCCGCTCACCTGGGAGGAGCTGGCCGACGCGGACCCGCGCGACTTCGACATCCGTACGGTTCCGGCCCGCTTCGCCAAGCTGGGCGACGTGCACGCCGCGATCGACGACCAGGCCTTCTCGATCGAGCCACTGCTCGAATGGTACGAACGCGACGGCGCGCAGGACCTGCCCTATCCCCCCAACTACCCCAAGATGCCCGGCGAGCCGAAGCGGGTGCAGCCGAGCAAGGCGCGAGACTGATCCACCGGCCCCTCAGCGGGCCAGGATGTCGTCCAGGTCGTAGGAGACAGGCTGTTCGAGCTGCTCGAACGTGCACGACTCCGGGGTCCGGTCGGGGCGCCAGCGGCGGAAGTGGGCGGTGTGCCGGAAACGCGTGCCCTCCATGTGGTCGTAGGCGACCTCGATCACCAGCTCGGGCCGCAGCGGCACGAACGACAGGTCCTTGGTCGCGCTCCACTTGGAGATCGCCCCGGGCAGGGACTCGGCGCTCCACGGGTGACCGTCCTGGCTCACGTACGGCGCCAGCTCCTCGACCAGCTCCGCCCTGCGCTTCATCGGGAAGGAGGCCGCGACGCCGACGTGCCTCAGGGCGCCCTCGGCGTCGTAGAGGCCGAGCAGCAGGGAGCCGACCACCGGCCCCGACTTGTGCTCGCGGTAGCCCGCGACCACGGCGTCCGCCGTGCGCTCGTGCCTGACCTTGAACATCGCCCTCTTGTCCGGCTGGTACGGCAGGCCGCCGGGCTTGGCCACGATGCCGTCGAGCCCGGCGCCCTCGAACGTCTCGAACCACTCGGCCGCCCGCTCCTGCGAGGTGGTCACCGGTGTCAGCCGTATGCTCCGGCCCGCGTCGTCGAAGATTGACTCAAGGCGTGCCCTGCGCTCGGCGAAGGGGACCTCCATGAGGGACTCGTCGCCGAGGGCAAGCAGGTCGAAGGCGACGAACGAGGCGGGCGTCTGCTCGGCCAGCAGTCTCACCCGGGAGGCCGCGGGGTGGATGCGCTGCTGCAGGGCCTCGAAGTCGAGCGCCTGGCCGCCGCGGATGACGATCTCCCCGTCCACCACCACCCGCTCGGGCAGCTCCGCCCGCACCGCCTCCACCAGCTCGGGGAAGTAGCGCGTGAACGGCCGTTCGTTGCGGCTGCCGAGGTAGACCTCGTCGCCGTCGCGGAAGACGACGCACCGGTAGCCGTCCCACTTCGGCTCGTAGAGCATGGTGCCGTCCTGCGGCGGCAGGGACTTGACGGCCTTGGCCAGCATCGGTGCGACCGGGGGCCGCAGCGGCAGGTTCATGTCACTCCTCGTCGTCTGTTCGTCGGGCTAGCCTGACCTTTCTACCGGAGAGGACGGACATACCTGGTGAACAGGAAACCGTCCTCCTCCAGGACGTGGGCCAGGTCCAGCCGGACCGACGCCGGAAGGCCGTTGAGGATGCGCGCCGCGGGGCCGCCGGTCAGCATCGGGCTCACCGTCAGGCACAGCTCGTCGACCAGGTCGGCCTCGGCGAGCTGGGCGTTGACCTTGGGGCCGCCCTCGCACAGCACCCGCCCCAGGCCGCGTGAGGCCAGCTCGGCCAGCGCCGCGGCCAGGTCGATCCGGTCGCCACCGGCCACGATCACCTCGGCCACCTCGGCCGTCTCCGCACGCCGCCGCGCGGGAGCCGCCTCACAGGTGACCACGATCGTCCTGGCGTACGGCTCGGCCTCGGTGAACAGCGGGCTTTCGAGGTCCAGGTCGAGCAGCCGGGTGAGCACGGCCACCGGCGGCGCCGCAGGACGCCCCGCACGCAGGTGACGCCACGACTCCCGGGGCCTGGCGGGGCCGTACCCCTCGGCCCTGACCGTCGTGGCGCCGGCCAGGACGACGTCGGCCTGCCCGCGCAGCACCCCGAAGATCCGCCGGTCGCCACGGCCCGACAATCCGCCGGACAGCCCGTCGAGCCAGGCGGCCCCGTCGGCGCTGGCCACCATGTTGAGCCGGACGCACCGTTCGCGGGGGTAGGCGTAGAGCCGGGCGAGATCGACCTCGTCGGAGGCGGCCGGGTGGATGAGACGCATCCTCCTACCTTGGCACAGGAGACCGTACGGCCCTCCCGTGAGAACGTTCGGTAACGGATTCGACACTTCCGGTGAAATCGGGGCGAGTGGCGTTACATGATGCGGCAAAAGAGACGGGGAGGCAGTGTGGGGCTGGCCGCGATCGTGACGTGGTTGATCACCGCGATGTTCGGCGTCCGCCTGTTGCGGCTGTGGCTGCTCCACGGCGGGCCACGCAGCCAGGCGGCGAAGGTCACCCGCTTCCCCGCCGCGCTGCTCTTCGCCCACCCGATGCTCGCCATGTCGGCCCTGAGCTGCTGGGGCGCCTACCTGGTCACCGACCGCCGGGTGCTGGCCTGGCTGGCGTTCGGGGCGCTCGCGCTGACGGCCCTGCTCGGCTTCACCATGTCCACCCGCTGGCTCGGCGGCGGCCGTCACGCGCGCGGCGCCGGCCAGCGCCCGCCGGTCCTCACGATCCTGCTGCACCTTCTCGCCGGGCTGACCACCTTCGTCCTCATCCTGCTGACCAGGCCCTAGCGAGGCGCCGTCAGGGGCGTCGGCAGCGCAGGATCCTGATCGAGCGGGAGGTCACCGGGACGTGGGCGTCGGCGGGCCAGGGCCCCTCGTGGGCGGCCTCGTCGCCGCCCTCCCGCGCGGTGTCCAGCACGGACAGCCAGCGCGCGCCGTACCTGGCGCCGGGGACGGTGAAGGTCAGGTCCTCGTGGTGGCCGTTGATCAGCAGCAGGAACGAGTCGTCCACGATCGGCTCGCCACGCGGGCCGGGTTCGGTGATGGCCGCGCCGTTCAGGAAGACCGCCAGCGACTTGGCGTAGCCGGTGTGCCAGTCGGCGGCCGACATCTCCTCGCCCGAGGGGGTCAGCCAGACGATGTCGCGGGTGCCGTCCTCGGCCTTGCGGCCGTGGAAGAACCGGCGCCGCCGGAAGACGGGGTGCTCGCGCCGCAGCTCGGACAGCCCCCTGACGAAGTCCAGCAGCTCCTTGTCGGTCCCGGCCGGGGACCAGTCGATCCAGGAGATCTCGTTGTCCTGGCAGTAGGCGTTGTTGTTGCCGCCCTGGCTCCTGCCGAACTCGTCGCCGGCCAGCAACATCGGCACGCCCTGCGAGACGAACAGGGTGGTCAGCAGGTTGCGGCGCTGACGGCGGCGCAGGGAGGTGATCTCCGGGTCGTCGACCGGACCCTCGGCGCCGCAGTTCCACGAGCGGTTGTCGTCGGTGCCGTCCCGGTTGTCCTCCCCGTTGGCCTCGTTGTGCTTACGGTCGTAGGAGACCAGGTCGGTGAGGGGGAACCCGTCGTGGCAGGTGACGAAGTTGATGGAGGCGACGGGACGGCGCCCCGAGGTGGCGTACAGGTCGGCCGAACCGGTCAGCCGCGAGGCCAGCTCAGGCAGCGCCGAGCCGTTGCCGCGCCAGAAGTCGCGCACGCTGTCGCGGTACTTGCCGTTCCACTCGGTCCACAGCGGCGGGAAGTTGCCGACCTGGTAGCCGCCGGGCCCCACGTCCCACGGCTCGGCGATCAGCTTCGCCTGGGAGATGACCGGGTCCTGCTGGATCAGGTCGAAGAAGGCGCTCAGCCGGTCCACGTCGTGCAGCTCCCGGGCCAGGGCGGAGGCCAGGTCGAACCGGAAGCCGTCCACGTGCATCTCCAGGACCCAGTAGCGCAGCGAGTCCATGATGAGCTGCAGCGCGTGCGGGGAGCGGACGTTGAGGGAGTTGCCGCAGCCGGTGTAGTCGAGGTAGTAGCGCCGGTCTCCGTCGTGCAGCCGGTAGTAGGCCGCGTTGTCGATGCCGCGAAAACCCAGCGTCGGCCCCATGTGGTCGCCCTCGGCCGTGTGGTTGTAGACCACGTCGAGGATGACCTCGATCCCGGCGTCGTGCAGCGCCCGCACCATCGCCTTGAACTCCAGCACCTGCTCGCCGCGCTGCCCCGAGCTCGAATAGGCGGCGTGCGGGGCCAGGTAGGCGATCGTGTTGTAGCCCCAGTAGTTCGTCAGCCCGCGGGCGACCATCGCGTGCTCGGGCACGAACTGGTGCACCGGCATCAGCTCGACCGCGGTGACGCCCAGGGCCAGCAGGTGGTCGATGACCGCCGGGTGCGCCAGCCCCGCGTAGGTGCCGCGCTGCTCGGGCGGCACCGCGGGGTGGCGCATGGTGAGCCCCCGCACATGCGCCTCGTAGATCACGGTCTGGTGGTACGGCGTGCGCGGCGGCCGGTCGTTCCCCCAGTCGAAGAACGGGTTGACCACCACGTTCTTCGGCATGAAGGGGGCGCTGTCGTCGTCGTTCCTGCTGGCCGGGTCGGTGAAGGGGTAGGAGAACAGCGACTCGTTCCACCTCAGTTCGCCCTCGACCGCCTTGGCGTAGGGGTCAAGCAGCAGCTTGGCGGGGTTGCAGCGGTGGCCGCGCGAGGGGTCGTGGGGGCCGTGCACGCGGTAGCCGTACCGCTGGCCGGGGGCGACCCCGGGGAAGTAGCCGTGCCAGACGAAACCATCCACCTCGGGCAGGTCGACGCGCTCCTCACGGCCGTCGTCGTCGAACAGGCACAACTCGACGCGTTCGGCGACCTCGGAGAACACCGAGAAGCCGGTGCCCGCGCCGTCCCACGTGCCGCCCAGGGGGTAAGGCTCTCCCGGCCAGATCTCGCGCATTCGGCCCTCAATCTCCCTCAGCTAGCCCTCGTGCGCACAGGTGCCGTCGCCTTCCTCACCCTGGTCCGGGGGACACGAAACGAGGGGGCGGGAGCTCACAAGGTGTGCGGACTTTCCTCTGACGGTCTCGGCGGTCTCGGCCGGACGGTGGCCGTGAAAGAGGGACGGCCCGCCCGGCTGAATGGGGGTCGCCTGAGTGTACGCGCCCGGGGTCACCGGGTGGAACGCCTGGCCGCAAGGCTTTAACCTGCGCTTTTCCCGCCTCGCGGGGATGGGACGCAGGTCTCCCGGCCGCGCCGCTGAGGCGGGCGCGGCCGGAAGACACGCTCGATCAGCCGACCAGTTCGGCGTTGAGGCTGATCGTGGTGCCGGAGAGGGCCTTGCTCACCGGGCAGTTGGCCTTGGCCGTCTCGGCGGCCTTCTGGAACTCCTCCGCGGACAGGCCCTCGACCTGGCCGCGGACGGAGATGACGATCCCCGTGATGCCCTCGCCCGGCTGGAAGGTCACCTCGGCCTTGGTCTCCAGGGACTGCGGCGGGGTGCCCGCCTGGGCCAGGCCGTGGGACAGGGCCATCGAGAAGCAGGAGGAGTGCGCCGCCGCGATGAGCTCCTCGGGCGAGGTCTTGCCGTTGGCCTGCTCGGCCCTGGAGGGCCAGGACACGTCGAAGGTGCCCACCTTGGACGAGTCCAGCGAGACGGTGCCCGATCCGTCGAGGAGCGAGCCCTTCCACTGGGTCGTCGCGGTACGTGTCGTCGCCATGGCGATGTCCTTTCGATCACGAAGCGTTAACCAGGAACGACCCTACTCGCCGAGATCACGAGGCTTGTCCCCGGAGCCGTCCGTCGCCCCCGTTCCCGAGGCGATTCGATTACCCGGCGTTACTTTACGAATGGAATCTGTAATCGATCCCTTGGTGGTGGACGTAAGAAACATGACGCCAGGTGGGGAAGGGGCGACCGTGCCGGAGGACGAGGAGAAGTGGTTCGAGGAGATGTTCCGCGCCTTCTACGAGCCCGTCTGGGCCTACGCGGCGCGCCGGGTCGGCTTCACCGGGGCCGACGACGTCGCCTCGTGCACCTTCCAGACGGCCTGGCGCAAGAGGAACAGGATTCCCAGGGACGACGACCGCGCCGTCGTCGCCTGGCTGTACCGCGTCGCCTGGGGGCACGTGCGCAACGCCACCCGCGGAGAGGGGCGCAGACAGCGCCTCATGGCGCTGCTGAGACAGCTGCCACCGGAGCTGTCCGGTGACGGGACACACGACGAGGAAGAGGTCAGGACCGCGATGGAGACGGCCATGGCGCGCCTGCGCCCCAAGGACGGAGAGGTCCTCCGCCTGCACTACTGGGAGGACCTCGCGATCGATGAGATCGGCGGGGTTCTCGGTCTGACGCCGAACGCGGTCAGGGTACGGCTGTGCCGGGCCCGCATGAGGCTGGCGGACCTGCTGCGGGGCATGTGCCTGTGGTGCGAGGAGGCAGGCCGGTGAGGGCGCGGGGACGAGACCGGTTCCGCGAGCTCATGGTCCGCTGCAACCCCGTGCCCCCGCACGAGGCGCGGCGGAGGATGGGCGACGGGCAGGAGGAGGTCCTACGGCGGATCATGAGCGAGAGCACCCCCCGGCGGGCGCGGGGCAGGGGGTCGGTCCTGGTGGTGGCCCTGCTGGCGACCGCCGTCGCGGTGGCGGTCCTGCCGAGGGTCGTGCAGCGGGGACAGCCGGGAGACCGGCAGGGGGCGGGGGAGGGCCCGCCGCCGGGCGCCGCCGCCTCGCGCACCGGCCCGCCCATCACCGCGGACCTGGCACGGATCGTTCACCTGTCGGCGGTCGAGCCGCTGCGCGGCCATCCGCTCCCGATGTCGTCCTTCCCCCGGGCCTCGGCAGGACTGCTCGGCCTGGCCCGGCTCGCCGGTTCCCGCCCGGGCAGACAGGAGGGGCCGTGGAGCTACGTCGAGACCGAGGAGTGGCTGCTGGCCACCAGCGTCACCCGGGACGGCACGACCTCGCGGATGACACCGTGGGTCGTCAGCCGCTGGACGCCGCAGGACGATCGGGGCACCTACCACAGGACGCGCAGGCACGGAAGGCCGTTCGGGAGCGGCGGCTGGGCCGGTATCACGCCAGGGGCCGACCAGGCGACGGCCACCGAGGGCGGTGAGAACGGTGAGACCGGCGCCGCGGCGGACCTCGGCCCCAGGGCGGCCGCTCTGTCGCGCTCCGAGGAGGAGCTGCGCGACCAGCTGCTCGACGGGGAGCCGCAGGCGGGCATGACGCGCACGCACCGCCTGGTCAGGGCCGTCGAGGACCTGCACTCTCACGACGTGGTCGAGCCCGACCTCCGCGCGGCTCTGTGGCGGACGCTCGCCGCCCAGGACGACCTGCGGGACATCGGGCAGGTCAGGGACCGCAACGGCAGGCCAGGGCGGGCCTTCGGGTTCGAGGACGGGCCGCTGCTCGGGGTGTTCGTCGTCAGCTCGGCGACCGGGGGGCTGCTGGCGACCGAGCTGATCAGGCTCAGAGGCCCGGGGGAACCGCGCCCGGCCGTCGAGGAGTACCGGACCTACCTCACCGCCCGGTGGGTCGCCGGTCCCGGCCTGACCTCATGACCGGCGGCGGCGCCGTACGGTGCGATCCCGCCCAAACCGTACGGCGCCGTCGCCCTCTCATCGGCCGGGGCACTCACGCAGGCTGGGATGGGCGTTGACCCAGCGCCGGTCGGCGACACCCCGGAGATTGCCGTATCCCGACCCGCCGGGGAAACAGGTCCCCTCCTCGTCCCGGTTCCTCTTGACGAGGAAGACGAAGGGGCGGTCGTTCCTGAGGGACATGAAGAGGCCGATCCCGTCGATCCTCCTCGTGCCCGGCACCTTGATGGCCTGCCGTGATCCCTCGTAGGCCCTGCGGTCGTAGAGGCAGACCGCGTTGCCGGGAACGCCGTCCTCGTCGCAGTCGTGCTCGGCGCCACGCCTGGCCGGGCCGCACGACGGGGGCCGGAAGGTGATCACCTCGGCGCCGTCGTCGTAGGAGACCGTGTCCGGCGGGACGAAACGCCCGTCGGGTGCCTTCGCGAGCTGTTCGGCCACCGCCCGCGCGACGTCGGCCTGGCACGGGGAGGGACGTTCGACGGAGGGCGGCACCGGCGTGGCCGGGGGACCGGTGAGCAGGCAGGAAAGCGCGCCGCACACCGCTCCCAGGGCTTTCAGGCTGGTCGTCATGTTCGATCCTTTTGGTGGGGGTGAAACCGGCCGTCTTCCGAGGGCGGGGACGGGCCGGAAACGACGCGTCCGCCGGGGAGGGGCCGCTCTCGCGCCCTCGCGGATCAATGAATATCCGGCCGCCGCTCGTAATGAACTCCGCTGCGACGGACGTTTACCACCGGAGAGCAATTCTTTGTCAGGACGGAGCGCTTCGGATGAGGACCCCCGGACCGGCCCGCACGGGCCACCGCGATCCGCTGCCGAGGGACGGCAGCCGGGACTGCGGCGTGCTGGAACGGGTGATCCACCGGCGTTGGACGGGGACACCGCGCAGGGAGCTCGTCGCCGCGATCGACGAACTGGCGAGCTTGCCGGTCCACCTGGCGACCCGGCTGTCCGAGGACCTCGACGGGATCTGGCTCGGCGCCGACCTGCTGCCCGAGCCACCGGAGCCGGACGACTCCTGCGACGCGCGGGTCGCCGCGGAGTCGGCGGGCATCCACATGGGGCGCACGATCGTCGTCACCGGAGGGGCGCACTCGTCGGGCTCGCTGGTCCACCACATGATCGGTCACGCCCTGTGCCAGATGGACGAGATGGACCAGACCCCTGAGTGGCGCCGGATCATGCGCTTCTGCCGCCCCCTGCTGGTTCTCGACCGCTACCGCGACTGCCCGGCCGAGTGGTGGGCGGAGAGCTACGCGCTGTGCGCCGCCAACCGGCTCGACCGGCTGACCAGACTGCTCGCCGACGACGTCCAGAGCGCGGCGGCCGTCGCCGCCTACCACCAGAGACGCCAGGGATGGGTCAGATGACGGCCCGGCCGATCACGGCCTCCAGGTCGAGGCCGGGCGGCAGGGTGCCGAAGGCACGGCCCCCCTCACCGGCCAGCCGGGAGGCGCAGAAGGCGTCGGCGACGGCCGCGGGCGCCAGCCGTACGAGCAGGGAACCCTGCAGGACCAGGGCCATGTCCTCGGCGATCCGGCGGGCGTTCGCCTCGGCGGCGGCGAGATCGCCGAGCGCGCCCAGCAGGGCACGCAGCCGTACGACCGCCGCGTCGAGACGCCGGTCGGCCCCCCTGGCGAGCGCGACCTCCGCGAGGAACGCCTCGACGGCCTCCGGCTCACGCCCCAGAGCACGCAGCACGTCCAGCGCCGCGACGTTTCCCGAGCCCTCCCAGATGCCGTTGAGCGGTGACTCGCGCAGCAGCCTGGGCATCTGGGAGTCCTCGACGTAGCCGTTGCCGCCCAGGCACTCCATCGCCTCGGCCGCGTGGGCGGGGGCGCGCTTGCACACCCAGTACTTCGCGACCGCCAGCGCGGTACGGCGCAGCGCCGCCTCGGACCGGTCCCCGGCGACGGCCCGGTCGGTGGCCCCGGCGAGCCGGGTCATCAACGTGGTCGCCGCCTCCGACTCCAGGACGAGATCGGCCAGGACGTTGCGCATCAGCGGCTGGTCGGCCAGCCTCCTGCCGAAGGCGGCGCGGTGCGTGGCGTGGTGGACGGCCCTGACCGCGCCGTACCTCATCCCGGCGGCCGAGCCGATCACGCAGTCGAGCCGGGTCATGTTCACCATCTCCAGGATGGTCCGCACGCCCCGGCCCTCCTCACCGACCGGCCAGGCGAACGCCCCCTCGTACTCCACCTCGGCGCTGGCGTTCGACCGGTTGCCCAGCTTGTCCTTCAACCGCACCAGGCGCATGGCGTTGCGGGTGCCGTCCGGCAGGACGCGGGGCAGCAGGAAGCACGACAGGCCTCCCGGCGCCTGGGCGAGCACCAGGAACGCGTCGCACATCGGGGCGGAGTTGAACCACTTGTGGCCGGTCAGCGCGTAGCCGCCGCCGGCGAGGGGCTCGGCCCTCGTGGTGCCCGCACGAACGTCTGAGCCGCCCTGCTTCTCGGTCATCGCCATCCCGGCGAGCACCCCGCGCTTGCCCAGCGGCGGCCGGAGCCCGAAGTCGTAGCTCCTGGACGTCAGCAGCGGCTCCCATTCGGCGGCGAGGGCGGGGGCGTGACGCAGCGCGGCGACCGAGGCGTAGGTCATCGAGATCGGGCAGCCGTGCCCCGCCTCGACCTGGCTCCAGAGGTAGAACCCGGCCGCGCGGGCCACGTGCGCGCCGGGCCTGGCATCGGCCCAGGGCGCGGCGTGCAGCCCCTCGCCGACCGCGACGGCCATCAGCTCGTGCCAGGCGGGATGGAACTCGACCTCGTCGATCCGGTGGCCACGGGCGTCGTGGGTGCGCAGGACCGGCGGATGCTCGTTGGCCAGGCGCCCCCACTCGGCGGCCCGCGCTGAGCCCGCGAGCACGCCCAGCGCCCGCACCTCCCCAGTGGCCCAGCCCGCCCCCTCACGCTCGACGCCGGCCAGGAGGGCGGCGTCGTCGGACACGTCGTGCCCGACGAGCGGCGGAACCTGGTTGAAGACGTCGTGGGTCATCCAGTCAGGCCTCCTTGACCAGGTCGCGCAGGTAGTCGTCGTCCTCGTCGCTCTCGGCGAGGACCCGCTCGACCCCCTGCTTGGCCCGCGGGTCGCCGCGCACCAGCAGGCCGCGCGTCGCCTCGGCCACCGTGCCCAGCTCCTCGTCGCCGAGTCGCGCCGCCAGCGCGTCACGGATCGGCTCGCCGTCCTCGGACAGCCCGGCCAGGCCCATGGTCGCCCACTCGCGCACCTCCTCGTCGGGGTCCTCGCTCATCGAGATGAGCAGCGCGAGCCCCTCGGCGTGGCCGGGCGGCAGCACGGCGGCCAGCGCGGCCGGGTCGGCCTGGGTGCGGGTCCAGCCCGGGGCGGTGACGATCTCCAGCACCTCGGGCAGGGAGCGGGGGTCGGCGTGGTGGCCGAGCGCGCCGAGCACCGAGCGCAGCACCCGCTCGTCGCCCTCGGTGGCCGCCATCCGCCGCAGGATCGGCAGGGTCCGGTCGAGGAAGGGCCGCTCGTCGTCGGTGAAGCCGAACTCGGCGAGCACGTCGACGCCGAACTCCCGCCTGCGCGGGTCCTCACTGACGCACAACCGCGCCGCGGCCTCGAACGTCTCCTCGTCCGCGCGCTTGCTCAGCGCGCCCGCGATCGTCCACCAGGTCTCCGCCTCCTCGTCGACGTCCCGGTACGGCAGCGCCCGCTCGACCAGCGTCTCGACGCCGGGAAGCTGACCGGTCGCCTCCTCCAGGAGGGTCGCGACGGCCGCGTGGCCGCGCTGGCAGCGCAGCTCGGCCAGCCGTTCCCCGTCCTGGCTCACGGCGGCGACGGTCACCAGGTCGGTGCCGTCGGAGGCCCGGCTGCGGCCGACGACGAACTGGGAGTCCTCGGGGACCTGCTCGGTGAGCTGTTCGAGCAGCGCGCTCTCCAGCTGGGTGCCCAGCCAGTCGTAGGCGATGGCCAGCGGGGCGTCGCCCTCGCCGTCGGGCCTGTCGGCCTCGGCCCCGCGCTCCAGGAGCACCCGCGTCGCGCCGAGCGCCCCGCGCCTGGCGGCCAGGGTGAGCGCGGTCTCGCCGCTCTCGTTGGCCTCCTCCGGGTCGGCCCCGGCGTCCAGCAGCGCCGTGAGGGCCTCCTCCCGGCCGTTCGAGGCGGCCCAGAGCAGCGCGGTCCAGCCGTCCTCCTCCCTGGCCGAGGGGTCGGCCCCGGCGCGGAGCAGCGCCTCCACGGTCTCGACACGGCCCAGGGCGGCGGCCGCGCACAGGGGCAGGCCCTCCTCCTCGCCGCCGCTGATCCTGCCCGGGTCGGCCCCGTGCGCCAGCAACGCCTCGACGATCGCCGTCCTGCCACCCGCGGCGGCGGCGTACAGCGCCGTGCTGTGCCCGGCCGCCTCGGGGTCGGCGCCGAGGCCGTCCCGGAGCAGGCGCTCGACGCGCTCGACGTCACCGCGGGCGACCGCCTCAAGAAGTTCTTCGTACATGAGGGGACCCTAACCTGTTCCCGCCCTCCTCAGGGGCGGTCATGTCCTCCTCAGGGAGGAGCTGTTGACCGGACAACTCGCGATATGTTGTGAGTTATGAGCGATCCCGGTGCGATGCGAATCTCGGACGCCGAGCGGGAGGCCACCGTCGAGTGGCTGCGTGTCGCCTCCGTCGAGGGGCGGCTGACGCTCGGGGAGCTGACCGAGCGCACCGAGGCGGCCTACACCGCCGTCACCCAGGCCGAGCTGGCCGTCATCACCTCGGACCTGCCCGGCACAGGACGCTCAGCCCCGGCTCCCGCCCCCGCCTACGAGCCGCAGGGGCGGCCCCCGGGAAGGGCGCGGAAGTGGTTCGTCGCGGTGATGAGCGAGTCGAAGCGCCGCGGCAAGTGGCGCATCGACCAGGGGCTCGGCGCGGTCGCCGTGATGGGCGGGGTCGTCCTCGACCTGCGCGAGGCCGAGGTTCGCACCGACGTGGTCGACATCGTCGTCACCGCGGTCATGGGCGAGGTGAAGATCATCGTGCCGGACGGCGTGGACGTCGAGCTGGACGGCATCGCGATCATGGGGGAGAAGAAGGTCAAGGTCAACGAGGCGCCGCCCGGCGTGAACGCGCCGCTGATCCGGGTCAAGGCGTACGTGCTCATGGGCGAACTCAAGGTGATCGGCGACTCCAGGACCAAGCCCCTGAAGAAGCAGTGGGCCGCCTGGCGGGAGCAGTGGCGGGAAATGCGCGGAGAGCTCACGGGGGAACAGCACGGTCCCGGCTCACACGGCCGGCACGGCTCCGACCGCCGCGACGACCGGCGCTAGCCTCCCTCTGCCGTCCCGTACGGCCGTGCAACGTTCCCGGGGGTCCGGACGGTAGTGATCGGTGAACATCACCGATCAGTGAGGACCATCGGATGCGAGACCGGGCCGACTTCGAAGGCTACGTCGCGCAACGCTCGGCCCGTCTGCTGCGCACCGCCTATCTGCTCTGCCGCGACTGGGGGCAGGCGGAGGACCTGACGCAGACGGCGCTGGCCAAGGCGTGGCTCGCCTGGCGCAGGGTGCGCGACGACCCCGACCCGTATGTGTACCGGATCCTGGCCAACACCCACGCGAGCTGGTGGCGCAGGAGATGGCGGTCAGAGATCCCGACAGGGAGCCTGCCGGAGAACCTCCTGGAGGACCCCTCGGACGGATTCGGCGTCCGCGAGGAACTCCGTACGGCACTGGCCGCCCTGCCCGCCAAGCAGCGGGCGGTGCTGGTGCTGCGTTACTACGCGGACCTGCCGGACGGGCAGATCGCCGAGATCCTCGGCTGCTCGGCGGTCACCGTACGCAGCCAGGCCGCCAGGGCGCTGGCCAAGCTGCGCGTCGATCCCGCGGCCAGGGCCGCGGCCACCCTCGGGGAGCTGACATGACGAACATCGAATCCGAGCTGCGCGACCTGCTGCGACAGGACGCCGAGCGGTGGGAGGGCGCCGGGGGCGGCGTCACCGTCGCCCGGGTCCACGAGCGCGTCCGCGGGATCAGACGGCGCAGGATCGGCCTGCTCGGCGGTGCCGCCGGGGTGGGGCTCGCCGTCGCCGCCACCCTGATCCTGCCGGCCACCGGGGCCCCGGAGAGCACGGACGACACCTGGAACGGCGTCATGTCCGCGGCCTCCTCACCCGGCTACGGCGTCGCCTCCAGAAGCAAGGTCGTCCTCGACAAGCGGTTCACCAAGATGGGCGAGCGCGTCGCCTTCGACATCCCCAGAAAGACGGACCGGGGCAACGCGACGGCGATGATCTCCTGCCCGCGCGGGGCGGAACTGCTCTACTGGGAGGACGGCGTCTACCGCAACGCCCTGTCATGCGCCGAATGGCTGCCCGGCACCGACAAGAAGTTCAGAGACGGCGTCAACCTGACCGTGCGACGGGGCTCGCGCTTCGAGGTCGCCGTGCTCCCGGCGGGTTCCGTCGCCCGGCTGGGCAGGACACTCGTCACCGGGGAGGACGCGCGCCGGGTGCTCGACCTCGCGGACGGGGGGCGGGCCGACATGCGGTTCAGGGTCACCGACACGTGGATCGAACCCTGCGAGAACGGACCCGACTGCACCTTCGTGGACGGGAACACCCCTGAGCCCACGATGACCGTGACCGTCACTCCCAGCCCTCCCAAGCCCTCGCCTTCGCCCTCCGTCACCATCACGATCACCATCACCCCCGTCCATCCCACCACCGGTGGAACGGGGTCAGGCGGTGGCTGAGCGCTCCAGCCCGCCCAGGGCCTGCTCGTAACGTTCGATTAACACGGTGGCCAGCTCGGGGGCGGCGCCGAGGACGTCCGCGACGACCTCGGCGCCCACGGCCGTCGTGTCACGGCGGATCTTGTCGGCGAAGTGGCCGGGGGCCAGCAGGTAGGGGGCCACGACCACCCGAGGGGCCCCCGCGCGCAGCAGCCGTAGGACCTCCTCCTGCGGCGTCGGCTCCGCGGCCGTGGCGTAGGCTGCGGTCACCGACCACCAGCCCCGGCGCCGTCCCCACTGGGCGGCCACCCCGGCGACCGTCGCGTTGGCGCTGCGGCTGCTCGACCCGGCCGAGACCAGCACGACCGCGGTCGAGGGGTCCCCCGCCTCGACCCCCGCCTCGGCCAGACGCCGCTCAAGGGCGGTGACCAGCAGCGGGTGCGGGCCGAGCGTCGCGCCCCTGTGCACACGCAGCCTGGGGTTACGGGCCGTGGCCTCGGCCAGCGCGCCGGGGATGTCGACCCGGCTGTGGTAGGCCTCGGTGAGCAGCAGCGGCAGCACCGCCGCCTCGCCCAGCCCCGAGAGCGCCATGGCGAGCGTCGGCGGGGCGTGGTCGAGGTAGGCGGTGCGCACCGGGATCTCGGGACGGGCGCGCCGTACGAGGTCGAGAAGTTCCTCGACCGTCGCGGCGGCGCGCGGGTCGCGGGACCCGTGCGCCACCGCGATCAGGGGCGGTGCCGACGTCACGCCACGCGGGCGCCACGTCACGGACGTCATAGATGCAGCCCGCATTCCGTCTTGCCCATCCCCGCCCAGCGGCCGCTGCGCGGGTCCTCGCCGGGCGCCACCTGACGGGTGCAGGGCGCGCAGCCGATCGAGGGGTAGTTGTCGTAGTGCAGCGGGTTGATCAGCACGCCGTTGTCGGCCATGTAGTTGTCGACGTCCTCCTGCGTCCAGCGGGCGATCGGGTTGATCTTCACCATCTGGCGCTTGGCGTCCCACTCGACGACCTTGACCCCGGCGCGGGTGCTGGCCTCGTCACGGCGGATGCCGGAGATCCAGGCGAGGTACGGCTCAAGGGCGCGGTTGAGCGGCTCGACCTTGCGCAGGTAGCAGCACAGGTCGGGATTGCGCCCGAACAGGCGGGGACCGAGGTCGCGCTCCTGCTCGGCCACCGTTCTGGACGGCTTGACGTCGATCACGTTCACGTCGTAGACCTGCCGCACCGCGTCACGGGTGCCGATCGTCTCGGCGAAGTGGTAACCGGTGTCGATGAACAGCACGTCGATCCCGGGCTTGACCCGGCTCACCAGGTCGATCAGCAGGGCGTCACTCATGGAGGAGGTGAGGCACAGCCGGTCGCCGAAGGTGGCCGCCGCCCAGCGGATGATCTCAAGCGCGGAGGCGTCCTCAAGGAAACGGGCCGCCGACTCGACGATGTCCTGCAGGTCCAGCGTGCCGCGCTGCTGCCGTAATCCGACTTCGATGTCCACCAGGCTCATGACCGCACTCCGATTCCGAGAAACTTCAGCTTGAAGGCGCGGGCGCACGAACGGCAGTACCAGCCGCCGTCGCCCTCGTAGGGTTCGAGGTCCTCTTCGCCGCAGTAGGGGCAGTGGAAGGGGACGGCCCGCTCGCTCATCTTTGGCCCTCCCCGTACGGCAGGCCGGTCACTTGAGGTCCGCCTCGTCGGCCCGCTGGACCCACTCGGAGAAGGTCTCGCCCTCGTTTCGCTGCTTGTCGAAGTTGCGCACCACGCGCTCGACGTAGTCGGGAAGCTCCGTGGCCGTCGTCTTCAGGCCGCGGACCTTGCGGCCGAAGCCCGAGCTGACGCCCAGCGAGCCGCCCAGGTGGATCTGGTAGCCCTCGACCTGCTCGCCCTCGTCGTTGACGACGAGCTGGCCCTTGAGGCCGATGTCGGCGACCTGGACGCGCGCGCAGGAGTTCGGGCAGCCGTTGAGATTGATCGTCAGCGGCTGCTTGAAGTCGGGAAGGCGCCTTTCGAGCTCGTCGATCAGGTTGGCGCCCGCGCCCTTGGTCTCGACGATCGCCAGCTTGCAGAACTCGATGCCCGTGCACGCCATGGTCTGGCGGCGGAAGGTGGAGGGGTTGACCCGCAGGTCGTTCGCCTCCAGCTCGGCCACGATGCTGTCGACCTGGTCGGGGGCGACGTCGAGGATGACCATCTTCTGCTCGGCCGTGGTGTGCACCCGGCCCGAGCCGTGCCGCTCGGCGATGTCGGCGATCAGGTGCAGCGTGTCACCGCTGAGACGGCCGACCTTGGGGGCGAAGCCGACGTAGAAGTTGCCGTCCTTCTGCGGGAAGACGCCCACGTGGTCCCTGCGCCCGTTGCGGGGCGGCTCGGGCGCGGGGCCGTCGGGAAGCGCGTGGCCGAGGTACTCGGTCTCCAGGACCTGCCGGAACTTCTCCGTGCCCCAGTCGCTGACCAGGAACTTCAGCCGCGCCCTGTGCCGCAGGCGACGGTAGCCGTAGTCACGGAAGATGCCGATCACGCCGGCCCAGACCGCGCTGGCCTGCTCGGGGGTGACGAAGACGCCCAGGCGCTTGGCCAGCATCGGGTTGGTCGACAGGCCGCCGCCGACCCACAGGTCGTAGCCCGCCTCACCCTTGTCGTTGACCACGCCGACGAAGGCCACGTCGTTGATCTCGTGCACCGTGCAGTGCGCCGGGCAGCCGCTCACCGCGGTCTTGAACTTGCGGGGCAGGTTGGAGTAGGCGGGGTCGCCGATGTACTTGTCGCGGATCTCCAGGACCGTCGGGGTGCCGTCCAGGACCTCCTCGGTGTCGATCCCGGCCAGCGGGCAGCCCAGGAAGGCGCGCGGGGTGTCGCCACAGGCCTCGGTCGTGGACAGGCCGACGGCTTCCAGGCGCTCCCAGATGTCGGGGACGGACTCGATCTCGATCCAGTGGAGCTGGATGTTCTGCCGGTCGGTGACGTCCGCGGTGCCCCGGCCGTAGAGGTTGGCGATGTCGGCGATGGTGCGCAGCTGCGCCAGGCTGAGCCTGCCGCCGTCGATCCGGACCCGCATCATGAAGTAGCGGTCGTCGAGCTCCTCCGGCTCCAGGATCGCGGTCTTGCCGCCGTCGATCCCGGGCCTGCGCTGGGTGTAGATCCCGTACCAGCGCATCCGGCCCCGCAGGTCTGCCGGGTCGATGGAGTCGAAGCCCTGCTTGGAGTAGATGTCGATGATGCGCTGGCGGACGTTGAGCCCGTCGTCGTTCTTCTTGAGCTCTTCGTTCTTGTTGAGCGGTTCGCGGTAACCGAGAGCCCACTGACCTTCGCCTCGCGGGCGCTTGTGGTGGCGGTTAGCCGGCCTGGCCGGGGTCGTCATGTGCGCGTCCTTTGTAAATCGGTGGAGTGATTTCCGGACACGCGCAGACGTTGCCGCCGCCTCTTCGTTGAGTGCGGGGGAGTGGCGCTCACAGAGCGATGACGTCTGTCACGCGCCCGAGCTGGATGAAATCAGCGGAGGGCGACGGTCAACGGACGTCACGACAGATGGCGCTGCGGACACGAAGCAGGTCGACGTGGCGTCGCACGACGAGCAATGGGTCCGCTGGCATGTCCATGACGATACCTTGGCGGCCCGAGATGTCCAATGCGGGGTCCGGAATCTGGACTTTCCGCATCCTTCCCTGGCGCCGTCCGCCCAGCCCTGGCGCGGCCGGGTCCACCGGGCGGGAACGGCCGGAGATCACCCCTGTCTCAGCCAGTTCGTCGCGGGCTCCGCGGGAGGTTCCTCCTCCCGGTCCCGGCGGGTCTCCGGCTGGTGCTGGCAGTCGCACCACGAGCCACCCCTGCACTCGCCGTGCCTGCGTTCCTTGCAGCTCGCGCAGATCACCCCTCCATTGTGCGGCGGCGTGGGGCGTACCCCGTGGAGCGGCACTCCGTCCGGATCAGGGGCTTTCCAGGGTTTCGCCAGGGCTGTGCCCGATGGAGTTGTCTGTCCGCTCATTGAGATGATCGGAACATGCGCACGTTGTTGAACGTCATCTGGCTGGTGTTCGCGGGGATCTGGCTGGCCCTCGGTTATGTCGTCGCGGGCGTCATCTGCTGTGTCCTGATCATCACGATCCCGTTCGGCATCGCCTCCTTCAGGATCGCCGCCTACGCGTTGTGGCCCTTCGGGCGGACCGTGGTGCGCGACCCCGAGGCGGGTTGCCTGTCGACCGTCGGGAACGTCATCTGGTGCGTCGTCGCCGGGATCTGGCTGGCCATCGGCCATGTGCTCACCTCGATCCCGCTGTTCCTGTCGATCGTCGGCATTCCGCTGGCCGTCGCGAACATCAAGCTGATCCCCGTCTCCCTGCTGCCGCTGGGCGCCCGGATCGTCGACGTGGACGACGCGGAGGCGTTTTACCGCAGGTGACGACGCGACCGACCCGAGACTCGATCGTTTGCCGCGTGAGCTCGTGATCACAGGGGCGCTGCGCATACCGTGGTGTGCCATGACCTCCACCGACGCGCCGGCGCGCAGGCGAGGGCCACGCAGGCGTGAGCCGGGCGCGGCCAGGGCACGGCTGCGCGCGGGCCTGTCCTGGGTGCGGGGAACGGACGCCTGGGCCCTGGCGCGGGCGACCACCGGCGCGGGCGTCGCCTACCGTGTCACCGGGCTGGCGGGGGAGGCCGCCTTCTTCGCCCTGCTGTCGCTGCCGCCGTTCATGCTCGGCCTGATCGGCGTGCTCGGCCGGTTCACCCGTGTCTTCGGCCCCGAGACGGTCAAGGACGTCAGCGACTGGATCGAGACGCAGGCGCATCTGCTGTTCACCGACAACGCCGTCGACAAGGTCGTCTCCCCGCTCATCGACGACGTGCTGAAACCGGAGAACCAGGTCTCCCTCATCTCCCTGGGTTTCCTGCTGGCCCTGTGGTCGGGCTCCCGGGCGCTGTTCGTCTACGTGGACCTGATCTCCCTGGCGTACGGCCTCGGGGAGGAACGCGGCATCATCCGCACCCGCCTGATGTCCTTCGGGCTCTACCTGGCGGGCCTGCTGATCGGGCTGCTGGTCATGCCGGTCCTCGTCCTCGGCCCGGTCGCGCTGCGCAGCGCGCTGCCCCCCGACTACGCGGGCCTGGTCACCGGTCTGTACTGGCCGGTCGTCGTCGCGGGCTCGGTGTTCTTCCTCACCCTCCTGTACCACGTGAGCGTCCCGGTGCGCACCCGCTGGTGGCGGGAGACACCGGGGGCCGTGCTCGCGCTGATCATCTGGATCGCCTGCGCCGCCGTGCTGCGCGCGGTGCTGGCCGCCTGGTTCTCCCCCGTCTCCATCTACGGCTCCCTCGCCGCCCCCATCGCGGTCCTGCTGTGGTTGTACATCACCGCCCTGGCCGTGCTCATCGGCGCGACGCTCAACGCGGAGGTCGACAGGCTCTGGCCGGTCGACGGCGCGGGCCGCGCAGCGCGTGCGGGGTGAGCACGAAGGGTCCGCTATCGTCTAAAGCGCGACTGGCGCATTGGGTGGGAGCGACCACCGGGGAGCGAAAAGCGGAGGCCGTACGCCTGGGTCTTCGCAGGTTGTCAACGATGACAGGGGAGTGAAGGCGCCATGGGTTCTCTATCCGACGTCGATCCGCAGATCGCCGAGCTCATCAAGGCCGAGGAGCGCCGCCAGGCCGACACGGTGAAGCTGATCGCCTCGGAGAACTACGTCTCCAAGGCGGTCCTTGAGGCCACCGGCACCGTCCTCACCAACAAGTACTCCGAGGGGTACGCGGGCAAGCGCTACTACGAGGGCCAGCAGGTCATCGACCAGATCGAGACCCTTGCCGTCGACCGCGCCAAGTCCCTGTTCGGTGTGGAGCACGCCAACGTCCAGCCCTACTCGGGCTCGCCCGCCAACCTCGCCATCTACCTGGCCTTCCTGCAGCCCGGCGACACCGTCATGGGCATGGGCCTGCCGTTCGGCGGCCACCTGACCCACGGCTGGTCGGTCTCGGCGACCGGCAAGTGGTTCAACCCGGTCCGCTACGGCGTCCGCAAGGACACCGGCCGCGTGGACATGGACGAGGTCCGTGAGATCGCCCTCCGCGAGCGCCCCAAGCTGATCTTCTGCGGCGGCACCGCCATCCCGCGCACCATCGACTTCCCCGCCTTCGCGGAGATCGCCCGTGAGGTCGGCGCCGTGCTGGCCGCCGACATCGCCCACATCGCGGGCCTGGTCGCCGGTGGCGCCCACCCGTCGCCGGTCGGCCACGCCGACGTCATCTCGACCACGACCCACAAGACCCTGCGCGGTCCCCGTGGTGCGATGCTCATGGCCAGTTCCGACGAGCACGCCACCGCGCTCAACAAGGCCGTCTTCCCCGGCCTGCAGGGCGGTCCGCACAACCACACCACCGCGGCCATCGCGGTCGCGCTGAAGGAGGCGGCGACCGACGACTTCAAGGACTACGCGCGTCAGGTCGTCCTGAACGCCCAGGCGCTGGCCGAGGAGCTCAAGAGCCGCGGCTTCGACCTGGTGTCCGGCGGCACGGACAACCACCTCATCCTGTTCGACCTGACCCCCAAGGGCATCGGTGGCAAGCCCGCCGCGCAGGCCCTGGACAAGGCCGGGCTTGAGACCAACTACAACACCGTGCCCTTCGACACGCGCAAGCCCTTCGACCCGTCCGGCATCCGCATCGGCACCGCGGGCGTGACCAGCCGCGGCATGGGCGTCACCGAGATGCGGCAGATCGGCGCCTGGATCGACCAGGTGGTCAGCGCCCTGGCCAAGGACGAGGACGAGGCAAAGCACGTCATCACCCGGGTGCACGGCGAGGTCCGTGAGCTGACGAGCCACTTCCCGGCTCCCGGCCTGTAACCCGCACGAGAGAAAGCCCCGGAGCCCGTGGTTCCGGGGCTTTCGCACGCCGTACGGCCCTGCTTCCCCGGCTCGCCGGAAAAAAGGTTTGCGCGTGATGGGGGAGTTCGCGCTAATGTTCTGCGGGTGGGCGTTGTCGCGCCCGTGGGCGACGCCACCGCCGCGAGCGGTGGCCGAGAGATGAGGAGGTGAGGACATGCGGGTCTTCTTCCTTGGCATGCCTTCAGCCGTCCTCCGGGTGCCCGTCTAGCCGACTTCCTTCACCGGGCACCCGACCTTCCTCGAAAAGGGTGTACCCACGTTGTCAGCTTCACGTTTTCCCGTCTCCTCCGACCTGTCCTCGCTCGGCTGGGACGACTCCCACGCCACCTCGCTGCCCGACGGGCTGATTCCCGCCAGGGTCGCGCGCGTCGACCGGGGGGCCGCCGAGATCCTGTGCGCCGAAGGCCACTTCCAGGCTCACTACGGCGCCGCCGTACGGCGGGCCGCAGCGGCCGACCCCGTCGCCCTGCCCTGTGTCGGGGACTGGGCCGGGCTCAGGAAACTCGCCGAGGGCCGTTACGAGCTTGAGGCACTGCTGCCCCGCCGCACGGCGTTCGTGCGCGGCGGTGTCGCCAGGCTCTCGCGCGGCGGCCTGTCGGGCGACTCCAGGGGGCAGGTGCTCGCGGCCAACGTCGACGTCGTCTTCGTCGCCGAACCCGCCCTGCACGCCACGGACACCGCCGACCTCGGCCGGATCGAGCGGCTGCTCGCCCTGGCCTGGGAGAGTGGCGCCCAGCCCGTCGTGCTCGTCACCAAGTCCGACCTCGCGGGGGCGAGCCTGGCCTTCCTGATGGAGGAGGTCGCCGCGGCGGCGCCCGGCGTCGAGGCGCACGCGATCTCCTCCCTCACCGGAGAAGGGGTGGACATCGTGCGCGGGCACCTGGGCGGGACGCGCACCGCCGTCGTGCTCGGTGCCTCGGGCGCGGGCAAGTCCACCCTGGTCAACGCGCTGGCCGGGGCGGAGGTCATGGAGACCCAGCAGGTCAGGGCCGCCGACGGCAGGGGCCGTCACACCACGGTCCACCGCGAGCTCATCCCGTTGCGCGACGGCGGGCTCATCATCGACACCCCCGGTATCCGCCGTATAGGCCTGTACGACATGGGGGAGGGCGTCGACATGGTCTTCTCCGACATCGAGGAACTGGCCGAGCGGTGCCGCTTCGCCGACTGCGGGCACGACAGCGAGCCGGGCTGCGCGGTGATCGCCGCCATCGAGGACGGCACGCTTCCCGAGCGGCGGCTGGAGAGCTGGAACAAGCTCCAGCGCGAGGCCCTGTGGATGGCGTCGCGGACCGACGCGCGCCTTCGCAAGGAGATGCAGAACCGGTGGAAGACCATCCACAAGGAGATGCGTAAGCCGGGGCGCAGCCGTCCCTGATGCCCCGAGCCGCCACAGGCCGTGGAGAACGGGAAAGATCCGGGGCGGGAGATTCCGCCCCGGGTCCGGCACGGCGCCGTGTGTTTCAGCGGACCGGGGGAGGGTCGCGTTCCTCCGGGCGCCATGCCGGTCACCATGAGTCGTGTTTCGTTGACCCAGAGTAGGCAAACCTTGTAGGTGTGATCGCCGGTTCGTGTTCGGGAGCGCCCTCGCGGCGCCGCTGGACGGTGCCGTGGGTCCTGCTCGCCGTCTGCCTCGGGCTCTGTCTCGGCTGGCAGCCGGGTGGACTGGTGGGCCTGGTGGCCGAACGCCAGTGCGTCGAACGGGTGGAGGAGGCCCCGCACCCGGTCGACGAGACGCCCGTCTCACCCCTGGCGCACGACGCCGGGCGGGGACGTGAATCGCACCAGCCCGCACCGCGCCCCGCCGGGGACGCGCGGGCGCCGCAGGGGCGGGGGCCGGAGCGGAGCGGGAACAGGGAGGACCTTCCCGCCGCCCTGCCCACCGGAGCCGGCAGGCTGATCATGATCGGTGTGTCTCGCATATAGGCCGACGTCCTGCCCACAGGCCGGTACGGAATCCATGCGAGAAGAGAGCACATGCGAGAGATCGACACTGTCGCCGAGGCCTGGGACTTCCAGTGCCTGCGCTGCCAGCACGTCTGGGGAGACCTCTACGAGACCTGCCACGCCGACGACGGGCGTCCGGTGGTGTGGCGCAGGAGGGGGATCGTCACCACTCCGCCGTGGGTCGACCAGAGTTGCCCCGAATGCTCGGCGTCCCACGTCAAACCGCTGCCCTCGCGCGGGCACCGGGACACACCGAAGATTCCACCGCGGAACTGACCGCCCGCACGTATCCATCCCTTACACGACAACGTGTGATCTCGCAGGGGAATCAGCGAGATCACACGTCAGGGGGAAGCCGGGTGGAGGTACTTGCTCAGGCGACGGCGCTGATGCCGGCGCTGGCGGCGCGGCGCATGCGACGGCGACGCTCGGAGGCGCGCTCGTCCTCGTTCAGACCGCCCCAGGTGCCGTACTTCTCCGGACGGGACAGCGCGTAGTCCAGGCACTCCGCGCGGACCGGGCACTGGGCGCAGATCGCCTTGGCCTTCCGCTCGCGGATGTCACGCTCAGGCTGACGCTCCCCGTCAGGACCGAAGAAGAGCACGAGGTCCTCACCCCGGCACGCGGCGTCATCCTGCCAGCCCCAGCTGGGCCGGGGCCGGGCGGTCTGCCGACGTACCTGAGACATGAGAAAACCACCTTTTAGTGAGAGGTATTTCGGGTTGATGCCGCATTGGACGTTTCCGGCGTCCTTGGGTCCAACGCCTGGATAGGCCGTGATGTTCCCCAGGTCAGGTCAGGGCGGGCGTGGCGTACCGCACAGGGGTGAGCCTGTCCAGCGCGACCAGCCGATAGGTAGTGATCTTCTCGGCGCAAGCCGTACCACATGGCGTCGTCAACGTCATGGGTTCAACCACTACCCGAAAACGAACGCCACTACCGCGCACAAATGCCTCGGTGGTGGCGCCGTCCGACCTGGAGGACTCCACGGCCACTCCGCCAACCGAGAGCTCGCCCGTGTGGGCGCGGACGAAATGCTCGGCGGCCTGCAGTGGCTCAGGGATGCCTGAACGTCCCCGGAAACGGTCGAGAGTGATCTCGCCGGACCGGTACGCATCGGCTGCCGCGATCGCAGCAGCCTGAGACATGCTGCCGTAGTAGAGGCCGTGTGGCAAGCACACAAGGTTGGCGGCGTAGCGATCGCCGCCAACATGTGATGTTTCCCATACTCTGTCCGGCAAAACCTTCGCCAGGGAACGAGCTAGGGGAAGTCCAATGCGGGCGCAGCACGCGTTGCGTTTGGCATGCGTGCAGACCAGAAAAACCGGCTCACTCACAAGTATGCAGGACTCCGGGACCACTCCGGCCATCAAGGCGTCCATGTCAAGATCGTCTGGACCTGCGACGACGCCCTCGGCGAGCCAGGGCTCGGCGGCGGTCGAGTCGGCGACCATGACGTGGATGCCGCCTGTCACGGGTCTGCGGCGTCCGGGACGGCGGATGAGCTGGGGCCGGACACCGGCGGCGACGGCCCTGTCGACGAGGGCGCGCACTCCGGAGGGCAGGCGGCATTCCTCCAGGTGGGAGGCCCAGGGGCCGGGGTGCTCGACCAGCAGCCAGAAGCGGGCCCCGACGGTGGCGCTCGCCAGAACGGGCAGGTCGCCGGTATGGCAGCCCTCGGGATGCGCGCAACCCCTGAGTGTCATATC
The DNA here is from genome assembly GCF_044466505.1 of Streptosporangium sp. NPDC049376. Classification (NCBI taxonomy): domain Bacteria; kingdom Bacillati; phylum Actinomycetota; class Actinomycetes; order Streptosporangiales; family Streptosporangiaceae; genus Streptosporangium; species Streptosporangium sp. NPDC049376. The sequence continues at coordinate 210,127 of NZ_JBITMT010000007.1, read as the reverse complement.
CGGAACGCTCCCCCCGGTGACGTCTTCCCAATGCATACTTAGGTAAGACTAACCTAAGAGTGTTGCGAACGTGACGGAGGAGGAGCGGGGCGATCCCTGGGTGAATCGGACGTTCACTAAATCCTGCGGTGTCCCGCTGTCAATGGAACCGCCGAATAAAGCCGTTCCCCCGTGCGGGCACCCACACCCCTGCTTCAATGGGCGCTGTCAACGGGCTCACACCGGCGGGCGGTCGTCCGCCGTCCCGAGCCGGCGGTCATGGGGTGGTGGTGGGCCACCGCTCCAGGTCCGCCGGGAGGGGCCCGGTGCCCTGAACCTCCCCCAGCCTCTTCTCTGTTCTTCCGTGATCTTTTCCGTGTTCTTTTCCGTGATCCCAGGTGACCCCCGCATGGGCGCACGGAAGTCGTCATACGGCGCCGCCGTTCAGCGGTCGAGCGCCGCCCGCGCCGCGGGCAGGGCCACGGCCCTGTCCTCGGCGACCAGCCCGATACGGGTACGGCGGTCGAGCAGGTCGTCGACGTCGAGGGCGCCTTCGTGCCTGACGGCCCAGACCAGCTCGGCCCGGGTCACCCCGGTCGGCAGCGGTTCGGCCAGTGCCGGGTCCTCCCGTGTCAGTGCCTGTACCGCCGCCGCCTCACTCCCGTAACGCTCGGCCAGACGTCCGGGTGTCCCGCTTCCCCCGGTCGCGCCGACCAGGGGCAGGCGGGCCGTACGGCTGCCGCCCGCCGGCAGGCCGCGCAGCCGTACCACCAGGTCGACCGCGTCCTGCGCCATCCGCCGGTAGGTGGTCAGCTTTCCCCCGGCGACCGTCACGACCCCGTCGCGGGAGACCGAGAGCGCGTGCCTCCTCGACAGGTCCGCGGTGCGTCCCTCGGCGTCGAGCAGCGGGCGCAGCCCGGCGTAGACCCCGGCCACCTCCCGCCTGCCGACCGCCGTTCCGAGCACCGAGTTGAGCACGCCGAGCAGGAACGTCACGTCCTCCTCCGGGACCGAGGGCACGTCCGGCACCGGGCCTTCGACCGGCTCGTCGGTGAGCCCCACGTGAACCCTGCCGTCGGCCTGGGGGAGCACCAGGACGAACCGGTTGGCCTCGCCAGGGATCGGCACGTGCAGCCCGGCGGACAGGCCCGGCAGGGTCTCGGGGCGCAGCACCAGATGGCTGCCGCGTGAGGGCCGCATCCGGACCTCGGGGACCAGCGTGCCCGCCCAGACGCCGGTCGCGTTGACGACCGCCCTGGCCCGGACCGTCAGGACCTGCCCGGTCAGCTCGTCGCGGACCAGCGCCCCGTCCCCCGTCAGTTCGAGCGCCCGGCACCGGGTCAGGATCCTGGCGCCGTGCGCGGCGGCCGTCCTGGCCAGCGCGACGACGAGTCTGGCGTCGTCGGTCAGCCGCCCGTCCCAGGACAGCAGCGCGCCGCGCAGGCCCCGGGACTCCAGGCCGGGCACCAGGCGCAGCGCCGTCCCCGCGGAAACCCTTGAGGGGCCGGGCAGCAGGCGCCTGGGCGTGCGCGCGGCGATCCGCAGCCCGTCTCCGAGCCGGTAGCCGGTCATCACCGTCGCCGCCCGGCCCCGGGAGACGGACGGGGTGAGCGGCAGCAGGTACGGCTGGGCCCGTACCAGATGGGGGGCGGTGCGGGTGAGCAGGACGTCGCGTTCGACGGCGCTCTCCCGCGCCACCCCGACCTGTCCTCTGGCCAGGTAGCGCAGGCCGCCGTGGACCATCTTCGAACTCCACCGTGAGGTGCCGGAGGCCAGGTCGCCCGCGTCGATCGCCGCGACGGACAGACCCCGCGAGGCCGCGTCGAGCGCGGCGCCCGTCCCGGTGACGCCGAGTCCGACGACCAGCACGTCGACCACGAGGCCGGGGAGTCCGGCCAGCTCGCGGGCCCGCCGCGCCGCGTTGAGGGAGGAGTTCACGGCCGCAGGTACCTCTCCAGGAGTTCGGTCAGCTCGGCGTCGAGGGCGTCCCCGGTGAGCGGGGCCAGCAGTACGGGGCCGGACAGCAGGAACGACTGGGCGGTGAGCACGACCGTCCCGGCCAGCCGCGCCGGGTCACCGGGCCGTACGGTGCCCCGCTCCTGGCCCCTGGCGACGGCCGAGCCGACCAGCGAGAGCATCACCTCGTGGCTGGCGCCCCTGCGCCACAGCAGGTACGGCAGGAGCAGTTCGGGGTCCACCTCGACGATCTTGCGCCAGAGCGGGTGGCCGCGTAGCGCGCCGACGGTCGCGACCGCGGCGGTCACCGGGTCCTCGGTGGCGAAGCGGCCCGCGACGCGCAGCCACTCGCGGGTCATCAGGTCGGCGACCAGGGCGTGCACGTCGGGCCAGCGCCGGTAGATCGTCATGCGGGACAGCCCGGCCCTGCGGGCCACGTCGGTGAGCGTGGTCCGCCTGACACCGACCGCGAGCACCACCTCCCTGGCCGCGTCGAGCACCGGGTCGGCGGGTGTTCCGCCCTCTACGGGGTCATTGTGACGAATAGACGCCATATGTCACAGTGTAGAGGTGGACACTCCCAAGAAAACAGCCGAGCCCATGCTCTGGTCCGGATGGGGCGACCCCGCCGGGGCCGTCGAGCTGCCCGAGGCCGTACGGTCGCTGCTGCGCGACCTGCTGGGGGTGCGCGCGCTGAGCACCCCCGCCGTCGGGCTCGAAGAGGTGAGGCCGCCCGAGGTCGTGCTCGCGCCGTCCGTCCTCGACGAGCTGCGCGCGGTCGTCGGCGCCGGGCACGTCCGCTCCGACGACGAGAGCCGGATCCGGCACACCCGGGGCAAGTCGACCCCCGACCTGATCCGCCTGCGCGCCGGGGACGCCTCACGGGCACCGGACGCCGTGGTGCTGCCCGGCTCCCACGACGAGGTGCTCCGGGTGCTGCGGGTGTGCTCCGGCCACCGGGTCGCGGTCGTCCCGTTCGGCGGGGGCACCTCGGTCGTCGGCGGTCTGAGCGCCGACGGGCACGGCTTCGCCGGGGTCGTCGCGCTGGACGTGGGCAGGCTCGACCGGCTCGTCTCCCTCGACACCGAGTCGATGGTCGCCGAGCTGGGGCCGGGGCTGCGGGGGGCCGAGGCCGAACGGCTCCTGGGCGAGCGCGGGCTCACCCTCGGGCACTTCCCCCAGTCGTTCGAGTACGCCACACTCGGCGGCTTCGCCGCGGCGAGGTCGAGCGGTCAGGCCTCGGCGGGCTACGGCGGGTTCGGCGACATGGTGGTCGGCATGACGGTCGCGACCCCGCGCGGCACCCTCGGCCTCGGCCGTGCGCCCAGGTCGGCGGCGGGTCCCGACCTGCGCCAGGTGATCCTCGGCTCGGAGGGCGCCTTCGGCGTGATCACCTCGCTCCGGCTCCGGGTACGGCGCTCGCCCGCGGAGCGCCACTACGAGGGATGGCGCTTCGCCTCCTTCTCCGAGGGCGCCGCGGCGCTGCGGCGGCTGGCCCAGGACGGGCCGCTGCCGACCGTGCTCAGGCTCTCCGACGAGACCGAGACGATGATCGGGCTGGCCAGGCCGGAGGAGATCGGCGAACCGGTGGCAGGGGCGGGCTGCCTGGTCGTCGCGGGTTATGAGGGCGGGCCCCTGGAGGTCGCCGAGACGCGGGAGCGGGCCGCCGCGGTGCTGTCCGAACTCGGCGGAACCTGTCTGGGAACCGAGCCGGGACAGGCGTGGGCGCGCGGCCGCTACGCGGCGCCGTACCTGCGGGACGCGTTGCTGGCGGAGGGGGCGACCGTGGAGACGCTGGAGACGGCGGGCTTCTGGGCCGTTCTGCCCCGGCTCTACGAGGCGGTGCGCGCGGCGCTGACCGCCTCACTCGGCGCGCCGCTGGTGATGTGCCACATCTCCCACGTGTACGCCACCGGGGCCTCGCTCTACTTCACGGTCGTCACGGCGCAGGAGGAGGACCCGGTGGCGCAGTGGGAACGGGCCAAACGCGTGGTGAGCGAGGTGATCGTGGCGGAGGGCGGCACGATCTCGCACCACCACGGGGTGGGACGCGACCATCGGGAGGCCTACGCGGTGGAGATCGGCGAGCTGGGCGGGGAGATCCTGCGCGGGATCAAGGAGCGGCTCGACCCGGAGGGGGTTCTCAACCCCGGGGCGCTGATCCCCAGTTTTTGATCTACAACGTAAAGGGCCGGGCCGTCGCGGTGGGCGGTTTCACCACGAAACGGATGCGTCTCCGTAAGATCAACGCCAAGATATGACCATGGTCGATGTCGGGCGGGCCGCCAGGCGCGGGCGTGAGGTCTCCTCGCGGGTCTCAGAGGAGGGCGCGGGCTGGTCCTGCGCCCAGATGGGCACCTTCAGGGCCCTGGTGCCCGACAGGAAGACCTTCAGCTGGCTCAGCCCGCGCGTGCTGTGGAAGTCGAGGAACCAGGTGCTCGCGGGCCTGTTCGGCGACCCCTCGGGACAGGCCAGGGCGCGCTGGGTCGCCGCGCAGCTCGAACGGGGGGTCGACCCCTCCCTCCGCGTCCCGATGGACGTCGGGCCCGAGTTCTCCTTCCTCCTCCTCGGGGACACCGGGGAGGGCGACCTGTCGCAGTACGCCGTCGTCCCCGGCATGCTCAAGATCGGGGCGGACACGGCCTTCGCGGTCATCGCCAGCGACGTGATCTATCCGGCGGGCGCGGGCGACGAGTACGAGGACAAGTTCTTCCGCCCCTACCAGGACTATCGGGCGCCGATCTACGCGGTCCCCGGCAACCACGACTGGTACGACGGGCTCGGCGGCTTCATGCGGGTCTTCTGCGACGCGCCCGCGCTCGAACAGGAGCGGCGCGGGTTCAGGATGTCGCGCTCGGGGCTGCGCGGCACGCTGTGGCGTGAGCCGGAGGCGATCGACGAGGTCCGCCTGACCGGCGCGCGCAAACTCAGGGCCCGCCCCGAGCAGGGTACGGCCCAGCCCGCGCAGCCGGGGCCGTACTGGGCGATGGAGACGCCGAGCCTGCTGATCGTCGGCGTCGACACCGGCATCCACGGCGGCCTGGACCGGGAGCAGGGACGCTGGCTGCGCGAGGTCTCCCGGGACCCACGGCCCAAGATCCTGATCACCGGCAAGCCGATCTACGTCCGCAACGACTACAAGCCGTCCGGGATCGAGGGCGGCGGGACGATCGACGACGTCGTCACCGACCCGGCCAACAACTACGTCGCGGCCATCGGCGGTGACGTGCACAACTACCAGCGCTTCCCGGTCAGGGTCGGCGACCGGACGATCCAGTACATCGTGGCGGGCGGTTCCGGGGCCTTCATGCACGCCACCCACACCACCCCCAGGATCACCGTCGGCGGGGTGAACGAGGACGACTACCGGTGCTACCCGCTGCGCGGAGACTCGCTGTCGTTCTACAGCAAGCTCTACAGCGAACGGCTGCGCATGCGCTGGCTCTACCTCACCCCGGAGGAGGGGGTGGCGCTGATGTCGCGGCAGATCGGCAACACCCCGCCGAGGGACATCGGGCCGGTCCCCATCACGCGCAGGATGCGCTGGGCGGCGCGGATCCTGGGCGGCTGGCCCATGCCGTTGCGGCTGCCCGTCGGCAAGACCTTCCACCGCTACCTGTCGGAGCTGTCCGACTGGGACACCCCGCCGTTCTTCAAAAGCTTCCTGCACGTGTCGGTGACCCCGGCCAGTCTGCGGATCCGCTGCTTCGCCGCGACCGGCTGCCTGCCGCAGGAGATGGAGCCGCCGCTTGAGGACGAGGTCGAGATCCCGCTCACCTGACGGGAGGCGCCTGACCGGAAGTGTCGGTCCCGCGTGACAGGCTGGCCGGATGAACGTGGCAGTCGCCGCGGGGCCCGGCACCTCGGGGGTGCTGCGCCCCGAAGGGCAGGGGTCCCGGACGGTCGCCGATCTGGCGGCGGCCGTACGGGAGCTTGAGACGGGGGCGGGGACGCCCCGCTGGGTCTGGGCCGACACGCGGGAGGTCTACCCGGCGCTGTTGCGTGAGGGGGTGTGGCTGGGGCGCTGTCACGACCTGGCCCTCACCGAGGGGCTGCTGCTGGGCTACGAGGGGCGCCACGGCGAGCCCCGTTCGGCGCGGGCCGCGCACGCCAGGCTGCACGGCCTGCCGGTGCCCGAGGAGCATCCCGGGCCGCAGGCCAGGCAGGCGACGTTGTTCGACGAGGAGGCGCCCCCGCCGGACGCGGACCTGGTGGCCGAGGTCCACGCCGACCAGCTCAGGCGGATCGAGGCCCTTCCCGAGCCGGGGCGGTTCCGGCTGCTGGTCGCCGCGGAGTCGGCGGGGGCGCTGGTGGCCGCCGAGATGGCCCACGAGGGCATGCCGTGGCGTCGTGACGCGCACGACGAGCTGCTGACCGACCTGCTGGGGCCGCGTCCCGTGCACGGCATGCGCCCGGCCAAGCTCCAGGCTCTGGCCGACGAGCTCGCGCGGGCCTTCGGCGGCCCGTTCAACCCCGACTCCCCGCAGCAGATCGTCAAGGCGTTCAAGTCCGCCGGTCTGTCGGTGACCTCGACCAGGGCGCGGGAGATCAAGGAGGTCGACCATCCCGGGGTCGCGCCCCTGCTCGCCTACAAGGAGCTGGCCAGGATCCACAGCTTCCACGGCTGGACCTGGGCCGACCAGTGGGTGCGGGAGAACCGCTTCAGGCCCGAGTACGTCGTGGCCGGGGTGGTCTCGGGGCGCTGGGCGACCAACGGCGGAGGGGCGTTGCAGATCCCCAAGGTGATGCGCAGGGTCGTGGTCGCCGACGAGGGCTGGACGCTGGTCGTCGCCGACGCCGCCCAGCTGGAACCCCGGGTGCTGGCCGCGATGGCGGGTGACCGGGGCCTGGCGGCGGCGGCCGGGCAGATCGACCTCTACCAGGCGCTGGCCCGGGCGTTCGGCGGTGAACGCGACCACGCCAAGATCGCCCTGCTGTCGGCGATGTACGGCGGGACCAGCGGCGACGCGCCCAAGCTGCTGGCGGTGATGCGCCAGCGCTTCCCCAGGGCCTACCGGTTCGTCGAGGACGCCGCCAGGGCGGGGGAGGAGGGCAGGCTGGTCCGGTCCTGGCTGGGCCGTACCTCGCCGCCGCCCTCGGCACGCTGGCGGGAGCTGGTCTCGGGGCCGGAGGGGGCCAGGGCGGCGCGTGACTGGGGGCGCTTCACCCGCAACTTCGTGGTCCAGGCGACCGCGGCGGAGTGGGCGCTGGCGTTCATGGCCGTCCTGCGTGGCCTGCTGCCCCCTCCGGCGGCGCTGGTGTTCTTCCAGCACGACGAGGTGATGGTGCACTGTCCCGCCGAGCTGGGCCAGGAGGTGGTCGAGGCGGTCGGCAGGGCCGCGGAGGAGGCGACCGGGCTGCTGTTCGGGGACACGCCGGTGCGTTTCCCGATGCACGCCGTCGCCGTGCGCTGTTACGCCGACGCCAAGTGAACGGGCCGCAGGACCAGCCAGGCGCCGGTGACGGTCACCATGACCGCGACGGCCGTCCCGAGCACCCCGTAGGACAGGGTGCCGACGACCACCCCGGCGAGCGCCGCGCCCACCGCGCCGCAGACGTTCATCAGCAGGTCCGACACGCCCTGTACGGCGGGGCGGTCTTCGAGCCGTACGGCCTCGCTGAGCATCGCGGAGCCGGAGATCAGCCCGCAGGACCAGCCGAGGCCGAGCAGCGTGAGCCCCGCCGCCACCCGGGCGACGTCGTGGGGTCCGGCCCCGCCCGCCAGGACCGCGGCGGCCAGCAGGAACCCCATGCCGAGCACGAGCACTCTGACCCGGCCGATCCGGTCGGAGAGCCAGCCGACCACCGGGGACAGGATGTACATGCCCGCGATGTGCAGGCTGAGCACGATGCCGATGACCGAGTAGTCCGCGCCGCCGTGGCCCAGGTGGACCGGCGTCATGGACATGATCGACACCATCGCCGTGTGGCTCACCGCGATCGCGGCCAGCGCCCGGGAGGCGCCCGGCTCCCGGCGCAGGGTCCGCCAGGCGGTGCGCGGGGTGCCGCCCCGCCTGGGGCCTCCCTTCTCCGGGGCCGCCGGGTTCTCCGCGGGGGCCAGGGAGCGGGCCAGGAGCAACGGGTCGGGGCGCAGACCGGCCAGGATGACGACCAGGGCGACGGCGAAGGCGATCAGGGAGAGCGCGAAGGGGCCGGTGTCCGGCGCCAGGCCGAGGGAGCGGCCGAGGCGTTCCACGGGTTCGGCCAGGTTGGGGCCGGCGACGGAGCCGATCGTCGCGGCCCACACCACCCACGCCAGGTGCCGGGCGGTGTGCCCGGGCGGGGACAGGTCGGTCGCCGAGTAGCGGGAGGCCAGGCTGCCCGCGCCGGCGCTGCCGAACAGCACGAGCCCGCCGAGCAGCAGCGGCCATGACCGCACGGTGACGGCCGCGAGGATGATCACGCATCCCACCAGGGCGCAGCCGTAGGCGAGGGCCAGCCCGGCCCGCCGTCCGCCCTTGCCGGAGGTCCTGGCGGTCGGCAGCGCGAGCAGGGCGGCGCCGAGGACGGTGGCGGTCCCGGCGAGCCCGCTGATCGTCTTCGAGCCCGACAGCTGTGCGACGACCAGGGAGCTCAGGGTGAAGCCGACGGCGGTGCCGATCCCGCTGGCGATCTGCGCTACGGACAGTACGACGAGCGTTCGCCGCTGCACCACGGCTGCTTTCCGTGTTTCTTTATAGGAAATGGCGCTATTTGTGGGGGTTGCGGTCACAAATGAATTTTGTCATCACTTATAACGTTTTATCGGGTGGGATGGTGGGGGTCGCTCAGGCGTTCGGCTGGAACGTGGAGAAGAAGACCCGCCGTGCCTGGGTGCCCCGGTCCCAGTCGAGATCCTGGGCGGTGAACGAGATCAGGTAGGCGCTCTGCCCGTCCACCGCGACATAGCGCGTCAAACCATGCATGGGGACGGCCCCGGGAGACCTGACGTAGGTGTACTCCCAGTCGGCCGCCCGCCACGAGCCGTACGGCACCGTCTCAACCCCGACCTCGGTGTACTCGTCCAGGTCGTCCTTGGTGATCCCGTCGAGCGCCGCGACCGGGTCGGTCACCGCTGTCTGGGAGACGACGACGCTCTGCCCGCTGTTCCTCGGCCCGTGGAAGGTCACGACCCCGTCGGCCTCACGCACCGTCCAGCCCCCGGGCAGCGCCGCCGAGACACCCCCGGCGCCCAGGGTCCGGTAACCGCCGGGGATCTCGGCCCGGGACGGCGACGGCGCGGCCGAGGAGGGGGCCGGAGCGGCCGGGGAGGGAGCCGCCTGCGGGGTGGCCGAACCGGGGAGGAACAGCAGGAACAGTACGGCGGCGACCGCGGCCAGCGCCGCGACCGCGCAGACGGCGATCAGCAGGGGAGCCGGACGGCCCCCGCGCATCCAGGGGCCCTCGTTCACGGCCCTGCGCCGCGCGCTCCTGCGGCCGCCCGCGGCGGGAGGCCGTGTCCCGGCCAGGGTGTCCTCCTCGTCACGTCCGCGCGCCGAACGCCGCGCCGAGGCGGGAGGAGCCTCGGGAAGGTCGACGAAGGAGCCACGCCCGAGACCGGAGGCCGGGCTGCGTAACGCGTCGTACCCGCGGCCGTGCCCCGTCTCCTGACCGTCGGGGCGGGTGGCGGGGCGGCCGTCGGGATGGACGGCGGAGGTCCCGGAGACGAGCCCGGGCGCGTCGTAGGGCACCCGGACAGGCCCGGAGGGGGTCTCGATGATCCGCGAGGGCAGCGGTCCCGTCGGCCCCGAAGGTCCCGGCGGTCCCGGCGGCTGGGCGGGCGCGGACTGCGTGAACGAGGTCTGGGAGAACGGTGAGAACTGGGCGGGCTGCGGGGCCGCGGGCCGCACCGGGGTGAGGACCTCGGGCGCGGGCGGCGCGGTGGGCAGCTGGTCGTGGGGCACGGAACCGTGGCTGCGCAGCACCCGGCCCAGCAGCTCGGAGACCTGTCCGGCGGTCATCCTGTCCGCCGGGTCCTTGCGGAGCAGGCCCTCGATGACGGCGATCAGCGCCCCGGCCCGCTGCGGCCGGTTGGGCTCCTGGGTGAGGATCGCGCCGAGCACGGCCACCGCGTCCGGCCCCTCGTACGGCGGCCGCCCCTCGACCGCCGTGTACAGCGTCGCGCCGAAGGACCACAGGTCGGCGGCCTGGGTGATCGGCTTGCCGGACAGGCGCTCCGGCGGGATGTAGGCGGGCGAACCCATCAGCAGGCCCGTCTGGGTGACCGAGACGTCGCCCTCTATCGCGGCGATGCCGAAGTCGGTGAGCACCACCCGGTCCGAGGTGAGCAGCACGTTGCCCGGTTTGATGTCACGGTGCAGCACCCCGGCGCCGTGCGCGTGCCGCAGCGCGTCGAGCACCCGGACGGCGATCTCGGCGGCCTGCACGACCGGCAGCGGACCGTTGCGCCGTACGGCCTGTTCAAGGGACCAGGCGCGGACCAGTTCCATCACGATCCAGGGACGGCCGTCCTCCTCGACCACGTCGTGGACCGTGATGATCCCCGGATGGCTGAGCCGGGCGGCCGAGCGTGCCTCGCGCAGCATGCGCCGGTGCGCGGCGTGCATGCCCTCCTCGTCGAGACCGGGCGGGAGGATCAACTCCTTGACCGCCACGTCACGGTCGAGCAGCACGTCGTGCGCGTGCCACACCACACCCATACCGCCCCGGCCGACCGGTGAGATCAGGCGGTAACGCCTGCCGACCAGCCTGCCCTGCGCCTCCGCCTCGGTCGTGCCGATGGTGTCGCCCTCCGAACCCATGGGGGCCCTCCCGGCAGACGATCGGTCGTCCTGCCTCGTCCCCGCAACCAACCCTATGCGCAAGGTTGGACACGATATCGGGATCGTGTCAGGCAACGGAAGTCGGCGGCCCGCCGGTGACGGCGACCTCGGCGACCTCGGCGAGCGCGGCCAGCGCGGAGGTGAAGGCCGAGACGGGCGGGGTCACCAGGCCCGCGCCGACCTGTCCCGTGCCCGCGACCCTGCCCGCGATGCCGGTGTTGACGACCGGCAGGAGGCCGGTCCTGGCGACCAGCGTCACGTCCACGCCGACCGGGGTGCCGCGGAAACCGAGCCCGGGGATCCGGTAGACCGGGTGTTCGGCGAGGGTGATCTCGTACATGGAGAGGGTCGCCTCCGTCGCGGCGGCCACCTCCCCGCCGACGAACCGGACGATCGCCGGGGCCGCCGCCATCGCGAAGCCGCCCAGGCCCGCCGTCTCGGTGATCGTGGAGTCACCGATGTCGGGGTTGGCGTCCCGCGGGCCGTACGCGCCGAGGTAGAGACCGTCGGGCACGGCGGCGGGGCCGGTGAACCAGCGCTCGCCAAGCCCGGAGACCTGCACGCCGAAGTCGGTGCCGTTGCGGGCCATCGCCACGACGAGGCTGGAGCCGGGGACGTCCCTGGCGGCGTCCGCGCTCACCTTGCACGCCGCCATGGCCGCGTTGAGGAAGAAGTGGTCGTTGCCGCCGACGAAGCGCAGCACCTCGGCCGCGTGCAGGGGAGCCGTCTCGACCAGGCCGCAGGCCAGCTCCCGCACCAGCAGCGAGGTGGCGGCGCGGTTGCGGTTGTGCAGCTCGTCGCCCATCTGCAGGGCCTGCGCCATCAGCGCCCCGAGGTCGAGCGGCCCGGACGCCCGCAGCGTCTCGCGCAGCGCGGGGCCGAGCACCTCGCCCATCCAGCGCAGCCGCCGCAGCACCCCGTCGTCGTAGGCGCCGTAGCGCAGCACCCTGCCCAGGCCCTCGTTGAGCGAGCAGCAGGCGGTGCCGCCGTTCTCCTCGTCACGCACCTCAAACATCCACATGGACGGGCTGACCACGCCCGCCATCGGCCCGACCGCGCCCCGCCCGTGGCAGGGCTCAAGGCGGACACGCCCCTGTTCGAGCAGCCGCAGCGCCTCCTCGGGGTCCCCGGCCAGTCCTTCGAGTAGCACCGCCCCGGTGAGCGCGCCGCGCAGCGGTCCCGAGGCGCGTTCCCAGCGGATCGGCGGGCCCGCGTGCAGGAACGTGCCCGGCGGCAGGCCGAGGGCCTCACCCGCCCGCCGTACCCCGACGAGGTGGGGCCTGGCCGACGTCATGCGGCCGAGCGCCGTCGCGTTCGCGCGGGACCTGCGGGGGTCGGCCAGCACCCGTGCGACGTCGTCCCCGGTGCCCGGCAGCGGCGGGCGCCAGTCGACGGCCATCCTCGGTACGGCCTGCGCGTCCAGAGCCTCCCCGAACACCTCGGCCCCGGCCGTGACCACCCTGGGCTCCCCGTAGAGGGCCGGCAGCAAAGCCGGAGTCGCCGGAGTCACCGCGCACCCGCCAGAAGGGCCGCCGCGTACCCGGCCGCGTGGGAGTTGGAGACGAAGACCGAGGCGCCCGCCGCCCGCAGCGCCTCCGCCTGGGCGGTCAGCCCCTGCGGGTCGTCACGCGAGCCGACCAGCGCCACCACGACCGGCACGCCCCGGGCCACGGCCGAGGCGATCCCGGAGGCGAGCCCGGCGGCCGGGTCGGGGTCGGCGGCGTGTCCGAGGACCACGTCGAGCAGCGCGACGTCCCCCGCAGGCACCCGTGCGAGGGCCTCAAGGCGCAGGGAGGGGTCGATCATCGGGTGCGCCCTGCCCCGGGTGTAGACGTCGTCGCCGAAGTCGGTGAACTCCCCGGTCCCGGCGACCGTCCTCGCCTCCGCGCACAGCGTGCCCCCCGAGTAGACGCCGCGCAGCGTCCCGGCGGGGCCCGCCCGCGGGCTCACGGGCGCGGGCCACGAGGGCCACACCGGGACCGGGACACCCAGGGCCCGCAGTACGGCCTCCGCCGCGTGGGTCAGGTCGCCGGGGCCGCCCCCGGAGTCGCCGTCGAGGTCACAGTCGAGGTCACAGCCGGAACCACCGCCGGACCCGAGCAGCGCCGTCACGACCGGGGTGGACAGCGCCCGCGCGGCCCGCCGTACGGCCAGGCCGGTCTCGGGGGCGGGTGGTTTGGAGACCAGCACGATCAGCTCGGTCGAGGGGTCGGCGTCGAGCGCCGCCAGGGCACGCAGTGTGGACAGCCCGGCGACCTCGGCGGACAGGTCCCTGCCGCCGACGCCGAGCACGTGGCTGACCCCGACGCCGGCCAGGTCCAGCAGACAGGTCACCTGCTGGGCGCCCGTCCCCGAGGCGGCGACGACGCCGACGGGACCGGGCCGCAGCACGTTCGCGAAACCGAGACCCGCGCCGCAGACCACCGCGGTGCCGCAGTCCGGCCCCATGACCAGCGGGCCCAGCTCGGCCGCGCGTCTCTTGAGCAGCACCTCCTGCTCGACGGGGACGTTGTCGCTGAAGATCATCACCGAGAGACCGGCCTCGATCGCGTCCATCGCCTCGGCGAACGCGTAGGGCCCCGGCACCGAGACCAGCGCCAGCGTGGCAGCGCCTTCATAGCCCTCACCGGCCCCGCGCAGCGCCGCCGAGCGCACGGTGCGCGCGGGCCGTTCCCCGCCGCCTCCCTGAACGGTTCGTACGGTGAGGCCCGTGAGCAGCCGGTCCAGCTCGGCGCGCGCCGTCTCCAGGTCATCGGGGCCCGCGCCGCGCAGCGCGACCAGCAGGTCGCCCTGTCCCGCCTCGGGCAGCGCGAAACCCAGCCCGGCGGCGAGGCCGAGGTTCAGTTCGGTGGCCATCGCCACCACCGCCACCTCGATCCCGGGCAGAGCCGACAGGGCCCCGCTGACCCGCATGAGGCTCACCGAGTCGTGGTAGACCCCGGGGCGCACCCGGACCAGGTCGGCGCTCAACGGCCCGCTCCCGCAAGCCCGGCCACCGCGGCGAGACCGGCGCGCACCCCCCACGCCAGGTCGGCTCCCGAGGTGTGGCCGATCTGGAACAGCCGGTGCAGCGCGGGTTCGAGCGCCTGCCGCCCGGCCAGGCCCCGCAGCACGGCCAGCACCTCCCCGCACGCCTCACCCCTGGCGGCGCAGTGCAGCAGCGCCGCGGAGATGGGCGTCGTCCGCTCACGGGCTTCGAAGGTGACCGCCGCGGCCAGCCAGTCGGCCAGCCACACGGCCCGGCCGACGCCCGAGGCGGTGCCGAGATGGCGCAGCGCGACCAGCAGCCCGGCGATCATGTCGTCGCCGCTCGGGGTGAGGCCGGGGCCGAGACCCACGAGCTGCTCGGCGGCCGTGACGCCGCGCAGCAGCGAACCCTCCGCGCACCCGAGCGCGAGCCGTACGGCGGCGTCGTTGCCCTCAAGCCCGGGACGTCTCGGCGAACGCTCGCACAGTCCGGAAAGCACCGGCAGCCAGGAGGCCAGCAGCGCGGGCTCGACGGGACCGAGCGGCGGCGCCGCGTCCCACCAGCGGTGCGCCCGCAGGCCGAGGCCGCCGAGCTCGATGGAACCGTCACCGACCCACGCCTCCTCGCCCACGGCGACCCGGGGCATCGGGCCGTTGATCACCATCGCGTTGGGCAGCCGGACCGCGTCCCCCGAGAGCACCGCGACCACGTGGGGCTCCAGCTCCGTGCGGACCTCAAGGTAGATCCCGGCGGGGAAGGCCGCGAGCACCCGCGCGGGGCGGCGGGGCGACTCCAGCAGCGCGCGCAGGGCCGTGCCGGCCGCGCCCGTCGCGTGCGCCCGTACATGTCCTGGCTGGACGCCCCGGCTCCGCCGGGCCCTCGGACGCGCTCCGACGGTCATGAGCCCTCGCCTGCCTTTCACCGTGCCGTGCCGTGCTGTGCCGTGCTTGTGCCGCGGTCGTGTCGTCACCGTGTCGCGCGGCTGTGACCGGCCAGGACGCCCCCGTTCCACTGAGCCGACGGTAGAACGCCCGGCGAGCTCGCCGTACGGAGAAAGGTGCCAACAGAAACCCCAAAGGTTGGTTCTTCCTGACAGACGGCCTTATCGGTGACAATCACGTCATGGAACCTCCTGTACGGCTGGCGAGCACCGGAACCATCACCCACGGCGTGGCCGTAGGCGAGGTACTGGGCGCCTCGACACTCGCCGGGGCCAGGCTGCTGGCCGGAGGACGCGGCCTCGGCAGGATCGTGCAGCGGCTCAACGTCATGGAGGTTCCCGACATCCTCGCCTGGGTGAAGCCGAACGAGTTGCTGCTCACCACCGGCTATCCGCTGCGCAACACCCCGCAGTCACTCGACCGGCTGGTCAGCGACCTGGACGAACGCGGCCTGGCCGCGCTGGGCATCAAACTCGGCCGCTATCTGGACAGGCTGCCCGAGGAGATGGTCGAACAGGCCGACCGGCTCGGGTTCCCGCTCATCCAGCTCCCCGAGGACGTCGGCTTCGACGACATCCTCAACCAGGTCCTCACCGACATCCTCAACCGGCAGGCCGCGGCGCTGGCCAGGGCGGAGGAGGCGCACCGGGCGTTGGTCCAGGTCGTGCTCGCGGGCGGCGGGCTGGGCGAGGTGACCGAGGAGGTGGCCGGGCTGCTCGGCGCCGCCGTCGCCGTACTGGACGGGGCGGGGCAGGTGCTGGCCGCGGCGGGGCCCGCCGAGCAGGTGGCCGGGCTGCGCGCGTCGGGAGCGCGGGACCGGGGGGAACACCTTTTCGTCCCCGTCGTCGCGGGCGGCCACCACCACGGGCGGATCGTCGCCTGCGCCCCGCCGAGGCAGGGGGAGAACGACATCGGCATCCTGGAGCGCGCGGCCACCGTGGCCGCGCTCGTGATCACCAGGCAGGAGGCGGTGAACGCCGTCGAGAGCAAGTACCGCGCCGACTTCCTGCGCGACGTGCTCACCGGCAGGGCGGGCAGCGCCGAACGGGTCGCCGCGCGGGCCAAGGCCTTCGGCTGGGACCTGCGGCGCCCGGTGACCGTCCTGGTCGCCGAACTCGACCCGGACGGCGACGAACGCGTCGCCCAGGACAGGCTGGTCACCTGCTGGACCAGCGCGATGCGCCGTCACGACGGGCACGGCGCGGTCGCGGGCTTCTCCCACGAGGTCGTCGCGGTCGTGGACGCCGCCGTGGACACCACCCGCCTGGCCAGGGACGCCGTCGCCGCGTTCGCCGAGTGCCTGCCCGCGACCTTCTCGACCGGCGCGAGCCGGACGGCCGCCGGGATCGAGGTCCTGCCGGAGGCGTACGGCCAGGCCGTGAAGGCCGCCAGGGTCGGCCGCCAGCTCCACGGCCCCGGCGCGGTCGCCCACTTCGACCAGCTGGGGGTCTACCGGCTGCTCTCCCTGGTCAGCGACACCGAGGAACTGCACGCCTTCGTCCGTGAGACCCTCGGCCCGCTCGCCTCCGACACCGACGCCGACAACGGCGACCTGCGCAGGACCCTGCAGGTGCTGCTGGAGACCAACCTCAACGTCGCGGAGACGGCCAGGCGGCTGCACTTCCACTACAACACCCTGCGCTACCGGATCGGCAAGCTGGAACGGATGCTGGGTGACTTCACCGAGGACGCCCATCTGCGGCTGAACCTGACCCTGGCCCTGCACGTCCTGCGGATGCGGGGCATCTAGACTCACGGGCGTGGACGAGACCTTTGAGCTGGAAACCGACTACATTCCGTTGTGCGACCTGCTGAAGTACTGCGCCGTGACCGACACGGGCGGCCAGGCCAAGCACTTCATCGCCGAGGGCAACGTGACGGTCGACGGGCGGGTCGAGCTCCGCAAGACCTGCAAGATCCGCGCCGGACAGGTCGTCGCCGGGGACGGCTTCGAGATCCACGTGGTCGCCCCCGGCGGCTGACCGTCACGCCGGGCCGCTCCCCGAGGGGGACGGCACGGAGACCGGGGAGAGCCTGGCCGCGGACGTGCCGAGCCCGGAGGGCCTCCTGAACGCGGCGACCCCCGCCGGGGCCGGGGCCGGGGCCGCCGGAGCCGGTGCGGGGGAGGAGGGCACGTCGCGCGCGGCGGCGGGGCGCAGGCGCAGCGCCGAGGTGCCCGGCCCCGAGGGCAGGAACCGGGAGACCACCGTCGCGGGCACCACCGCGGACACGGAGCCGTGGTGGTGGCGGCGCAGCTCGGCCTCGGTGTACCGCGCGCACCTGCGGTGCCACTCCAGGATTCCCGACATCCACTCCTTGAGGCCGTCGGCGTGCCGGGTGAGGACGCCGCGAACCTCGTCGCCGAGGCCGAACTCCTCGAACATCGCGGGCAGGTCCTCCTCGACGATGTGCTGGAACTGCCGCATCCGCGCCGTCATCAGGTCCGCCACGACGTCCCTGGCGGTCAGCCGGTCCACCTGGAGGAAGTTCTCCACGACCAGCACCATGTTGTGGACCTCACCCTCGAACTCGACCTCCTTCTGGTAGGAGAACAGGTCGTTGGTGAAGGTCGCGTAGTCCTGGGCGGCGGTGTCCAGCTCACGCATCACCCTGGTGTGGTACAGCTCGGCGGGCACCAGGTCGTAGTGCGCGAGCTTGGCCAGGCTCATCGTCAGGCCGGAGCCGAACGTGTCGCGGCGCATCTCGACGTAGTCGACGGGGTCGGGGACCTGGTTGCCCGTCTGGTTGCCCAGCTCCCACAGCCAGCTGCTGGTCATCGCCTCGATCGCCGCGCGGAAGTCACGCCTGGCGGCCTCGTTCATCGGCGCGGCCGTACGGTGCCACAGGTCGGCCAGGCCCCGTTCGAGCGGGTTGAGCGGCTCGGGGACCGCGCCCAGGTCGATCGGCATGAACAGGCCGAGCCGCTCGTCGCAGAGCTTGGCCGCGGCCAGGTCGCGGGAGGCGCCGAAGACCACGGGGTAGTAGTCGTCGCCGTAGGTGCCCCAGGACAGCCAGTCGGACGACAGGTTGAGCTGTTCGAGACTCGCGTCGGCGTGGATCATCGAGGCGCAGTGCGCCAGGTCGAAGAGCAGGAAACGCCGCTCGTCCCAGACGCCGCCGGCCTCGACTCCGGGGATCGCGTCGAACAGGCCGACCCGGCGCGCCCAGCCGACCGAGTCGCGGCGGGCGGCGTCCAGGTGGGGGCTGATGCGGACGGGATAGGGCATGTGGAAGTCGGGCAGCGGCAGGTGTCCGACCGGCTCGAAGGGCCGGTGGGACTGCTGGCGCGTCCTGCGGGCCAGGCCCGGCGTCAGCGCCGCGGTCGGCAGCCGCGCGGCCGAGGTGCCCAGGCCGAGCGGCCCCCTGGAGACGCCGGGGGAGGTGACGGTTCCCTCGTTCATGTAGCGGCTCGACCTGGCGTGCCACTCGTGGCCGCCCGACTGCCAGTCCTGCAGGCCCTTGACGTACAGGCCGACCGCGACCTGCTCGTCCGGGGGCAGGGCGTGCTCGGCCAGCAGCGCCGGGATCTCGGCGAGCGCGGTGTCCTCGAACTGCAGCAGCCGTGAGGTCAGCAGTTCGTTGACCAGTTCGGCGGCCTCCTGGGTCGGGCAGTCGAGGAAGCGCTCGAAGACCAGGACCGCGTTGGAGTTCTCCCCCTCCTCGCGGACCTCGCGCTGGTAGGAGAACAGGTCGTTGCGCAGGTGCACGGCGTCGGAGAAGGTGTCGCACAGCACGTGCAGCGGCCTGGTCCCGGCCAGGACGTCGGGGATCTCGGCGCCGACGGCGTACTCGACGAGGTTGGCCGACCAGGGTGCCCCGCCGACCCTGCGCCGCATCTGGATGTACTCGATGGGGTTGGCGATCCTGCCCTGGTCGATGTTGTGCAGCTCCCACATCGACTCGATCATCAGGTTGTGCGTGCTGGTGATGAACCGCCGCCGCCACCCGGCCGACATCGAGGGGATCGTCCGCCTCCACAGGTCCTTCAGCCCGGCCTCCGCGGGGTTCTCCGGCTCGGGCGGCTCCTGGCCGTCCACGGTCATGAACAGTTCGAGCCGGTCGAGGTGCGCCTTGGCGCCGCGCAGGTCACGCGAGTGCTTGAAGTGCTCAAGGAAGTGGTCGTCGAAGAAGAACACCCAGACGTACCAGTCGGTGATCAGGTCCAGGGCGGGGCCGTCGCAGTCGGGGTGGGTGTAGGCGCACATCAGCGCGTAGTCCATCTTCGCCAGCGCCTGCTCGTCCCAGACAAGACCGCCACCGGGCTTGGGGGAGTCGAGCATGCCCATCTCGCGGGCCCAGGCGTTGCTGTGCGCGCGGGCACGTTCCAGATGCGGATTGAGCCTGGCGGGGTGCGGGATGTAGAAGCCGGGCAGCGTGAAAGCCTGCATGGGGGCGCGCCTACTCTTCTCTGGGGCCGATCAGGACGGTTCACTCAAAGTCGCGAAAGCGCCACTCACCGTACTGCATCACATGGTCGTACCGGGAGTTCTCCGACCAATCTCTCCAACCTCCCCATGATCACACAGCTGGGTTTCGCACGTGGTGCCTACGGGAAACCCTCCGTAGACCCTCGCCCGTCCGTGGCGCGGGCCGCGACGACGGCATGGGAGTTCGCCGGAGGGAAGCCTGCGGGGCGGCCGCCGACCGACGGCCCGGTGAGAGGTGGGGCGTGATGGTTGCGGGGTGGACCAAACACGGGGACGGCAGGACCCTCGCGCCCGGTGAGGTCGTCAAACCGGACGAGCGGATGTCCTGGCCGCGCATGGTCGGCTTCGGCGCGCAGCACGTCGTGGCGATGTTCGGCGCGACGTTCGTCTTCCCGCTGGTCATGGGCCTCGACCCCAACATCGCCATCATGTTCTCCGGCGTCGCGACGATCATGTTCCTGCTCGTCGTGAACGGCAGGATCCCCAGTTACCTCGGCACCAGCGCCTCCTTCGTCGGCGGGGTGCTCGCCATCAGGTCCCTGTACGGCGGGGACACGCCCGCGGCCGACGCGGTCGTCACCGGCGCCGTCCTCGTCGTCGGGCTGGTGCTGGCCCTGGTCGGCCTCGCCGTACATCGGCTGGGCGTGCAGGTCATCAACCGGGTCTTCCCGCCGGTCGTCACCGGTGCGGTCGTCATGCTGATCGGCTTCGGGCTGGCCTACGTGGTCGCCGACGTCTACTGGCCGCAGGACCAGTGGATCGCGCTGGTCACGATGACCGCGACCTTCCTGTTCCTCGTGGTCCTGCGGGGGTTCGCCGGCCGGATCGCCATCCTGCTCGGCCTGGTCCTCGGCTTCGCGCTGTCCTGGGCGGCCGACCGGGTCCTCGGGGACGTCACCGCCTACAACGCGGTGACCCAGCGGATCGACACCCATCCCAGGGTGAACCTCTCCGCGGTCGCCGACGCCGCCTGGGTCGGGTGGCCGGACACGCACCTGCCGGACATCAGGGTCTCCGCCGTGCTGCTGGTGCTGCCCGCGGTGATCGCGCTCGTCGCGGAGAACGTCGGCCACGTCAAGGCCGTCGGTGAGATGACCCGCACCGACGTGGACCCCTACCTGGGCAGGGCCATCGCGGCGGACGGCCTGGCCACCGCCGTCGCCAGCGCCTTCGGCGGCTCCCCGACGACCACCTACGCGGAGAACATCGGCGTCATGGCCGCGACCAGGGTCTACTCGACGGCCGCGTACTACATCGCGGCCCTCATCGCGATCCTGTTCGGTCTGTGCCCCAAGTTCGGCGCGCTGGTCGCGGCGACCCCGGGCGGTGTGCTCGGCGGCATCACGGTGATCCTCTACGGCATGATCGGCCTGCTCGGCGCGAAGATCTGGGTGGAGAACCGCGTCGACTTCTCCGACCCGGTCAACATGGTGCCGATCGGGGCGGGGATCATCCTCGCCATCGGCCCGGTCAGGCACACCTTCGGCTCGGCCTTCACCCTTGAGGGCATCGCGCTGGGCACCGTCGTGGTCGTCGGCGGCTACCACCTGCTGCGGGTGCTGCGACGCGGAGGGCGGGAGGACGGGGGAGCGGCAGGCGGCCAGGACAGCGGAGGAACGGGCGAGGGAAGGGCGGCCGGGTGAAGCCTCCCCCGTTCGACTACCACGCCCCCCGTTCCCTCGGCGAGGCGCTGGAGATCCTCGCCGCCGCCGGGCGGGAGGGCAAGGTCCTCGCCGGGGGACAGAGCCTGATCCCGATGCTGAACATGCGCCTGACGCATCCCCGGCACATCGTGGACGTCAACGGGCTCACCGAACTGGCCACCGTGGAGGCCGGGCCCGGCGGCGTCCTGGTCGGCGCGCTGGCCAGGCACGCCCAGGTCGAACACTCCGAGCCGGTCGCCGCCGTACAGCCCCTGCTGCGCAGGGCGCTCAGGCTGGTCGCCCACCCGGTGATCCGCAACCGGGGCACCGTGGTCGGCAGCCTGGCGCACGCCGACCCCGCCGCCGAACTGCCCGCCGTGCTGGCCCTGCTCGGCGGTTCGGTACGGCTGGCGAGCGCGGGCGCGACGAGGGAGGTCCCCGCGGGCGCCTTCTTCACCGGTCCCCTCGAATCGGCGCTGCGGCCGGGAGAACTGGCCGTCTCGGCGCTGTTCCCCGCCTTGGCGCCGCGTTCGGGCACGGCCTTCCACGAGGTGGCCAGGCGGCACGGCGACTACGCGGTGGCCGGGGTGGCCGCGCTGGTCGTCCTGGACGAGGACCTGCGGGTCGTCACGGCCAGGGCGGCGTGCGTGAGCGCCGGGCCGGTCCCGGTGGTCGTGGACGTCTCCGGGGCCTGCGGCCACCACCCGTGGGGGTCGGCCGACTGGCGGGGCGCGGCGGCGGCCGTACGGGACGGGACGGAACCGGAGGCCGACATCCACGCGAGCGCGGACTACCGGCGGCACCTGCTGGGGGTGCTGGCCGAACGGGCGCTGACAGAGGCGGCCCGGCAGGCGGCGCAGGAAGCGGAGCGGAAGGCGGCGCGCGGGTGAGGGACATCGCGATCACCCTGACGGTCAACGGGGTCGTACGGCGGGTCACGGTGCCGGGGCGGCGGCTGCTGTCGGACTGCCTGCGGCACGACCTCGGGCTGACCGGCACACACGTCGGGTGCGAGCACGGCGTCTGCGGCTGCTGCACGGTGCTGTTCGACGGGCGGCCGGTGCGCTCGTGCCTGATGTTCGCGGCGAGCGCGGACGGGCACGAGGTGACGACCGTGGAGGGGCTCGCGGAGCCGGACGGCACGCTCTCCCCGGTGCAGCGGGCCTTCGCCGAGTGCCACGGCCTGCAGTGCGGGTTCTGCACGCCGGGGTTCCTGTGCACGGTCACCGCCCTGCTGCGCGACAACCCGGCGCCGGGTGAGGAGGAGGTCGTCGAGGGGCTCTCCGGCAACCTGTGCCGGTGCACCGGCTACCAGAACATCGTCAGAGCGGTCCACCGGGCCGCCGAGATCCTGGCGGAGGAGCGGTGACGACACGGCTGTTCGGGGAGCCGGTACGGCGCAGGGAGGACCCCAGGCTGCTGACCGGCGGGGGCCGCTACCTGGACGACATCGGCGAGGGCGCCTTCGAGGCGGCGTTCGTCAGGTCCCCGCACGCGCACGCCGTGATCCGCGACATAGACGTCTCGGCGGCGATCGACGTCGAGGGGCTGGTGGCGATCTACACCTGGGAGGACCTGCCCGCCCGGCTGGCCGAGCCGCTGCCGCTGCTGATCCCGCATCCGGCGCTGACCCACGGCCGCACCGCCCACCCGCTGGCGCGGGACGTCGTCAGGCACGTCGGCGAGCCCGTCGTGATGGTCGTCGCCCGCGACCGCTACCTCGCCGAGGACGTCTGCGCGCTGATCGAGGTCGACTACGAGCCGCTCACGCCGGTCGTCGGCATCGAGCGGGCGAGGCGTGCCGAGACGCTGGTCCACCGGGACGTGCCGGGCAACGTCGGCGCCCACCTGGTCCAGGAGGTGCGCTCGGCGACCGGACTGGGCGCCCGGGAGGCGATCGAGGCGGCGCCGTACCGGCTGGAGTTCGGCCTGGACATCGAGCGCAGCGCCGCCACGCCCCTTGAGGGGCGCGGGGTGCACGCCCGCTGGGACGCCGGGGACCGGTCGCTGCGGGTGCATTCGAGCACCCAGACCTCCACCAGCGTCAGGATGGCGATCGCCGCCAAGCTCGGCCTGCCGCTGCCCCAGGTCGAGGTCGTCGCCCCGGACGTGGGCGGCGGGTTCGGCGTCAAGATCGTGCACCCCTGGCCGGAGGAGGTGCTCGTCCCGTGGGCCGCCATGCTGCTCGGCCACGAGGTCAGGTGGACCGAGGACAGGCGTGAGCACTTCGTCTCCTCGGCGCACGAGCGCGCCCAGGCGCACCACGTCCGGGTCGGCTTCGACGACCGGGGACGGGTGCTCGGGCTCGACGTGACGATCCTGCACGACCACGGCGCCTACACGCCGTACGGGATCATCGTGCCGATCATCACCTCGACCCAGCTTCCCGGCCCCTACAAGCTGGGCGCCTACCGGGTGGAGTTCTCCTCCCTCTACACCAACACCGTGCAGGTCACGCCGTACCGGGGGGCGGGGCGCCCGCAGGCGGTCTTCTGCATGGAACGGACGATGGACCGCATCGCCCGGCACCTGGGCCTGGACCGTACGGCGGTGCGCGAGGCCAACTTCATCCAGCCGGAGGAGTTCCCCTACGACCAGGGCCTGACCTTCCAGGACGGCCGCCCGCTGATCTACGACAGCGGCGACTACCCGGCGTCGCTGCGCATGCTCAAGGAACTCGTCGGCTGGGACGACTTCCCCGCGCTGAGGGAACGGGCCACGGGACAGGGACGCAGGCTCGGCATCGGCATCGGCTGCTACGTGGAGGGCACCGGGGTCGGGCCGTACGAGGGGGGTCACGTCCAGATCACCTCCGACGGCCGGGTGCACGTCTCGACCGGCCTCACCTCACAGGGCCAGGGCCACGAGACGGTGTTCGCCCAGATCGCCGCCTCCGAGCTCGGCGTGCCGATCGAACGGGTCAGCGTGGTCACCGGCGACACCCGCAGGTTCGGCTACGCGGTCGGCACGTTCGCCTCGCGGGCGGCGGTGATGAGCGGCAACGCCATCGCCCTGGCCTGCGGGAAGGTCAGGGAGAAGGCGCTGCGGATCGCCTCGGACGCCCTGGAGGCCGACCCCGGCGACCTGGAGATCGTCGACGGGGTGGTGCGGGTCGTCGGCTCGCCGGGCACGGGCCTGCCGCTGGCCACGGTCGCGGTGCTGTCCAACCCGCTGCGCTACGCCTTCGACGCGGAGGCGGGCCGGGCGACCCAGTTCGCGGGCACCCCGTCCCCGGACAGGCCGCCGGTCGCCGAGGGGGACGAGCCGGGGCTTGAGGGCCGTGGCTACTACTCGCCGATCCGCTCGACCTTCGCCTCCGGCATGCACGCGGCGATCGTGGAGACCGACCCGCTGACCGCGGAGATCCGCATCCTGCGCTACGCCGTCGTCCACGACTGCGGCAACCTGATCAACCCGATGATCGTCGAGGGGCAGATCCACGGCGGGGTCGCCCAGGGCGTCGGCGGCGCGCTGTACGAGCGGATGGTCTACGACGAGCACGGCCAGTTGCTGAACGCCTCGTTCATGGACTTCCTGATGCCGTACGCGACCGAGGTCCCCCACGTGGAGACCGCCCACCTGCGGACGCCGTCGCCGTTGAACCCGCTCGGCGTCAAGGGGGCGGGGGAGGCGGGGGTCATCCCGGTCTCCGCGGTGATCGCCTCCGCCGTCGAGGACGCGGAGGGCATCAGGATCGACCGGATGCCCATCTCCCCGTCGGAGCTGTTCGACCTGCGCCGCTCGGCTTCCCCTGACCGGCGGACCGGTCAGACCGGCTCGGCGACCAGCCTCTTGCGGAACACCCAGTAGGACCAGGCCTGGTAGCCGAGCACGAAGGGCAGCGCGGCCAGGCCGATCCAGGTCAGCATGCCCAGCGTGTACGGCCCGGAGGCCGCCCCGGCGACGGTGAGGCCGGGCAGCGGGGCGGGCCACAGGGCGCCGAACAGGGCGACGCCGCCCAGCGCGAGCGAGGAGGCGGTCGCGGTGAACGCCCAGCCCTCCCTGCCCCGCCAGACCAGCGCGACCCCGGCGGCCAGGGCCGCCATCGCGGTCAGCGCGCAGGCCCACAGCCACGGCGCGGCGGTCCAGTCGGCCACGGCCGTACGGGCCGCGGGGATGCCGGACAGGGCGACGACCGCGGCGGGCACCGCGACCGCGGAGACCGCCATCGCGGTACGGCGGGCCCTGGCCCGTACGGCTCCGGTCGTCTTGAGGGCGACGAAGACCGCGCCGTGCAGCGCGCAGACCGACAGCGAGAACACCCCGCCGACCAGCGCCGCCAGGGCGCTGCCGTGCAGCAGGTCGGCGAAGACGGCGCCCCACAGGAAGGCGGTCAGCCCGCTGCCGACCATGACGCCCAGGTCGCACCAGGCGCGGTCGGAGGCGTGCTGGACCTTGCCCCGCCACTCAAGGCCGACACCGCGCACGATGAGTCCCGCCAGGATCAGCGTGAGCGGCAGGTAGAACGTGCTGAGCATCCCGGCGTACCAGGCGGGGAAGGCGGCGAACATCGCGCCGACCGCGGTGATCAGCCAGACCTCGTTGCCGTCCCAGACGGGGCCGATCGTGCCGAGCACCTGCTTGCGCTCCGCCTCGTTCCTGGAGAGCACCGGGGCGAGCAGCCCGACTCCGAAATCGAACCCCTCAAGGACGAAGTAGCCGGTCCACAGGAACGCGATGATCGCGAACCAGAAGGTGGTGAGTTCCATGATCTTGACGCCTCAGTACATCAGGGTCGGCTGGAGTTCGGCGGTCGCGTTCCCGCCCACACCGGAGGGCACGTCCGGCCGGCGCGCGGGGACGGGTTCGGGACCCGCCTTGACGTGCCGGACGATCAGTACGGCCTCGGCCAGCGCGAGCGCGCCGTACAGGGCGGTGAACAGGGCGAGGGAGACGGCGACCTGGCCGAGCCCGACGCCGGGGGAGACGCTGGCGGCGGTGAGCAGCTCACCCTGGACGGTCCACGGCTGGCGGCCGATCTCGCTGAGCAGCCAGCCCGCGATGATCGCGAGGGTCGGCAGCGGCAGGGCGAGCAGGAACGCGCGGGCCAGCCACGAGGGCACCGCACGCGGCGGACCCTCCCCGCGGCGTCCGCGGCGGCGCCCCCGGGTCAGCCACAGGCCGAGTACGGCCAGGCCGACCGTGGTCATCCCGAAGACGATCATCACGCGGAAGGACCAGAAGACCACCGGCAGGTTGGGGCGGTAGTCGGCCGGGCCGAACCGCTCGGTGAAGCGCTTCTGCAGGTCCTCGGTGCCCTGCACCACGGCCTGCGGGTCGTTGGTCGCCAGGAAGCTGAGCAGCATGGGCACCTCGACGCCGGGCACCGGGGAGAAGGGCGCCCCGGCGGTGTCGTGCCTGAGCCCCTCGGCGGCGGCGAGCTTCATCGGCTGCTGCTCGTACATCAGCTTGGCGGAGGTGTCGCCGCTGACCGCGACGACGGCTCCCGCGATCGCCGTCATGACCAGGGCCGCCCGCACCGGGGTCCGCCACATGTCCGCGCCACGCCGTACGGGCCTGGTGCGGTCGGGGTCGCGCCGTTCCCGCAGGATGCGGTATCCGCACACGGCCAGCACGAAACCGCCCGCCACCACGAACGACGCCGCCACCACGTGGGGCACCTGGGCGGTCGCGGTCGGGTTGGTCAGCACCGCCCACAGGTCCGTCATGCGGGCCTTGCCGTCGACGACCTCGTAGCCGACCGGGTGCTTCATCCAGGCGTTCGCGGCGAGGATGAAGTAGGCCGACAGGTTGGAGCCGATCACCGCGGCCCAGATGGTCGCCAGGTGGACCCGCTTGGGGAGCCGGTCCCAGCCGAAGATCCACAGGCCGAGGAAGGTCGACTCAAGGAAGAAGGCGAGCAGCGCCTCAAGGGCGAGCGGCGCGCCGAAGACGTCTCCGACGAAGACCGAGTACTCGCTCCAGTTCATCCCGAACTGGAACTCCTGCACGATGCCGGTGACCACGCCCATCGCGAAGTTGATCAGGAACAACTTCCCGAAGAACTTCGTCAACCTCAGGTAGTGCTCCTTGCCGGTACGGTGCCAGGCGGTCTGCAACCCGGCCACGAAGACGCCGAGGCCGATCGTCAGAGGTACGAAAAGAAAGTGATAAACGGTGGTGACCCCGAACTGCCACCGTGCCAGGTCTAGTGCGTCCATCTTCCCCTCGCGGGCTGGAGCTCTACAACTCGTAGTTCTACTACTAGTAGTACTACAAGGCGTAGAGCATTGAGAGGGGTTGGCGCCGCGAGCACATGCGATCTCTGTCACATGGCCGGTGGGAGACCGCACATCTCCTCCGGACCAAGATCGTCCCCTCCGGCTCGCGGCGCCTGCTTTCCCCGTGCCACCGGGGCTCCGGGCCCCGGTCGTCCCGGCGGGCGAGGTGCGCGCCCCACCCGCCGGGGAGGGCTCGCGGGTCACCAGGTCCCGCGAGCACACGACCATCGTCGGTCACGTGACCCCCACGGGTCGTCAGCCGCCGGAATGACTCCGGCGTACGCCGGGCGGCGGACCCGCCTCCTCACCGAGACCGGGACGATCCTCCCCGCGCGGATGACCGGGACCTGTTCCGCGGGCCGTCGGCCGGGCGGCCGCGGTGGGCGTGAAGGTCCGCGGAACAGGCCCTAACGCAGCGCCGCCTTCAGGTAGGCGTCCAGGTTGCCGAGCTCGAAGCCCCTGCGTTCGATCTTGTCGACCAGGACGCGGAAGTCCCGCGACAGGTTGGGCCTGAAGTGCATCAGCAGGACGTCTCCCGGGCGCAGCTTCTTGTCCGGCACCTGGTAGGCGATCTTCCCGCCGGGCTGCACGGTCGCGGTCCACAGCAGCAGGGCGTCGACGCCGCAGGACTTGGCGGCCTTACGGGTCAGGGAGTTCTGGTTGCCGAACGGCGGGCGCAGGAGCGTGGGCCTCCTGCCCGTCTGCCTGCGGATCACCGTGGAGGCGCCGCAGATCTCGGCCCGCTGTCCCGCGTAGCCCAGCGTGGGCAGGTTCGGGTGGGTCAGGGTGTGGTTCTCGATCGGCACCCCCGCGTCGCGCAGGTCGCGCATGTAGCCCCACTTGCCCGCGCCGAGGAACCTGCCGCCCTGGGCGGTCGGGTCGGTCGCGCCCCTGGCCTCGACGGCGTCGCGGGTGACGAAGGCCGTGATCGGGATCCGCCGGTCGCGGACCCGCGCGAGGAAGCCGGGGTCCTGCTCCCAGCCGTCGTCGATGGTGAGGAAGACCACCTTCCTGGTCGTCGGGATCGAGCTGATCACCGGCGGCAGCCCGTCGGCGGGCCGGGGGATCCTGCCGACCTCCCCGGGCCTGGGCGGCACGCCGGGCGGTCCCTGCGGGCGGGCAGGGGCCGTGGTGGGGGTCGTCCTCGCGGAGGGCTCCCCGGCGGCCCGCCCGCCCGTGCCCGGCCTCGCGTCGCCGCCGGTCCCCGCCGCGCACCCCGCGCTCGCCGCCAGGGCCGTGAACACGGCCGCCGTCCTGATCGCCCACGACGTCCCCGAAGTCATGGGGCACCATCCTGCCAGTAACAGAAGCCTCAATTGGCTGGTAAACCCCTGATCTCCCTGCGAAACCTCTCATAACCGGTGCATCAGGGGTGGGGCCAGCACTACCACGATCCGGGGTGGCGGCGGGGGTCCGCGCCCCCGGCCGCTGCAGCGATCCTGTGGCGGGTGCCACCCCGGCACTCCACGGATATAGGGGGAAGTGTGACCGAAACGACCATGCTCAGGAGCGCCAGGGGCAGCGACTTCGCGCGCCTGTCGCGTCGCGTCACGGAGGCGGGGCTGATGAATCCACGGCCGGGTCACTACGTCCTGCGCCTGGGGATCGTCGGCGGTCTCTACGTCGCGGGCTGGGCGGCCTTCCTCACGGTCGGCGACTCCTGGTACCAGCTCCTCGTCGCGGTCTTCCTCGCCGTGGTGTTCGCCCAGGTCGCGCTGGTCGCCCACGACCTGGCCCACCGGCAGGTCCTGCGCGCCAGAAGCGCCGCGGAGGCCGCCGGTCTGGTCGCGGGCAACCTGGCGATCGGCATGAGTTACGGCTGGTGGATGGACAAGCACACCCGCCACCACGCCAACCCCAACCACGCCGACCACGACCCCGACGTCGCCCCGGACGCCCTGGTCTGGTCGAGGGAGCAGGCGGTCGAGAGCCGGGGACTGGCCAGGCTCATCGGCGGGTGGCAGGCCTACCTGTTCTTCCCGCTGCTCACCCTGGAGGGGTTCAACCTGCACGTTTCGAGCTTCAGGGCGCTGGCCCGCCCCAGCCTGCGGCGCAGGGGGCTTGAGGCGGCGCTGCTGGCCGTACACGTCGTGGCCTATCTCGGCGCGCTGTTCGCCGTGCTCTCGCCGGGCAGGGCGGTGGCCTTCCTGCTCGTGCACCAGGCGGTCTTCGGCGTCTACCTGGGCTGCACCTTCGCCCCCAACCACAAGGGGATGCCGATGCCGACCGACGAGGACGGGCTCGACTTCCTCAGGAAGCAGGTGCTGACCTCGCGCAACGTACGCGGCGGCCGGGTGGTCGACGTCCTGCTCGGCGGGCTGAACTACCAGATCGAGCACCACCTGTTCCCCGGCATGCCGGCCCCCAACCTGCGTCACGCCCAGCCCATCGTCAGGAGGTACTGCGCGGAACTGGGCATCCCCTACCTGGAGTGCGGCCTGATCGAGTCGTACGGCCAGGCCCTGCGGCACCTGCACGAGGCGGGTGAGCCGTTGCGGACGCGGAGGACCTGACGGCCTATCGTGCTGGAGTGAAGGTCGCAGGCAGTGCCGTACTCGGCATCGACAGAGAACGCGTGTGGTCCGCGCTGCAGAACCCGGCCGTGCTCGTACGGACGATCCCCGGCTGCGAGCGCCTTGAGGAGACGGGGCCCGGGGTCTATCGGATGACGGTCACCGCCGGGGTGGCCTCCGTCAAGGGGGTCTACCGGGGGGAGGTGGCCCTGCTCGACCCGCAGGCCCCGCACCGGTTCGTGCTCAGGGCCAGGGGCCAGGGCGCGCCGGGCACCGTGGAGGCGACCGTCGAGGTACGGCTCAGCGAGGTCGAGGACGGCACCCGGGTCGACTACGACGCGGAGGCCGTGGTGGGCGGCATGATCGGCGGCGTCGGCCAGCGGGTGCTCGGCTCGGTGGCGAAGAGGACGGCCGGTGATTTCTTCTCCGCCGTCGAGACCCACCTGTCCGGCACCCCCGTCCCCGCCCCTGAGGCCGTCCCCGCCCCTGAGGCCGTCCCCGCCCTTGGGGCCGCGCCCGAGGAGGTCCATGAGGCCGCGACCGGGGAACCCGCCCGGGTCTTCGAGCGGCCCGCCGTACGGCACCGTGAGAACGGTCCCGCCTGGCCGGTCCTGGCGGCGTTCGGCATGGGGGCGGGGGTCGCGCTCGGCAGCGCCGTGATCGGCTGGCTGCTCGGCAGGACCGGCAGAGGGCGCTGACCCCGGGGCGGGCCGGGGATTGATCAGGGAGCGGTGAAGAGGGGGCGCTTTTCGGGTCAAGGCGCCGGTGCGCCAGGCGAGGAAACATCCGGCTTCTGGGACTTTGGGCTGTGCCGACACGGTGCCGACGCTGTGCCGACCACGACGGTGCCCGGGGGAACATGGAGTCGCTGCTGATCCTGCACGCCGTCGCGGCGATGTGCGCCCCGGCGCTGGCCCGTTGTCTCGGGCGCGGCGCCTTCCCCGTGCTCGCCGTCGCGCCCGCCTGCGGGTTCGCCTACACGCTGTGGATCGCCCTGACGGGCGTCCCCGCCAGGTCGAGCCACACCTGGGCGCCCGCCCTCGGACTCGACCTGGACTTCCGCGCCGACGCGCTCGGCGTGCTCATGATGGCGCTGGTCACCGGGGTCGGCGCGCTGGTGCTGGTCTACTGCGCGCGCTACTTCGAGGCGGGCGAGGAGGGGCTCGGCCGGTTCGGCGGGGTCCTCGTCGCCTTCGCCGGGGCGATGCTCGGCCTGGTCGTCGCCGACAACCTGCTGCTGCTGTACGTGTTCTGGGAGCTGACCACGGTCTTCTCCTACCTGCTGATCGGCCAGGACCCGCGCAGCAGGCAGGCCCGCAGGGCCGCCACCCAGGCGCTGACCGTCACCGCAGCCGGAGGACTGGCCATGCTGGCCGGGATGGTCATCCTCGGCGAGAGCGCGGGCACCTACCGGATCTCGCGGATCGTCGCGGACCCGCCCTCCGGCGCCCTGGTCCCGGCGGCGGTCGTCCTGCTCCTGGCCGGGGCCCTGTCGAAATCGGCGATCTTCCCGTTCAGCATGTGGCTGCCCGCCGCGATGGCGGCCCCGACCCCGGTCTCCGCCTACCTGCACGCCGCCGCGATGGTCAAGGCCGGCGTCTACCTGCTGGCCAGGTTCGGCCCCGCCTTCGGCACGCTGCCCGTCTGGCGGGCGGTCGCCGTACCCCTCGGTCTGCTCACCATGCTGCTGGCCGGGTGGCGGGCGCTGCGCGAGTACGACATCAAACGGCTGCTCGCCTACGGCACGGTCAGCCAGCTCGGCTTCATGACGGCGCTGTTCGGCGCCGGGACCCGGGACACCGCGCTCGCGGGCGTGGCCGTGCTGCTCGGGCACGCCCTGTTCAAGGCGTCGCTGTTCCTGGTCGTCGGCGTCGTCGACCACGCCACCGGCACCCGTGACCTGCGCGAGCTGAACGGCCTGTGGCGTTCGGCGCCGTGGCTGTGCGCGGTGGCGACGGCCGCGACGGTCTCGATGGCCGGGATACCGCCGACGCTGGGGTTCGTCGGCAAGGAGGCGGCCTTCGAGTCGCTGCTGACCGGTCGGACCGCCGACACCGTGGCGCTCGCGGTCGTCGTCGCCGGTTCCATGCTCACCGTCGCCTACAGCGCCAGGTTCCTGTGGGGGACCTTCGGCGGCGGACGCGGCCTCGCGGCGACCCCGGCGAGCCCCGCCGCCGCGGCGACCTTCACCCCGCCCGCGCTGCTGGCCGTACTGGGCGTGGTGCTCGCCCCCCTGGCCTCCTGGTACGGCCGGGCGATGGAGGGCTACACCGGCACCTTCCCCGGCACCGGCCACGTCCACCTCGCGCTGTGGACCGGGGCGCTCACGCCGCTGTTGCTGTCGGCCGCGGCCCTGTGCGGCGGGGCGCTGCTGTTCGCGGCGGGCGGGCTCGTCGAACGGGTGGGACGGGTGCTGCGGCTCGTGGACTCGGGACGGGTCTACTGGGCGCTGATGAGGGGCCTGGAACGCTTCTCCCTGCAGCTGACCGGGGTCACCCAGCGGGGCTCGCTGACCGACTACCTCATCATCGCGTTCGTCTCCGTCGCGGGCATCGGGGTCTTCGCCGCGCTGTACGGCCCCACGCCGGACGTCCACCTCGACGTCACCTCCTGGACCCGCCCGGAACAACCCCTGGTCGGGGCGCTGCTGGTGGCCGGCGCCGCCCTCGCCCCGCGGATCCGCACGCACATCGTGCTCGCCCTGGTCGCGGGCCTGACCGGTTACGGCACGGCCCTGCTGTTCCTCGTCCACGGCTCACCCGACCTGGCGCTCACCCAGTTCCTCACCGAGACGCTGAGCCTGGTGGTCTTCGTGCTCGTGCTGCGCAGGCTCCCGCTCGGCCCCAGGGAGGGCAGGCCCAGGGTGCCCCTCGGCGTACGGCTCGGCCTCGGCGCGGTCAGCGGCGTCGTCGTGACCGTCGCCGGGATGCTGGCCGTCTCCGCCCGCCAGGCGCCCCCCGTCGGGGCGCTGATCCCCGAGGCCGCCCGCAGGGCCGGGGCCTCCAACGCCGTCAGCGCCCTTCTGGTGGACATCCGGGCCTGGGACACCATGGGGGAGAGCTCCGTGCTCGTCGTCCTCACCCTCGGCGTCACCAGCCTGGTCTTCCTGCGCCGTCGCACCTACACGCTGGAACGCCCGTCGGGGGAACCCGGCCCCGAGCGGGGACCGCACTGGCTGGCGGCGACCCTGCCGAAGGGGGAGCGGGCCGCAGTCCTGGAGATCGTGGCCCGGCTGATCTTCCACACCGTGCTGCTCATCTCGGTCTTCCTGCTGTTCACCGGGCACAGCGCGGTCGGGGGCGGCTTCGCGGGCGGCATCGTGGCCGGGCTGGCGCTGGTGGTCCGCTACCTCGCGGGCGGACGCTACGAACTGGCCCTGGCGGTGCCCGCGCACGCCGGGGTGCTGATCGGCTTCGGCCTGCTGCTCTCGACGGTCACCGCCCTCGTCGGGCTGCTGGTCTCCGGGACCCCGCTGACCATGCTCGCGGCCGACGTGCAGGTCCCGCTGGTCGGCACGCTCCACCTGTCGACCGTGCTGCTGTTCGACGTCGGCGTCTACGCCGCGGTCGTCGGCATGGTCCAGGACTTCCTGCGCAGCCTGGGCGGCGAACTCGACCGGCAGATCGAGGAGGAGGGCCGGTGACCGTCTCGCTGGTGCCGTTCGCCGCCTCGGGCACGATGGTCGCGGCCGGGGTGGCGCTGCTGCTCGAACGCAGCCTGGTGCGCCTGCTCGTGGGCGTCATCCTGCTCGGCAACGGCGTCAACCTGCTGATCGTCCTGACGGGCGGCCCCGCGGGCGAGCCGCCGATCCTCGGCGTCTCCCCCGTCGAGCGGATGGCCGACCCGCTGCCGCAGGCCATGGTCCTCACCTCCCTGGTGATCACCCTGGGCGTCACCGCGTTCCTGCTGGCCATGGTCCACCGCTCCTGGCAGCTCACCGGCGGCGACGAGGTGCAGGACGACACCGAGGACCGCAGGGTACGGCTGCGCGCCCGCAGAGGGGAGCTGGCCAGGTCCGTGCTCGCCAGGCGCGAGGCCTACCGGCGCCTGGTCAGGCAGCAGCGGGCCGAGCTGGCCCGCCTCGACGAGGCCAGGCGCGAACGCGAACGCCGTGACGCCGAGGAGGCCTCGAAGGAGGGCGGCGGCGAACGGGCCGCCAGGCTGCGCGCCGAGTTCGCCCGCAGGGAGCGGGAGCAGGCCGCGCGGGAGCGCAGGATCCGCAGGAGGCTGCGCGAACGGCGCCGCCAGGCGCGCGCCGAGATGCGGGAGGCGATCAGGCAGGACAGGGAACGGCAGGCCAGGGCGCAGGACCCGGAGTTGGAGGGGGACGACTGATGGCGCAGGCGGTGGAGGGGGTGGCACGGGAACTGGTCGCGGTGCCGGTGCTGCTGCCGCTGTTCGCGGCCGGGCTCAAGCTCGCCATCGGCGGCAGGTCGCGCAGGCTCCAGGCGCTCATCAGCGTGATCACGCTCACCGCGGTGCTCGTGGTCTCGGTGCTCCTG
The DNA here is from genome assembly GCF_044466505.1 of Streptosporangium sp. NPDC049376. NCBI lineage: Bacteria > Bacillati > Actinomycetota > Actinomycetes > Streptosporangiales > Streptosporangiaceae > Streptosporangium > Streptosporangium sp. NPDC049376. The sequence goes on along the minus strand of NZ_JBITMT010000007.1, from coordinate 176,215 downwards.
CTGGCCGCGGCCGACGGCGGCGGGCCGCTGGCCACGCACCTCGGCGGCTGGGCCGCCCCGGTCGGCATCGCCCTGGTCGCCGACCGCCTCTCCTCGCTGATGCTGGTGGTCTCCTCGGCGGTGACGCTGTGCGTGATGGTCTACTCGCTGGCGCAGGCCTACGCCGACCAGGAGTACGCCGCCCCACTGGCGATCTTTCACCCGGCCTACCTGATCATGGTGGCGGGTGTCTCCGACGCCTTCCTCTCCGGTGACCTGTTCAACCTCTTCGTCGCCTTCGAGATGCTGCTCAGCGGCTCCTACGTGCTGCTCACCTTCGGCGGGACCGAGTCCCGCATCCGCGCGGGCGCCACCTACGTGGTGATCGGCCTGGCCTCCTCACTGCTGTTCCTGGTCGGGATCGCGGTCTCCTACGGAGCGACGGGCACCGTGTCGATGGCCCAGCTCGCCGAGCGGTTCCAGGTGCTGCCCGACTACCTCAAGCTGCTGGTCGAGCTGACGCTCCTGCTGGTCTTCGTGGTCAAGGCCGCGATCTTCCCGATGTCGGCGTGGCTGCCCGACTCCTACCCGACCGCGCCCGCCCCCGCCACGGCCCTGTTCGCCGGGCTGCTCACCAAGGTCGGCATCTACTCCGTCATCAGGCTGGAGGCGCTGCTGTTCCCCGGCGGCCCGGTCAGCGTCCTGCTGATGTGGGCGGCGCTGCTGACGATGCTGGTCGGGATCTTCGGCGCCGTCGCCCAGACCGACATCAAACGGATGCTCTCCTTCACGCTGGTCAGCCACATCGGCTACATGGTCTTCGGGGTCGGGCTCTCGACCGCCGCGGGCATGTCGGGCGCGGTCTTCTACGTCGTCCACCACATCACCGTGCAGACCAGCCTTTTCCTGGTGACCGGGCTGATCGAGCGGCGCGCGGGCACCACCTCCCTGGACGACCTCGGCGGCCTGATGCGGCTGGCTCCGGTCATCGCGGTCCTCTTCTTCGTCCCCGCGATGAACCTGGCCGGCATCCCCCCGATGTCCGGCTTCCTGGGCAAACTCAACCTCGTCCAGGCCGGGATCGCCGCCGGGGGAGCCCTGCCGCTCATCCTCGTGGCGGGCGGCCTGGTGACGAGCCTGCTGACCCTGTACGCCATGTCCACGGCCTGGAGCAAGGCGTTCTGGCGGGCTCCGGCCCCGGGTGCGGCCGACCGGCCGGGAACCGTGCTGGAGAGCGAGGAGACCACGCTCACCAGGGCGCCCGGCACCGAGGGGATCACCGGGCGGGAGATCGTCACCAGCGCCACCATGCCCGCGCCGATGCTGGGCGCGACCACGGCCCTGGTGGCGCTCGGGCTCTCCTACACCGTCCTCGCCGGGCCGCTGTCGGCCCTGACCAGCCGGACGGCCGCGGAACTGCTCGCCCGCGAGCCGTACATCTCGGCGGTCCTGGGGAGCGCGCGGTGAGGGCGACGGGCGGGGCAGGGCGGGTGCCGCGTCTGCTGGGCAGGCCGGTCCCGCCGGGCGAGGTGGTCTGGCTGACCGTGGTCTGGCTGCTGCTGTGGGGCGATCCGAGCGTGGGCAACGTGCTCGGCGGCCTGCTGGCCTCCACGGTCATCGTCTGGGCGCTGCCGCTGCCCGTACTCGACTCCGGCGTCAGGATCCACCCGGTCGCGGCGGCCGTCTTCCTGGCCCGCTTCGCGGGCGACCTGGTGATGTCCAGCTTCAGGGTCGCCCTCTGGGCGCTGCGCCTGGGCGTCCAGCCGCCCGTCGAGGTGGTCACCGTACGGCTGCGCACCTCGTCGGAGGTGATGACCGTGCTGGTCACGATCGCCCTGTCGGCGCTTCCCGGCAGCCTGGTCCTTGAGGCGCGCTTCGCGGACAGGCGACTGGTCCTGCACGTGCTCGGGGTCGAGGGGGACGTCCCCGCCACGGTCCAGGCCGACGTGACCCGTCTGGAGGGCGCCATCGTCGCGGCCTTCGGCACCTCACAGGACAGGGAGGAACTGCGGTGACGGCGGTGTACCTGACGGCGCTCGCGTTGCTCGGCTGCGCGGCGGCGCTGACGCTCACCAGGCTGGTGCGCGGCCCGTCCATGCTGGACAGGGCGGTCGCGCTCGACGTGCTCACCGCCGTGGTGATGTGCGGGATCGCGGCGGGGGCGACGGCCCTGGGCGCCTACTCCGCGCTGCCGGTGCTGCTGGTGCTGTCCCTCGTCGGGTTCGTCGGGTCGGTCTCGCTGGCCAGGTTCTTCTCCGGGCGGGTCCGGTGACCCCGCTTGAGGTGGCCGCGGCGGTGTGCGTGCTGCTCGGCGCCGCCTTCGCCCTGGCCGCCGGGGTGGGGATGTTCCGGTTCCACGGAACCCTGTCGCGCATGCATCCGGCGACCAAGCCCCAGGTGCTCGGCCTGCAACTGGTCCTGCTGGCCATGTGGCTGCGCCACCCCACCTGGGCCGTCGCGGGGACGCTGCTGCTGACCGGGGTGTTCCAGGTGATCACCGCGACCGTCGCCGCCTACATGGTCGGCCGCGCGGCCCACAGGAACGCCTCCTCGGCCGGCGGCGACGGCGACGACGGTACGGCCATCCCCGGCGAGGACGCCGGCCGGTGAGCGACGGCGCGCAACCCTCGCGCGAGGTTGGCTCCCGGCGTAATCTGACGCGTATGCGCGAGGAACGTGCGGAGGACGCCCGAACCGAGGCCAGAAGACTGGTTCGTGACCTTTTCGGAGCAGGACAACCCGACGCCGTGACGCTGCTCGGCGAGGCGCGGGCCGTGCTCGGCGCCGAACGGGCCAGGCTCTGCGCGGACCTCGTCAGGGGGGTCGCGCTCACCCGCAGGTCGGCCGAGCTGGCGGCGCTCGCCGCGCTGCTGGTCGGCACCCGGGACCTCGGCGAGGAGTGGTGGTCGCGGTCCAGGGGGGAGAAGCTGCCCTCCCCGGACGAGGTGCTGCGCACCGCGACCGCGATCGACCCGTGGACCGACCTGACCGTGCTGGAGATGCTCGCCGCCTGGATCGCCGACGACGCCGCGGACGAGCAGTGGGGGAGCCCCCTGGCGGCGACCGACCTGAACTCCTGGCAGGCGGAGGACCGGATCGACCTGCCGGGGAACGTACGGCCCGGCGAACGGGTCCTGGTCTCCTTCGACGTCGGCGGCAGGCTCGACGCGGTCGTGGTCGCCCGCGCGGACGACACCCTCGGCTCCAACCTGGACTTCCACTCGCTGCGCTACTCCCGTCCGGCCGAGGCGCAGTGGAGCTGGGGCGTCGCCGCGGGGCTCGGCCCGCACCGGCTCGCCGGTGAGGACCCCGACCCCTACGCGCGGCCGGTCGACCCCGCCGCCGCCGAGATCCTGCGCGCCTGGGCGCTGCGCCACGGGGCGCACACCGAGGACGTCGGCGAGGCCTGGCGGGACAGGGGCGACGTCGTCGCCGCGATCGAACGGGCCGACTGGATGTGGCGCAGCGGAGAGTGGTTCGGCTGGTGGCGCGCCGCCGCCGCGCTGGCCGAGGGAGACAGGGAACGCCTCGCCGCCCGGCTTGAGGACATCGCCTCGGCCATCTGACCTCGTTTCCGGAATCAGTGGGGCTTCGCCCTGGTTGCAGCCTTCTGTGAAGGTTGAAATCTACTCGGACGTGGTCTGTCCCTGGTGCTACATCGGTCACACCCGCTTCGCCCGCGCCGTCGAGCGCTACCGGGCCACCGGCGGCGAGGTCGAGATCGGGCTACGGCCCTTCCAGCTCGCACCGGACGCCGAGTCCACTGGGTCACCCCTGCTCACCTGGGCCGCGGCCAAGTTCGGCGGCCAGGAACGCGCGCGGCAGATGTTCGCCCACGTGACCCAGGTCGCCGCCCAGGACGGCCTTGAGATGCGCTTCGACCGCGCCGTCCACGCCAACACCCTCGACGCGCACCGGCTCATCCAGATCGCCGACGAGCAGGGCAGGGGGGAGGAGGCGCTGTACCGCCTGTTCGCCGCCCACTTCACCGACGGCCTCGACGTCGGCTCCCGCGAGGTCCTGGCCACGATCGCCACGGACCTGGACGTCAAGGCCGACCTCGACGGCCCCGGCGGGACGGAGCAGGTCCGCCAGGAGCTGTCCAGGGCCCGCTCCCTGGGCGTCTCCTCCGTCCCGCTGTTCCTGTTCGAGGGCCAGTTCGCGGTCTCCGGCGCCCAGCCGGAGGACACGCTGCTCGCCGCCCTTGAGGAGGTCGCCGAGCGGACCGGGCAGACCCCCGGGACGGCGGAGACCGGCGAGGCCTGCGACGACGGCCACTGCGCGATCTGACGCCCCGCCCTCGCCTGACGTCCGGCCGGACCCCGGGCGGACGTCAGGCGTCGCCGAGATCGCCCGCGCGGTAGTGGCGGCGGCAGAGCACCTGGTAGCGGATCGGCGCCTCACCCGTGTCGCCGATGACGACCTGCTCCCCGGTGCGCACCAGCCTGCCCCCGACCACGCGGGCGTTCAGCCTGCCGGGCCTGCCGCACCAGCACAGCACCTCGACCTGCAGCCGGTTGATCTCGTCGGCCAGCTCGAACAGGCGCTGGGCGGCGGGGAACATCTGCGACCGGAAGTCCGAGGCCAGGCCGAAGGCGTAGACGTCGATGCCGAAGTCGTCGGTGAGGTCGGCCAGCTGCTCGATCTGCTCCACCGTGTAGAAGCACGCCTCGTCGCAGATCACGTAGTCGACGCGCCGCTGCCCGCGCACCAGCTCGACCAGGTCGAGGCCGTCGACCACCTCGACGGCCTCGCTGCCCAGGCCGATCCTGCTGGTCACCCTGGCGTCGCCGGAACGGTCGTGCTTGGTCAGCACCAGACCGTGCCTGCCCTGACGCCGATGGTTGTAGTTCATCTGCAGGGCCAGTGTGGACTTGCCGCAGTCCATCGGGCCGAAGTAGAAGCGGAGCACGCCGTCCCTGGTTCCGGTGGGGACGGCGGAGAGCGCGGACGGTTCGGTCACAGGCGGCCAGCCTAGTGGTTCTTCGACGGGGGTTTGGGGCGCGGTACACCGGTAAGGGAGTCAGGTCCCGCGCGACACCTTTCGATTGGCTTGTTCGTGTAAAGCGTGGGAGCCTCGTTGAGGCTCTAACGAGAAGTGGGAGAACCTGTGACGACCACCAAGAACTCCGCTCCGCCCGTCATCAAGTCACCCGCGGTGAACACCTCCGCGGTCCCCCCGACGGCCCCGACGGGCGAGACCGTCGAGATCCCCGTCGCGCTCGCGGCGATGATGACCGAGGACGAGGCCGTGGCCGCCAAGGCCGAGGCGGCCCGCTGGCGCTACGGGTTCTACGTCGTGGTGACGGGCCTTGTCGTCATCCTGGTCGCCTTCGTGGTGATCGCCATGCGCGGCGGCGACTCGACCGCCCCGTTCGCCGGGCTCGTCGGCGTCTCCGGCGCGATCATCGGCGCCTACTTCGGCGTCCAGGTCGGCCAGTCGGGCAAGGACAGGGTCGAGGCCGAGCTGCGCCGTACGAGCGAGATGGCCATCCGGCTCGCGGCCAAGGTGCACGCCCACGACGCGGACTCGGTGATCGGCTCGACCATGGGCCCCCGCCGCCGCTGAACCCGGGTCCGTGCCCGGTGTCAGCTCTGGACGAGCGGCGGGCGCTCCACCGGGGCGACCGCGTAGCCGGGCACGGACGGCCACCTGACCGTCAGCACGACCGACTCCTCCTCGGCGACCCAGGAGTGGTCGACGCCCCTGCCCCACACGACGTAGTCACCCTGGCGTTCGAGCAGGACGCTGCGGCCGGGCAGCTCCACGCGGAAACGGCCGCTGACGAGCACCAGGAGCGCCGTGCGCTCCTCACCCCGCACCCACCGGGCCCGCCGGTCGCCGGGCGGGTGGACCCCCCACTTGATCTCCACGTTCTCGCTGTGCCGCGGGTCCCCGGCCTCCTTGAAGTGCCCCAGGATCCATCCCCGGTCCAGTGCCGCGTCCTCGCCCGCGTTGCCCACGTAAACGCCGTCGTCCATGTGACCGGACGTTAGCAGCCGGGTCTTGCGCGGACGTTCACGGCGAGGTTGGCTGAGGGCATGCCCTCGATGATCACCGCGGTACGCCACGGCCAGAGCGAGTCCAACGTGGCCTACGCCAGGGCGCAGGCGAGCGGGACGGCCGTCGTCCTGACCGGCGCCGACGAGGACGTCCCGCTCACCCCGCTCGGCAGACGGCAGGCGAGCGCCCTCGGCAGGCGCCTGGCGCGGGAGCGGGGGCCCGACGTGGTGTGGTGCTCGCCGTACCGGCGGGCCGTGCAGACCTGGGAGCTGGCCGCGGCCGAGCTGAGCGCCGTCCCCGAGGTACGGTTCGACGCCAGGCTCGGCGACCGCCTGATGGGCGAGCTCGCGGGGATGAACCTGGCCGCCATCATGCGGCGCTTCCCCGAGGAGGCGCGGTCACTGCTGCGGGCCGAGTACGGCTACCGCCCTCCCGGCGGGGAGTGTTTCTCCGACGTCGCGGACCGGGTGCGCGCGGTGGTCGGTGACATGCGCGCCGGGTACGCCGGGCGGCGGGTGCTGGTCGTCGCGCACGACGCGGTGGTGCTGATGCTCAAACACGTGATCGAGGGGGTCGCGCTGGACTCGGTCGCCGCGTTCGCGCCGGTCACGAACGCCTCGGTCTCGGTCTGGCGTGGCTCGCGGGCCGAGATCTTCAACGACGACGGGCATCTGAGGGACATATCACTCTGAACCCATTCGTCGATCACCCATTGACGGACGGTCTTTCCTGCGGTCTGCTGCGCTAGTCACGGGTGTCCGGCACCGGCGAGGCTCAGGGAGGCACAGGCATGCGTCCGCGCGCGATGGTGGCGAGTCTCGTGCTGGCCGTGGTCTCGGCGATGGGCCCCAGGCCCGTGCTGCCCGTCCTGGCCCCCGCCCCGCCCTCCGACTCGGTCCCGGCCGCCTCCTCGACGTCCGTGCCGCCGGTCGCCGCTCCCGGGGCGAAGGACGCGGGCTGCGACCCGATCGCGGGCCACGAGTGCCTGCTGCCCTTCCCCAACGACTGGTTCACCGTGAACGCGCGCACCGCGACCGGCCTGCGGGTCGAGTTGTCCGCCGGTGCCATGCCCCGCAACGAGGAGGGCACCCCCGTCGACCCGGCGTCGTGGAACACCGCCGACGGCTTCTCCCCGGGGTCCATGCTGCTGGCCCACGTGCCGGGCCTCGACCTCGCCAGGACGGGGGCGGCGCCCGTCACCGACATCGGGTGGTCCCTGCGGCGCGACGCCCCCATCGTGATCGTGGACACCGTGACCGGGGAGCGCTGGCCGTACTGGGCGGAGCTCGACGCGGGGGCGACCGACCCGGCCCGGCGGGCGCTGATCGTCAGACCCGCGAGGAACCTCATCGAGGGCCACCGATACGCCGTCGCGCTGCGCGGCCTTAAGGACGCCTCGGGCGTCCCCCTGCGGGCCCCGGAGACCTTCACCAGGCTCACCGGCGCCGACCTCCCCCTGGGGGACCCGCTCGCCGTACGGCAGCGCGCGCTGCGCAGGACCCTCGCCGACCTCGCGACGGCCGGGGTCGACAGGCGGGGGCTCCACCTCGCCTGGGACTTCACCGTGGCCAGCGGGCGGGGCCTGGCCGGTCCCGTGCTGAGCATGCGCGATGAGGCACTGCGCGCGCTCAGGGGGGCCGCGCCGCGCTTCACCGTGGAGTCGGTGACCGACCTCACCGAGGCCCAGGACCCCGACATCGCCCGCGAGGTCACCGGGGAGATCCAGGTCCCGAACTACCTCGACAAGCCCGGCGCGCCGCCGGGGGCGCGCCTCAACCGGGACCAGGACGGCAGGCCGCGCCCGCTCGGCGACACGCTGCGGACGCGCTACCAGTGCGTGATCCCGCGCTCGGCCTTCACCAGACCCGCGACCCCCGCCCTGTACGGCCACGGCCTGCTCGGCAGGGCCGCCGAGGTGCGCTCCCGTGACGTGCGGGAGATGGCCGGGCAGCAGGGCTTCGTCTTCTGCGCCACCGCGTGGATCGGCATGTCGGAGGAGGACGTCCAGCATGTGGCGGGCGTGTTCCGCGACCTGTCCGCGTTCGGCACCGTCCCCGACCGGCTGCAGCAGAGCCTGCTGAACTTCGTCCTCCTCGGCCGCGCCATGGTCGGCAAGGACGGGTTCACCGGCCACCGGGCGTTCAGGGACGAACAGGGCAGGCCACTGTTCGACCGGCGGGCCGGGCTCGCCTACGACGGCAACAGCCAGGGCGGCATCTCGGGCGGCGCACTGGTCGCGGTCTCCCCCGACGTGCGCAACGCCGTGCTCGGGGTGACGGGTATGAACTACAGCACCCTGCTCAACCGCAGCACTGCCTTCCAGCCGTTCCAGCGGATCATGGACGAGGCCTACCCCGACCGGCTGACCCAGCAGGTCTGCTTCGCGCTCATGCAGATGCTCTGGGACCGGGGGGAGACCAACGGCTACGCCCAGCACCTGACCGACGACCCGCTGCCCGGCTCACCCAGGCACCGGGTGCTGCTGCACGTCGCCTACGGCGACCACCAGGTCTCCACCGTGACCGCACAGGTCGAGGCGCGCACGATCGGCGCCCGTGTCCACCAGCCCGCCGTCGCCGCGGGCCGCGACCCCGACGTCGCCCCCTACTGGGGGATCAGGGCGCTGCCGCCCCGCCCGTACGCCGGCTCGGCGCTCATCGTCTGGGACAGCGGGGCCGTCACCCCGCCGCGGACCAACACGCCGCCGCTGGGCACCGCCTACGGCAGGGACCCGCACCATGACCCGCGCAACTCCCCGGAGGCCCGCGTGCAGAAGGCCCACTTCCTGCGGGAGGGCGTGGTCGTCGACGTCTGCGGCGGCGCCCCCTGCGCGGCGGAACCCGTCTCCGCGGCCCCGGACGCCCTCCCCGTCACGGCTTCGGGGGAGACGCCGGGGACGGTTCACGCGAGGCCCTGACGGACCCGGTCGCGGGGCACCCTGACGAACTCCCCGGGGACCCGGGCCCCGTCGACCAGCAGGTCCGCCCTGGCGCGGGTGTCGTCGGCGGCGAACCACGTCTCCTCGGCCCGCCACCAGCGCCGCCACTGCTCGGCCAGCTGCGCGCCGTCCCTGGCCAGCACCCGGGCCCGGCGGACCTCGGCGGACGCGCACACCCACACCGCGAGGGCGGCCGGGGCCGTACGGCGGGCCGTGCTCACCCCTTCGAGGACCAGCGCGGGCGCGACGGGCACCTCGACCCGCTCCGCGTAACCGCCACCGGCCCAGTCGAAGCGCCGGTAGCCCCCCGGCTCACCCGCGGCGAGCGGGCCGAGCACCTGCTCCTCGACCAGCCGGAACCACTCCCTGGGCACCTCGTCCCACGGCACGGGGAAGTCATCGCTGGAGACGACCTGCGCCCCGAGCGCCGCGCCGAGACGCCGCGCGAAGGTCGTCTTGCCCGACCCGGCGGGGCCGTCGACCGTGACGAGCCGGACGGGGCCGCACGACGGGGGAAGCCGCAGGACCGTGTCCGCGAGCCGCTCGAAGGAGACGATCTCGTCCATTCCTCCATGATGGCCCCCCAAGGCGGTCCCAGGCCGGATGGAGGGGCCGGACGGAGGGCTGGGAAGATCTTCGATGGGCGGGGCGGCCGGTGGCGGGGGACACCCCTTTCCCGTCCCGATTCGGCTAGGCTCGGCGACCACCAATGGAGGTTGATCTTGCACGGAGCCCTCGGCGACATCGTCGTACTCGACCTCTCCCGCGCCCTGGCGGGACCGCACGCGGCACAGATGCTCGGTGACCTCGGAGCCCGGGTGATCAAGGTGGAACAGCCGGAGGCGGGCGACGAGTCCCGGAGCTGGGGACCGCCCTTCGTCGGCCCCGGCCACGACATCTCCACCTACTTCCTCGCGGCCAACCGCAACAAGCGCTCCATCACCGTGGACATGAAGTCCGCCGAGGGCAGGACCCTCATCGAACGCCTGGTGCGGCAGAGCGACGTCCTGGTCGAGAACTTCCGCACCGGCGTCCTGGACCGCCTCGGGTTCGGCGTCGAGCGGCTGCACGAACTCAACCCCCGTCTCGTCGTGCTGTCGATCACCGGGTTCGGGCACGACGGCCCCGAGGGCGGCAGGCCCGGCTACGACCAGATCGCCCAGGGCGAGGCGGGACTGATGAGCCTGACCGGCCCCTCGCCCGCGGAGCCGTACCGGGTGGGGGCCTCCATCGCCGACCTGCTCGGCGGCATCCACGGCGCCTACGGTGTGGTCGCCGCGCTCTACGAGCGGGAGCGGACCGGGCGGGGCAAGGTCGTGCGGACCTCGCTGCTGGCCGCGGTGACCGGCGTGCACTCCTACCACGGCACGGCCTGGACTGTCGGGGGGCGGGTGCCCGGCGCGGGCGGCAACCACCACGCCTCCATCGCCCCCTACGGCGCCTTCCGCTGCGCCGACGGCATGCTCCAGATCGCGGTGGCCAACGACGCCCAGTGGCGCAAGGTCGCCGGCCTGCTCGGCATCGACCCGCTGACCCCGGAGTACGCGACGAACAGGGAACGCTTCGCGCACCGCTCCCGCCTGATCGCCGACATCGAACGGGCCCTGGCCGGGCACGGCCGCGCCCACTGGCTGGCGGCGTTCGCCGGGATCGGGGTGCCCGCCGGGGCGATCAGGACGATCGACGAGGTCTACGCCTGGGAGCAGACACGCTCCCAGGGCCTGGTCGTCGAGGTCGACCACCCGGTCCTGGGCACGATCGAGCTTCCCGGGCCGCCGCTGCGCTTCGACGGCGATCCGCCCATGCGGCACACCGCCCCGCCCGCGCTCGGCGAGCACAACGACGAGGTCCTCGCGTGGCTGGAGGAACGTGAAAGATGACGACCTCTTCCTCGTACCCACCCTGCCGCGCGGGCCGGAGAGCCGGGGTATGAACCTCGTGCGTCCCGACGCCCGCGCGCTGATCGACGCCTTCCTCGACCCCGGGACGTGGCGGTCGTGGGACCGGACGCCCGCCGACCCCGCACCCGAGGGTTCCGGCTACGCGGAGGAGCTGGCCCAGGCCCGCGCCAGGAGCGGCTACGACGAGTCGGTCGTCACCGGGGAGGGGCTGCTCGACGGCCGCAGGGTGGCCTTCGCCGCCAGCGAGTTCTCCTTCCTCGCCGGATCGATCGGGTTCGCCGCCGCCGAACGGCTCACCGCCGCGATCGAGCGGGCGACCGCGGAACGGCTCCCGCTGCTGGCCGCCCCGGCCTCGGGCGGCACCCGGATGCAGGAGGGCGCCCCGGCCTTCGTGCAGATGGTGAAGATCACCGCCGCGGTCGCCGCCCACCGCGCCGCGGGCCTGCCGTACCTGGTCTATCTGCGGCACCCCACCACGGGCGGGGTCTTCGCCTCGTGGGGGTCGCTCGGGCACGTCACCATGGCCGAGCCCGGCGCCCTGATCGGGTTCCTGGGCCCCAGGATCTTCGAGTCGCTGCACGGCTACCCCTTTCCCGAGGGCGTCCAGGTCGCGGAGAACCTCCTGGCCCACGGCCTGCTCGACGCGGTCGTGCCCGCCCCTGAGGCCAGGCGGCTCGCCGTCCGGGCCCTGTCCGTGCTGTGCGCCCCGCGTGAGGTACGGCCCGCAGGGCGGGAGCCGGACGAGCACGTCCCCCCGGTCCAGGCGTGGGACGCCGTCACCCGTTCCCGCAGGGACGACCGCCCCGGTGTGCGTGAGCTGCTCGGGTACGGCGCCCGCGACGTCACCCCGCTCAACGGCAGCGGCGAGGGGGAGGCGGACCCCGGCCTGCTCATCGCGCTGGCCAGGTTCGGTGAGGCCCCGGCCGTCGTGCTCGGCCAGGACCGGGGCCGCAGAAGGGTCACGGCCCCCTTCGGTCCCGCCGGGCTCCGGGTCGCCCGGCGGGGGATGCGCCTGGCCGCGGAACTGGGCCTGCCGCTGGTCACGGTGGTCGACACCCCGGGGGCCGCGCTGTCCAAGGCGGCCGAGGAGGGCGGCCTGGCCGCGGAGATCGCCCGCTGCCTGGCCGACCTGGTCACGCTCAAGGCACCGACGGTCTGCCTGCTGCTCGGTGAGGGCGCCGGCGGCGCCGCCCTGGCGCTGCTGCCCGCCGACCGGGTGCTGTGCGCCCAGCACGCCTGGCTGTCCCCGTTGCCGCCGGAGGGCGCCTCGGCGCTGCTGTACCGGAGCGTCGACTTCGCCCCGGAGACCGCCGCCGCGCAACGGGTGAAGTCGACCGACCTGCGGCGCGACGGCATCGTCGACCGGATCATCCCGGAGCTGCCCGACGCCGCCTACGAGCCGGAGGCCTTCTCCCGCAGGGTCGCGCACGCCCTGGAACACGAGATCGCCGGACTGCTGCGGTCGGCCCCGGCCGACCGGCTCACCGCCCGCCTGGCGCGCTACCGGGCGCTCGGCGGGCGGGCGGACCCGGCCTGAGGCCGGGACGTCACGACTCCGGCTCGGCCGGGGTGAGGGACAGGGGGACGCGCTCGACGCGGATGGAGAAGACCTCGTCACGGGGGACGACGACCTCGTAGGCGCCGTGGTCGACCATCCAGTAGCCGAGCGCCTCGGCCTTCAGCCCGCTGTGACCGGTGTAGGCGATGTGCAGGCTCTCCTCGCCGTTCTCCTCGGAGACGTCGAGGACCAGGCACGGCTCGCCGCCGAACGCCCCGACCGTGCGCACCAGCACCAGCCACTCCAGCTCCTCGCGGGGCACCACGGCCCGCCAGTAGCCGGAGAGACGTTCGAAGCCCTGCCGGGCCTCCTTGGCGAACAGCACGACCTCGGAGTCACCGGGGCCCAGCGCCGCGACGTGGGTCCGCTCGCCGTAGCGCGCCAGGAAACCGGATGCCACCGGTTCGATCACGTCGCTCACGAGGCCCGCCGCCAGGCGAGGCCGTCGTAACGGCCGAACAGGCGCTCTTCGCCGGGTGTCACGTGGATGATCTCGGCTCCCGCTGGGATCGGCACGGGTGTGGTGTGGAACTGGGGCACGACGTGCTCACGCGAGGTGGTGAAGCCGTTGCCCGCGAACGGGGGGACGTCGTTCCAGTCGCCTCCCATGTGCGGGCCGTAGGGGACGGCGTAGGCGTCGACGTCACGGGCGAACCAGCGCATGAGGTACAGCTCCGGGACGGCCGTGGTCAGCTCGGAGCCCTCGAAGCCCAGGTCGAGGCCCGCGAAGAGCTGGGCGGGCGTTGTCAGGCGGGCGCAGTCCTGCACGCGGTAGACATATCCCGATATGACGCTGCGCCTGCCCGCGAGATAGGGCACGAGCAGTCGGGGCGGGATGACCTTCTGCATCTGCGTTCTACGCCCAGGTGGCTCACTCACGGTCGCATTTTACGATCTGCCGACCTGAAGCCGCCGGTGTTCCAAGCAGGGCAGGGCATTCCGGGTGGCAATCGTGACCTGGGGGTCGAGCACGCACGTCCGCACCGCGGGCGCGGGCCCCAGGTCGGTGTGGACGACGCCCATCGGGTCGACGAGCATGCTCCTGCCGATCCCGAAACCGTCGGCGGCCTCGGGGTTCGGCGCCTGCCCGACGGCCGCGACCCAGGTGGTGTTCTCGATCGCGCGGGCCCGCACCAGGGTCGCCCAGTGCTCCTCCTTCATCGGGCCCGACCCCCAGGCGGCGATCACCGCGAACAGGTCGGCCCCCCGGTCGGCCAGCGCCCTACCCAGCTCGGGGAAGCGGACGTCGTAGCAGGTGACCAGGCCGACCCGCAGCCCGGCCAGCTCGACGACCACCGGCTCCTCACCGGGGACGACCAGCTCCGACTCCTTGGCGCCGAAGGAGTCGAACAGGTGGATCTTCCGGTAGGCGGCCAGGAGCGCGCCCGTCTCGTCGAGGGCGACGGCGGTGTTGTACACCCGGCCCCGCCCTGTCTCTCCGGTCCCGGCCTCTCCGGTCTCGAACACCCCGGCGACGACCGCGAGGCCGGACTCCTTGGCGGCCTCGGCGAGCCCGGTGACGAACGGCCCGTCCAGGGGCTCGGCCAGGCCGGTGATCCGCCTGCCGTACCGGGTGAGGGTGGCCTCGGGGAGGATCGCCAGCTCGGCGCCGTCCTCGGCGGCGGAGCGCAGGGCCTCGCGGGCGCGGGACAGGTTGACGGCGGGGTCCTCGGAGACCGGGATCTGGCACAGTGCGATGCGCGTCACGTCCTCGACCCTATCCGGCGGTTGGGCACCCGTTCCAGCCACGTCAGGCATCGCCATCCCCACTCCAGCGGGCCGTAGCGGTGCCCCCGCAGCCACGCCCTGCTGAGGAACACCTGCGCGGCCAGGACGCTGACCGTCAGCGCGACCACCGTGATCCTGGTCGGGTCCGCGGCCAGCAACGGCAGCGCCGCCAGGATGACCAGGGTGCTCGTCAGATAGTTCGTCAGCGCCATCCGGCCGAGCGGCGCCAGGACCGCCAGCAGCGGCCCGCGCGCCCGGGTTCGCAGGAGCAGCAGCAGCCCCGTGCAGTAGGCCGTCGCGGCGGCGAGCCCGGCCGTGGGGTAGAGGCCGCGGAAGTAGAACGTGCGGTCCCCGGCCGTCGCCCTGACCCACAGGTAGCCGAGGACGACGGCCAGCGCCGTACCGGCCACGAAGGCGGGCCCCACCGGCCACCGCGGCGGCCCGTACTCCATCATCGCCATGCCCAGCAGGAACAGACCGGGGATGAGGATGACGCCGCCGCCCTCGCGCACCCCCCACACCGTCACGACGATCCCGAGCAGCAGCACCCCCCGGCGCGGCAGGAACGAGGCGGGCAGCAGCACCAGCGCCCCGAAGATCGCGTACGGCAGGAGCACCTCGCCCGGGTTCACCGTCTGGTGGAGCAGGCCGAGCATCCCGAGCACGGCCAGGCGGCGCAGCAGCACGAGCCTGGGACGGTCGGTGCGCGCGGCGGCCGAATCGAGGAACAGCACAAGGCTCATCCCGAAAAGCACGGAGAAGATTGGATAGAAACGGCTCTGTCCGAGATTCTCCACGACCCAGTCGACGGCACCGCGCTCGGCGCCGGGCACGCGTTCACGAAGGTGCTGCCAGGTGTTGACCAGCATGATCCCGCACACCGCGAACCCGCGTAGCGCGTCCAGCTCGTGGAGCCTTCCGGATGCGGGAGCCGTATGGGTCACAGGAAACAGACGTATCACCGCGCAATCCATCTCGCCTAGACGACCTCTGTCATAAGACGACAAGCCCATACAAATCTAGGTCGTCGGGCTGGCACTCGATCTGTCACGCGCCCCGGTCTACTGTTGCCGTGTGAACGATCCCCTGGTGGCGCGGATGCGCGCGTTCGGCACGACGATCTTCTCCGAGATGTCGGCGCTCGCCGTACGGACCGGTTCGATCAATCTGGGACAGGGCTTTCCCGACACCGACGGGCCCGCCGCGATGCTGGAACGCGCGGCGGCGGCGATCAGGGAGGGGGCCAACCAGTACCCTCCCGGCCCCGGCGTCCCCGACCTGCGCCAGGCCGTCTCCGAGCACCGCAAGGCCTGCTACGGCCTCGACTACGACCCCGACGGCGAGATCCTGGTCACCGTCGGCGCGACCGAGGCGATCGCGGCCTCGATCCTGGCGCTGTGCGAGCCGGGAGACGAGGTGATCGCCTTCGAGCCCTACTACGACTCCTACGCCGCCGCCATCGCCCTGGCCGGGGCCGTGCTGCGCCCGGTCACCCTGCGCCCGGTCGAGGGACGCTTCACCTTCGACCCGGCGGAACTGCGCGCCGCCGTCGGCCCGCGTACCAGGGCGATCCTGGTCAACTCACCGCACAACCCGACGGGGACCGTCCTCACCCGCGCCGAGCTTGAGGAGATCGCCCTGCTGTGCAGGGAGCATGACCTGGTGGCCGTCACCGACGAGGTCTACGAGCACCTCACCTTCGACGGCGTCGAGCACATCCCGCCGGCCACCCTGCCCGGCATGCGCGAGCGCACCGTGATGATCTCCTCGGCGGGCAAGACCTTCTCGGTCACCGGCTGGAAGACGGGCTGGGTGTGCGGGCCGTCCCCGCTCGTGCGCGCCGTGCAGACCGTCAAGCAGTTCCTCACCTTCACCGCCTCGGCCCCCTGGCAGCTGGCCGTCGCCCACGCCCTGCGCCACGAGATGGAGTGGGTCTCCGGGCAGCGCGCGGCCCTGCAGGCCAAGCGCGACCGCCTGACGGCCGGGCTGTCCGCGGCGGGCTTCGAGGTCTACCGCCCCTCGGGCACCTACTTCGTGCAGACCGACATCCGCCCCCTCGGCTTCACCGACGGCCTCACCCTGGCCCGTGAGCTGCCGGACCTGGCGGGCGTGGTGGCCATTCCCACCCAGGTCTTCTACGCCGACCCCGGACGCGGCAGCCACTTCGTCCGCTTCGCCTTCTGCAAGAAGGAGGAGGTCATCGACGAGGCCGTCGCCCGCCTCGGCCGTCTGGCGGGCCGGTGAGCGCGCCGTTCAGCCGACGATCCTGACCGGCAGGCGTCTGGCGCGCAGCGCCGAGCGGACGGCCCTGGCGAGCAGGCCGTACTCGGCGGACCTGGCCGAGCTGGCGCGGTAGGCCAGGCCGATGGTCCTGCCGGGGGCGGGGTCGGCGAAGCGGCGCAGCGCCAGCCGTACCCGCTTGCCCGTCTCGACCGGGACCGCCGACTCGGGCAGAAGCGTCACCCCGAGACCGCCCGCGACGAGCTGGACCAGGGTCGGCAGGCTGGTGGCGTAGGTGGCCGCCGTCGCCCGCGCGCCGACTTCACGGCACACGTCGATGGCCTGTTCGCGCAGGCAGTGGCCCTGGTTGAGCAGCACGATGTCCAGCCCCTTGAGCGCCTCGCGGTCCAGCGGCGTGTCATCCCCGGCCATGGGGTGGTCGGGGGAGAAGGCGAGCAGGAAGTCCTCCTCGTAGAGGGGCTTCTCGACCAGCCCGGTCACCTCGGTCGGCAGCGCGAGCATCACCATGTCGAGACGGCCCTCACGCACCTCCTCCAGGATGGTCTCGGTCTTGGCCTCGTGCACGGTCAGCTTGAGCCTGGGGAAGCGCCGCGAGAACATCGGCAGCAACGCGGGCAGCACGTAGGGGGCGACCGTGGGGATCACCCCCAGGTGCGCGGGGCCGTTGAACGGCTCCCGGTTCTGGGCGACCTCACCCATGAGGTCCTCGACCGCCTTGAGCACCCGCGCCGCGTGCACCGCGACCCGCTCGCCCGAGGGGGTCAGCAGGACCTTCCTGGTGGTCCGTTCGAGTAACCGGGTGTGCAGGGTCTCCTCAAGGGCGGAGACCGCGCTCGACAGCGCGGGCTGGCTCATCCGCAGCGCGGAGGCCGCCTCCCGGAAGTGCAGATGATCGGCGACCGCGAGGAATGCCCGCAGTTGAGCGAGGGTGGGGGTTGGCTCACTGATAAGGATCACCTGTCAGATTCGTTCGACTGCTCGATTTCTCGAATCAATGCTAGGTGCGGCAGTCTGGGCTCCGACAACGACGTCCCCTGTGAAGGAGAACCGGACTTGCTCACCATCGGTGACCGCTTCCCTGAGTTCGAGCTGACCGCCTGTGTCTCCCTGGACGCGGACAGCGCGTTCGCCCAGATCGACCACAAGTCCTACGAGGGCAAGTGGAAGGTCTACTTCGCGTGGCCCAAGGACTTCACCTTCGTCTGTCCGACCGAGATCGCCGAGTTCGGCCGTCTCGAAGGCGAGTTCGCCGACCGCGACGCCCAGGTCCTGGGTTTCTCGGTCGACTCCGAGTTCGTCCACCACGCCTGGCGCAAGGACCACCCCGACCTGCGTGACCTGCCCTTCCCCATGCTGTCCGACATCAAGCGGGAGCTGTCGTCGGCGCTGGGCATCCTCGGCTCCGACGGTGTCGCCCAGCGCGCCACCTTCATCGTCGACCAGAACAACGAGATCCAGTTCGTCATGGTGACCGCCGGTTCGGTCGGCCGCAACGTCAAGGAGGTCCTGCGGGTCCTCGACGCCCTCCAGTCCGACGAGCTGTGCCCCTGCAACTGGAACAAGGGCGAGGCCGGTCTGGACGCGAAGCAGCTGCTGGCCGGCGTCTGATGTCCGTCGACAACCTCAAGGGCGCCCTTCCCGACTACGCCAAGGACGTCAAGCTCAACCTGGGCTCGCTCGTCACGACCTCCTCGCTCGGCGAGCAGCAGCTCTGGGGGACGCTGCTCGCCTGCGCGGCGGCGACGAGGTCCCAGCGCGTGATCGCCGAGATCGCGGCCGAGGCGGCCGACGTCCTGTCCGCCGAGGCGTTCAGGGCGGCCAAGGGCGCCGCCGCGATCATGGCGATGAACAACGTCTACTACCGGTCGATGCACCTGATCGGTGACGAGACCTACGCGACCATGCCCGCCAAGCTCCGCATGACCATCATCGGGAACCCGGGCGTGGACAAGGTCGACTTCGAGCTCTGGTCGCTCGCGGTCTCCGCGATCGGCGGCTGCGGCCGCTGCCTGGAGTCCCACGAGCAGGTGCTGCGCAAGGCGGGGCTGCCCCGCGAGCAGATCCAGGAGGCCATCCGGATCGCCGCGGTCGTCAACGCCGTCGCGGCGGTGCTGGAGTCGGAGGCCGCTCTGGCCACGGTCTGAGACAGCGAAGAAGGGGCGGGTGTGCACCCGCCCCTTCTTTGTGCCTGCCCTTCTTCGTGTCTGGCGTCAGCTCGCGTCGGCGAGGTCGCCCTGCGCCGCGGGCGCCGCGCCCCGCGCCGAGCGCAGCGGGAGCTCCTTGAGCATCAGCGCCGCCAGCGCGGCCAGTACGGCGATCGGCACGCCGACCAGGAAGACCGTGTGGATGGCCCGGGTGAAGGCCTCAAGGATCACTTCGAGCACCGGCGCCGGCAGACGGTGAATCGCGGCGGGGGAGCCGAGGCTGGGCGCCGCGCCACCGGTCAGGGGCAGATGGGCGGCCTTGGCGAGGGAGACCAGCTCGGAGGTGAGCCGGTTGGACAGGATCGCGCCGAACGCGGCCACGCCGACCGCGCCGCCGAGGGAGCGGAAGAACGTCACGCCGGAGGTGGTCGAGGCCATGTCGGCGCGGGTGACGGCGTTCTGCGCGGCCAGGATCAGGATCTGCATGGAGGCGCCGAGCCCGACGCCGAGCACCGTGATGTCGACGCCGACGCTCACCAGTGAGCTGTCGACGTGCAGCCGGGAGAGCAGGAACAGCCCGAGGCCGACCAGCAGCATGCCCACGACGGGGAAGGCCTTCCAGCGGCCGGTCCTGGTGACGAAGCGGCCGACGGCGATGGAGGAGGCGAGCAGGCCGAGCACCATGGGCAGCGTCATCAGGCCGGAGGCGGTCGGGCTCATGTTCTTGACGATCTGCAGGTACTGCGGCAGGAACATCAGCGCGCCGAACATCGCGGCGCCGACCAGCAGCGAGGCCAGGCAGGTGAGCACGAAGGTGTGGTTGCGGAACAGGTGCGGGGGCAGGATCGGGTCGGCCGCCCGGCGCTCGGCGAGGACGGCCAGGCCGAACAGCACCAGGCTCAGCGCGCCGAGCCCGTAGGTCCAGCCGGAGCTCCAGGCGAACTCCTTGCCGCCGAGTGACAGCAGCAGCATCAGCGCGGTCGTGCCGCCGGTGATGAAGGTCGCGCCCCACCAGTCGACCTTGGCCGCGCGGTGGGACGGCGGCAGGTTGAGCACCCGCTGGATGACGAAGAAGGCGACCACGGCCAGCGGCACACAGATCCAGAACGTCCAGCGCCAGGACATGTTGTCCACGACGAAGCCGCCGAGGAGCGGTCCCGCGACGGTGGAGACGCCGAAGACCGCGCCGATGTAGCCGGAGTAGCGCCCCCGCTCCCTCGGCTCGACCACGTCGCCGAGGATGATCTGCGGCAGTGCCGCCAGGCCGCCCGCGCCGATCCCCTGTACGGCCCTGGCCGCGATGAGCTGGCCCATGTCCTGGGAGAAGCCCGCGGCGACCGAGGAGAGCACGAAGACCAGCAGGGCGGCCTGGAACATGAACTTGCGGCCGTACAGGTCCGACAGCTTGCCCCACAGCGGGGTCGAGGCGGTCATGGTCAGCAGCGTCGCGCTGGCGACCCAGGCGAGCTGGTCCTGACCGCCGAGCGTGCCCACGATCGTCGGGAGCGCGGTCCCCACCACGGACGTCGAGATCATCGACGTCAGCATGGCGAGCATCAGGCCGGCCAGGATCTCCAGCACCTGTCTGTGGGTGAACCTCGGGGCCGCCTCGGCCTGGACCTGTTGTTCGGTCAGCATGGACCATCCCCCAATGTATGTACGATACACATGAAGTTAGTAGACGCTTGTTTACCCGTCAAATCTGGAAGGAATGGGAAAGTGGACGAGATACGGCGTCGCGACAGGGAGGGCACAAGGTGCCGCATCCTGGACACCGCCCGCCGTCTGTTCGCCGAACTCGGCTACGACCAGGTGACGATGCGGCTCATCTCCGCCGAGGCGGGGGTCAACATCGCCCTGATCAACCGCTACTTCGGCACGAAGCGGGCACTGTTCGCCGAGGTGCTGGCCGTACGGGGACGCTTTCCCGGGGTGCTGGACGTCCCGCGTGAGCAGCTGCCCCGGCGCCTGGCCGAGTACGTCGCCGACCTGCTCGGCTCGCGGGAGGAGGGGCCGGTGCTGGCGACGCTCAGCCGTTCGACGGTCTGCCCGGAGATCCACAAGATCGTCAGGGACCGGGTCCGTTCGGCGATCCTGGAGCCGCTGGCCGCGTGCCTGCCCGCCCGGGAGGCCCTCATCGGGGCGACCGCCGCCACCGCGCTCGTGGCGGGCGCGGGCACGCTGCGCCAGCTCTTCGGGCCGGGCGCGTTCGACGAGGCGGGCAGGGAGGCCGTGGTCGCGCGGTTCACGAAGGTCTTCGAGGCCTGCCTCGGGGAGGCGTCAGGCTGACCTGTCGCGGCCCGCGGCGATCCGGCAGGCGGCACCCGGGACGTGGTCGACCTGCAGCGTGCTGTGGTCGATGTGGAAGCGCTCGTGCAGCAGGTCGGCCAGCTCGCGGCGGACCCGGTGGCAGTCACCGCCCGGCGCGACGGTCACGTGCGCCGACAGCGCGGACAGCCCGCTGGTCACGGTCCACACGTGCAGGTCGTCGACCCCGGTGACCTCGGTGTGGGCGGCGATGGCCGCGCTCACCTCAGCCGGGGGCGCGCCGGGGGGCGCCGCCTCGAACAGGATGCGCCCGGCCTCGCGCAGCAGGCCGTAGGCGGCCTTGCCCATCAGGGCCGCCACGACCAGGGCGGCGATCGCGTCCGCCCTGCCCCAGCCGGTGAGCCAGACGACCGCCCCCGCGACCGCGGTCGCCACGAAGGCGTACATGTCGTTGAGGATGTGCTGGAAGGCGCCCTCGACGTTGAGGCTGCCGCGGTCGGCCCTGGCGATGAGCCAGGCCGCGGCGGCGTTGACCCCGATGCCGACCAGCGCCGTGCCGAGGACCAGCGCCCCCGTCACCTCCGGAGGCTGCAGGAGCCGCCGGACGCCCTCGTAGACGAAGTAGACGACGAGCGCCACGAACGTCAGCCCGTTGATCGCGGCCGAGAGGATCTCGGCACGTTTCCAGCCGAAGGTGTAGGCGCCGCTGGCGGGACGGGCCGCCATGCTCATCGCCACCAGGGCCAGGGCGAT
Source organism: Streptosporangium sp. NPDC049376 (assembly GCF_044466505.1). Lineage (NCBI taxonomy): Bacteria > Bacillati > Actinomycetota > Actinomycetes > Streptosporangiales > Streptosporangiaceae > Streptosporangium > Streptosporangium sp. NPDC049376. Next base: position 154,701 of record NZ_JBITMT010000007.1, on the reverse strand, counting down.
GGAGGCCGCGTCGGTGAGCATGTGTCCCGCGTCCGAGACCAGAGCGATGGAGTTGGCGATGACGCCGACCACGACCTCGGCCGCCATGAAGACCGTCAGCAGAACGAGTGCCGCGACCAGGTAGCGACGGTCGGAGTTCGCCCCGTGGCCGTGCCCGTGTCCATGCCCATGTCCGTGGCCCATCCCGAGACCCGCCTCATCAACACTTGAACAGTTGCTCAGACGTTAAGAAAGGTAAGCCTAACAGCACAAGATCTGAAGCGCGGAGGCACCGGCAGGACAGGAAATGCGCGACCCGCACAACACTGGTTCCCCACCCGTCACCCGGGAATCCCCGCACCCCGCACTGTCCGGTGCCGGTCATCTCCGAAACGGCCCAAGTGGCCGTCCCCCTCGCGCCGTCCGCACCCGGGGGGCGATCATGGAGGGACGGCCGCCGCGCCGCCCCAGTCCACAGCACGGAAGGAACCAACATGACCTGGCTGCGTACCCTCAAGCCCAGGCCGAGGGCCACCACGCGGCTGATCTGCTTCGCGCACGCGGGCGGCTCGGTCACCGCCTACCGCGACTGGCCCGACCTGCTCCCCGGATCGGTCGAGCCGTACGGCGTGCAGCTGCCGGGCAGGGCGGACCGGTTCGGCGACCCCATGCCCGCCGACATCCACGAGATCGTCGGCCCCGTCGTCGAGGAGATCCGGCCCCTGATGGACCGGGACGTCGTGCTGTTCGGGCACAGCATGGGCGCGATCGTCGCCTACGAGACCACCAGGGCACTCGAAGCCGGGGGGAACGGCCCCGTCCGGCTGTTCGTCTCGGGAAGCGCCGCCCCGCACGAGCCCAGACGCAGGCGGGAGATCTCCTCCTACGACGACGAGGCCTTTCTGGCCGAGATGACCAAACTCGGCGGAACCGAGCTTGAGATCCTCTCCCACCCGGCGATGAGAGAGGTCGTCTTCCCCTACATCAGGGCCGACTTCCGCCTGGTCGAGGAGTACCGCCACACCCCCGGGCCCGCGCTGCGCACCCCCATCTCCGTCATCGTCGGCGACACCGACCCGGTGGTCACCCCGCTGCAGGCCAAGGAGTGGCAGGCCCGCACGGAGTCCGGCTTCTCCCTGACGATCCTGTCCGGCGGCCACTTCTACCTCCAGCCCCAACGCGCCGCCGTGGTGGCCGAGATCCTACGGAGGATGGGGTAGGGGGTTGTGTCTCCTTGCGCCGCCTGCGGCGTCGCGGGTTGTGTCCCTTTGCTCCGCCTGGCGGCGTCGCGGGCTTGGTCGCCTCGGGTCGGTGCTTTCCCTCGTCACTGCGTCGCTTCGCTCCTGCGTTCCTCAGTCCAAGCACCGACGCGCCCAAGCCGAAACCCCTCACACGTGGCACCGGGAAAGCATGAGACGAAACTTCTCGCATTTGGGGGTGTTCATGCCTTGGGGGCGGGTTTGGTCTTCACCGAGACGTAGTCGATGAGCATGGGGCGGCCGGGGACGGTGGCGGGGGTGGGGCCGCCGCCGAAGGCGTTGGGGAGGCCGCCGCCCACGGCGACGTTCAGGATCAGGAAGAAGCCGTGCGCCGTCGCCCTGCCCCAGGTCTGCGGGTCCATCCGGGTGGCGGCGACGGTCAGGACGGGGGCGTCGTCGAGATACCAGCGGATCTCCTTCTCGTCGATCTCCACGGTGTAGCGGTGGAAGCTCCCGTGACAGGACGGGCAGGGACGCTCGCCGGAGCCGATGCCCGAAGGCTCGCCGCACGGCCCGCCGGGCATCACACCGCAGTGCATGGCGGCCATGACCGAGGGACGGCCGTTGACCGCCTCCATCACGTCGATCTCGCCGATGGCGGGCCAGCCGGTGTAACCGTCGCGCAGCGGGGCGCCCAGCATCCAGAACGCGGGCCAGTAGCCCGCGCCGTCCGCCGGGGTCACCGCCGGAAGCCGGATCCTGGCCTCCACACGCAGCACGCCTCCCGGCGGGGGCCTGAAGTCGGAGCGGGCGGTCTCCACCCGGCCCGACGTCCAGGCCCCCTCGCGCAGCAGCGGGGTGATGGCCAGGTTCCCCGCACCGTCGAGGGAGACGTTCTCCGTCGAGTCGGTCATGGTCTCGATCTCCCCGGTGCCCCACCGGGGGGCGGGGCAGCCGGGATAGCAGGTACCGAGGTCGTGCAGCCACCCCTGGGGAAGCGGGGATCCGGCGGCCCCGGAGAAGTCGTCACGGAAGATCTCGGTCCAGCGTGCCTCCCGGGCCTCCCGGCCGGGCCCCGAGCACCCGGCCAGGAGGACGACAAGGGCGAGGACCACCCGGGTGGCGGGCCTCACAGCACCGTGGGGATCAGGTCGAGGTCCTCAAGGTCCTGCTCGATCCGGGGAGCGAGCCGTACCGCGAGGGTGTCGGTGATGTGCGCGTCGTCGCGGTAGAGCACGATGCCGTCGAGCGCCGCGGGGCAGGTGGCCGAAGCGGAGTCCTCCGGGCACAGCAGCGGCGTCACGTCCAGCAGGCGGACCCCCGGACGTCCCCCCGCGGTGATCTGCTCGGCCAGCGGGTCGGGGCGCAGCCCGGCGGCGCGCGGGAACGCGCAGCCGGAGACGGGACCCCCGGAAAGACAGGCGGGCACGTCCTTGCCGGGCAGCGGCGTGTCACGCAGGTAGACCAGCGAGGCGCCGAGCCGTGACAGCGGGGTGAGGGTCGAGTCCCAGGCGCGGGTCAGCGCGGCCCTGTCGGTGGTGTACGCGTTGAGCGAGGCCAGCAGGATCAGCCGGGGCGGAGCCTCGCTCGCCAGCCGTTTCATCGCGTACTCCCGCCAGGCGTCGCACTCGCGGTACTCCCGACCCAGCCGGGGGTCGACGACCGTGAGCCGGGGCAGCGGGCAGCCGGGCTTGGTGAGGACCTCCAGGGCCCACCCTCTCCGTACGGCGATGCGCTCGGCCGCGGCGAACCACTGGCCCGCGTGGGAGTCGCCGATGAGGACGACCCTGTCCTTGGAGGAGGTGTCGCCGAACAGGCACGGCGGGCTCGTCGTCGCGGTCAGCGCGATCTCGCAGCCCTGGGACTTGGGGAAGTCGTTCCTGGCCTGCGCGGGTGGCGGGCGCAGCGCCGTACCGGGGGCGTCCGGTGTCTCGGCCGACTGCGCCACGGTGACCGTGGTGGTCGTGGCGCCCTGCACGATCCCGCCGTTGAGCAGGAGCGCGGCGGCGACGGGCACGGCCATCGCGCTGGTGCCCAGGGCCAGACCGCGCCGGGGCAGCGCCGCCACGACCCGTGACGTCCGCAGCGGCTGTTCGACCAGCCTCAGCGTCAGGGCCGCGGGAAGCGCGCAGGCCAGCACCAGCGCCAGCCGTATCGGCCACGACTGCTCGCCGAGCGCGGCCTCGGTGAGGACCAGGACAGGCCAGTGCCACAGGTACCAGGAGAACGACAGCCGCCCCGCCAGCCGGACCGGTGCCCAGGACAGCGCGGCTGAGACCGGCGAGCGGAACACGATGACCGCCGCCGTGCCGAGCGTGGGGACCAGCGCGGCCGTCCCCGGGTACGGCGTCTGCGGGCCGAGCGCCACGATCGACCAGGCGACCGCGGCCGCCCCGGCCAGGCCGAGTGCCCCGGAGACGACCCGCAGGGAGAAGCGGGGGACGTCCCGGTGGCCCTCGCCGCCTCCGGGACGCGCGCCGAGACGCCCGCCGTACGGCGTGAGCAGGGCGGCCAGGGCACCCACGCCGAACTGCCAGGCACGGGAGGGGGAGGACAGGTAGGCGAGAGGGGCGCTGGTGCCCGTCCACCACAGCGCGAGCGCGAACGAGACACCGGTCAGCGCCACGACGGCCACCGCGATCGCGGGCAGGGGACTGCGGCCGAGGCGGCGCGCCACCAGCACGAGCACCAGCAGCAGCGGCGCCCACAGGAGGTAGAACTGCTCCTCGACGGCCAGCGACCAGTAGTGCAGCAGAGGACTCGGGTCCCGCGCGGCGGCCAGGTAGTCGGTCTGGCCCGCGACGAACCGCCAGTTGGCGAGATACAGGGCGGCGGCGACCACGTCACCGGCGACGTCGGTGCCGCGCAGCGGCGGCAGCAGCAGCCAGGCCCCGGCCGTCGTGGCGAGCAGCACGACCCCGGCGGCGGGCAGGATGCGCCTGGCCCTCCTGGCGTAGAAGTCCGCCAGCGAGAAACGGCCCTCGGCCGAGATGTCGCGCAGCAGCAGACCGGTGATCAGGAACCCGGAGATGACGAAGAACACGTCCACCCCGGCGAACCCCCCGGCCATGCCGGGCACGGTCGCGTGGAAGGCGAGCACGGCCAGGACGGCGACCGCCCGGAGCCCCTCGATGTCCGGCCTGAAGCCGAGACGGTAGCGCGGCGTCACGGCAGCAGCGGGGGCAGTACGGCGAGGCCGGAGGCGAGCAGCACGCCGAGCAGTAACAGGACGGTGATGGCCAGGGCCTCTGGCCAGCGCAGACGGTGGTTCAACGGAGAATCCTCCACAGATCACGAATGAGGGGGAGGGCGATGTAGGTGGTGCCGACGGCGAACAGGGTCAGCGCCCAGTACTCACCCCACCCGTAGACGGACGCGCGCAGCGCGATGCCGATCCAGGTGGCGGCCGTGGTGACGGTCAGCCAGACGAAGGCCATGCGGGCGACGGTCGAGACGAGCGTGCTCTTGCCCGCGGCGGCGCCGCTGGGCACCCACGCCGCGGCCTGGTTGCGCACCGCGTGCACGATGGAGATCAGATGACAGTAGGCGTACAGGGTCTGGGCGCGGGTCACCTCGAAGCGCCAGCGGCTCACCGAGACCGCGGGCAGCAGCACCAGCGCCACCCAGAGGGGCCCCACGAACGGGATCATGTGCCACGCCCTGACCTCGTCCGGATAGAAGGCGAGCATGACGAGCCCGGGCAGCGGGACGGCCGCGATGTTGGCGGCGGAGACGAAGTAGCTCAGGAAACCGCTGTAGTAGGACAGCCGTACCCGCCACGACATCGGCGTGCGGTGGAAGTCACGGTCGAACAGCAGGCTCATGCAGCCCATCGCCCACCGGTACTGCTGGGCGATGTAGGAGGCGACGTTGTCGGGGGACAGGCCCTTGGCCAGCAGCACCGGGACGTACTTGGTGCGGTAGCCGTGCTTCATCAGCTCGACGCTGGTGTAGATGTCCTCGCTGTGGTCGATCTTGGGGAAGCCCCCGATCTCCTCAAGCGTCGCGCGCCGGTAGACCACGTTCGTGCCCACGCAGATGGCTCCGCCGTCGGCGTCCCGCGACGGTTGCAGCCACCGGTAGAACATCTCCTGGGCGGCCCCGGCCGTACGCTGCAGCCAGGGCATCTCCTGCGTGGTGTCGAAGTACTGCGGCGACTGGGCCACGGCGATCCTCGGGTCCTCCAGATAGGGGACCAGGTGGGACAGGAAGTCGGGCCTCGGGCAGAAGTCGGCGTCGAAGACCGCGACGACCTCGCCCGAGCTGATCGACAGGCCGTGGTTGAGGTTGCCGGCCTTCTTCAGGTACCCCTGGTCGGGCCGCGCGCTGTACCGGAAGCCGTGCCGTACGGCCAGCTCCTCCACCTCGTCGCGGGCGGCGTCGTCGAGCACCCAGACCGTGACTGGACCGTTCCACCGGAGCGCTCCCACGTGGCGGAAGGTGTTGCGCAGGATCTCCATGGGTTCGCCCCTGGTCGGCAGGAAGACGTCCACGGAGGGCAGGCGGGCGGGCCGCCAGGAACGCACGAGCAGCTCGTGGGACTCCCAGGTGGTCAGCCGCTGACGCTGCCCGTCGACGAACGACATCGTCCATCCACTGAGGTTCAGCAGCAGGGCAACGAAAAACGGCCACAACGCGGGATGACGCATGGAGAATAGGAAAAGAGTCCCTGCGGTTAATGTCAGGGAAAGGGGCACGGACAGAAGCACCCAGCGCTTTTGTGGCCCGAAATACAGTTTCAGCTCGTCGTCGGACGGAGGCTGTGGAAGATATTGATCGGCCTTGTCAGGAGGCGCGTCAAGTAATGCAAGCATGCGGAGAACCCCGTTTTCTCAGCTGCGTGGAGCGGCTCGTTTTCCACCGCTGGATCAACTGTAAACAAAGTTATTGGTGTCGCGTGCGCGGGCAGATGATCTAGCGGGAAACGTGACGTTAACTGAACGTCATTCGGTGCTGTGAAATATCCGTCGATGTTGTGAGAAGTGGCGATATGTCCAAAATCATCGGATGTTTGGATGTGTCGCAGATCACAGGTTTGAAGCGGCCCGCAGGCGGGGCCGTACCGTGCGGGGGCCGGGTGCGCGGACCGCCCCGGGAGAACGATTACCGATCAAGGAGGCCCCGGGCGCCCTCCTCACGGGTGTCCGTCCCCGGACGGGGAAACCGCTCCCCGCGCCGGTGCCCGCCCCGCGCGGTGGGTATCGCAACGGGTGTCGCGACCCCGGGGCCGGTCCGGGCCGGGGGTCGCGAGGCCACAGCGAGGCCACAGCGAGGCCACAGGGAACCCACAGGGAAGCAGCGGGACCGAGAGGTGACAGGGATGCCGGAACCGATTGAAGTGCGCAAGGTGGCGATCGAGAGCGTGACCGACGCCTCCGGGTTGTCCCGGCTCATCGACGACGGGGTGATCGAGGCGCACCGGGTCCTCGCGGTGATCGGCAAGACCGAGGGGAACGGCGGGGTGAACGACTACACCCGCATCCTGGCCGACCGCGCCTTCCGTGAGGTGCTCGCCGAGCGGGGGCATCCGGCGCCCCAGGACGTCCCGCTGGTCTGGTCCGGCGGCACCGACGGCGTGCTCAGCCCGCACGCGACGATCTTCGCGACCACGGCGGACGCCGAACCGAGCCAGGAACCTCGCCTGAGCGTCGGGGTCGCGATGAGCGAGGTCATCCTGCCCGAGGACATCGGCCGCCCCGCGATGGTCGAGAAGGTCGCCGCGGGCGTCAGGAAGGCCATGGAGGCCGCCGGGATCGACGACCCCGCCGACGTCCACTACGTCCAGACCAAGACGCCCCTGCTCACCCTCGCCACCATCAACGACGCCAGGTCCCGGGGCCAGGACGTGGTCGTCGAGGACACCGGGCCCTCGATGGACATCTCCAACTCGACCACCGCCCTCGGCGTCGCGGTCGCGCTCGGCGAGATCGGGACGCCCACGGCCGGGCAGATCCACCGGGACCTGTCGCTGTACTCCTCCGTCGCCTCCTGCTCCTCGGGGGTCGAGCTGGACAGGGCGCAGATCGTCGTCGTCGGCAACGTCAGGGGCATCGGCGGGCGCTACCGGATCGGCCACTCCGTCATGCGGGACGCGCTGGACGCCGACGGCATCTGGGCGGCCATCCGGTCGAGCGGGATCGACCTGCCGGAGCGCCCGCACCCCTCCGACCTGGACGGCAGGCTGGTCAACGTGTTCATGAAGTGCGAGGCGGACCCCTCGGGCAGGGTCAGGGGCAGGCGCAACATCATGCTCGACGACTCCGACGTGCACTGGCACCGCCAGATCAAGGCGACCGTCGGCGGTGTCGCGGCCAGCGTCACCGGCGACCCTGCCGTCTTCGTCTCGGTCGCCGCCGTCCACCAGGGCCCCAGCGGGGGCGGCCCGGTCGCCGCCATCGCCGACCTGGGCTGAGTGCCGGGGCTTTTGTCCCTGGTGTCGGTGTTTGATCGTAGGGTGACTCCGGTGAACGTGATCGGCGGATACGTGCTCAGGCGTGAGCTTGGCCGGGGCGGCATGGGCGTGGTGCACCTCGCCACCACCCCGACCGGCGGCCTGGCCGCGGTGAAGGTGATCCATCCCCGGCTCACCGACGATCCGGCCTTCGTCCGGCGCTTCGAGCGCGAGGTGGCCGCGGCCCGCAGGGTGGCCAGGTTCTGCACCGCCCCCGTCCTCGACGCCGGGGTCGACGGGGACGTCGCCTACCTCGTCACCGAGTACGTCAAGGGCCCAAGCCTGGCGCAGGCCGTACGGGAGCAGGGGCCGCTGACCGGCGCCAACCTGGAGGCGCTCGCGGCCGGGATCGCCACCGCGCTCCACGCCATCCACGAGGCCGGGGTGATCCACCGCGACCTCAAGCCGTCGAACGTGCTGCTGTCCCCGCTCGGCCCGCGGGTGATCGACTTCGGCATCGCACGGCTCGCCGACGAGGAGAGCCTGGCCAGCCAGGCGATCCTGGGCACGCCCGCGTTCATGGCGCCCGAGCAGGTGCGCGGTGAGTCGCCGACCCCCGCCGCCGACGTCTACGCGTGGGGCGGGGTGATCGCGTTCGCGGGCACGGGCCGCCTGCCGTTCGGCGGAGGCTCCCCGCCCGAGGTCCTGTACCGGATCGTCAACGAGGGGCCGAACCTCGACGGCCTCGAAGACCGGATGCGCGCGGTCGTCGAACGGGCCATGGCCAAGGACCCCGCGCGCAGGCCGAGCGCCGGGCGGCTGCTGGGCGAGCTGATCGGCGGCAGCCCGACCCCGGCGACCGCCACCCAGGCCGTAGAACGCTCCTGGACGGTCACCGCTCAGGAGGAGCCCGCCGTCCCTGACGGGCCCGCCGTCGTCGCGCCGGGGAAGAGGGTCCGGCGCCGGTGGCCGTGGGCTCTGGGCGCGGTCGCGCTCGCCACGGCCGTCACCGCAGGCGTGGCCGTCCAGGCCGGTTTCGGCGCCGCGCCCGTCCTGCCCTACCACGCGGACTTCGCCGACTCCTGGGAGGTCGGCGTGACCGAGGGCGGCCGGAGCGAGCGGGACGGCGCCGCCTACCTGCTGACCGCCAACCCAGGGTGGCGGCTGTGGAAGTCGGCCCCCTTCCCCGGCGAACGCGCGCAGGACGTCGTGGTCAGCTCCTCGGCCCGGCTCGAAGCGGGGTCGGGGGAGTTCGGCGTGTGGTGCCGTGGCGACCTGGGCACCGGCGACCGGTACGAGTTCACGGTCGCGGGTTCCGGAGACGCCTCCATCGTCAAACGGCGCGCGGGGCGGGGCGTCGTCCTGGACGGGCCGGTCCGGGTACGGGGAACGGCGGACAGCCGTGTCGTGGCCCGGTGCGGTCAACGGGGTACGGCAACCGCCCTGAGCATGTGGGTCGACGACGTCCTGGTCGCCGAGGCCGTCGACACACGCGATCCGTACGGCCCCGGCGCGGCCGGAGTCCACGCGGCGCCGGACACCGGCGCCCCGGTCCGGGTCAGGTTCCGCTCCTTCGACCTCAGCGGGCCGAAGGGCTGAGACGGTGCGGTTCGGCGTGCTGGGGCCGTTGCTGGTCCTCGACGGTGATCGCGACCTGACCCCCGGGCCCGCGAAACACCGCGCGCTGCTGGCCGCCCTGCTGCTGCGGCCCGCGCGGCCGGTGGCCGTCGTCCGGCTGGTCGACGAGGTGTGGGACGGACGGCCGCCGGCCTCGGCGGAGGCGGTGCTGCGGGTCTACGTCAGCGCCCTGCGCAAGGTGGTCGAGGGGATTCGCACCGTGCCCGGCGGATACCTCCTCGACGTCGACCCCGACCGGGTGGACGCGCACCGGTTCGAGCGGCTGGTGGCGGAGGCCACGCGAGCCGGGGAGGCGGGCGGGCGGGCCGAGGCGGCAGAGGGGCTGCGCGCGGCCCTCGCGCTCTGGCGGGGGCCCGCGCTGGCCGACGTCGAGTCGGACACGCTGCGGCGCGCGCACGCCGTACGGCTTGAGGAACTGCGGCTGACCACGGTCGAGGAGCGGGTCGAACTGGACCTGGCGCTCGGCCGGGGCGCGCGGGTGACCGGGGAACTGCGCGCGCTCGTGGCGGCCTACCCGCTGCGGGAACGGGCGTGGGGGCAGCTCATCACGGCCCTCGGCCAGGCGGGACGCAGGTCGGAGGCGCTGGGCGCCTACCAGGAGGCGCGGCGGCTGCTGGTCGGGGAACTCGGCCTCGAACCGGGGGAGGCGCTGCGCGAGGCGCACGAACGCGTGCTCGCGGGCACCTCGACCCGGGCCGGACAGGTGCCGAACGAGACACCGAACGAGACACCGCCGGACATCGCCGACTTCACCGGGCGTGAACACGTGCTGGACTGGATTCGCCGGTCGGTGCCCGACGCCGCGGGCGCGCCCGTCCACCTGGTGCTGCACGGCCCGGCGGGGGTGGGCAAGTCCGCGGTCGCGGTCCACGCGGCCACCGCGCTCGACTTCCCCGGCGGGCGGCTGCACGCCTCGCTCGGCGGCAGGACGCCGGAGGCGGTGCTTGAGGACCTGCTGCGCTCGCTCGGCTGCCAGGAGACGGCGATCCCCGCAGGCCTGGACGGGCGCGTCCGTCTCTACCGCAGCACGGTGAGCGGACGGCGCCTGCTGGTGGTGCTCGACGACGCGGAGCGGGAGGCCCAGGTACGCCCGCTGCTGCCCACCGGGCCCGGCTGCCTGACGCTGGTGACCAGCCGCTCGCCGCTGCACGGCCTGGAGGCGGCGCGCGCCCGCGAACTCGGCGTGTTCGACCGGGACGAGTCCGTGGCGATGCTGGCCGGGGTGGCCGGGCGGCGTCGCGTCGAGGCGGAGCCACGGGCGGCGGCGCGGATCGCCGAGTTGTGCGGCGGGCTGCCGCTGGCCCTCAGAATCGCCGGGTCCAGGCTGGCCAGGCGTCCCGGCTGGACCCTGGAACACCTGGCGGGACGTCTTGAGGACGAACGCGGACGCCTGGACGAGCTCAGCGCGGGTGACCTGGCCGTGCGCGGCAGCCTGGCGCTGGGCTACCGCGCCCTCTCCGACCGGGAACGCCTGCTGCTGCGCCGTCTCGGCGCGCTGTCGGCCCCCGACTTCGCCCCCTGGGCGGCCTCGGCCGTCCTCGGCGCGCCCGCCGAGGAGACGCTTGAGGCGCTGGCCGGGGCGGGCCTGCTGCAGGCGCGGGGTCTCGACCCGGCAGGTCAGGAGAGGTACGGCTGGCACGACCTGACCAGGCTCTACGCGGCCGAGCGCCTGGCCGCGGAGGAGGGCCCGCCCGCCGGAGTCCTGGCCGCCGCGGCCCCGGAGATCCTAGACCGCGCCCGGCGGGCCAGGACGCTGCTCCTGCCCGCGGAGCCGGGCTCGGGCCTGACCCTGGCCCGTACGGCCGAGCAGGCCGCGGCCGCGGAGACCGCGCTCCTTCGGGAGTCGGCCCGCTGGCTGGCCGCGGAACGGAGGTTCCTGGTCGCGACCGTCGCCGACGCGCGGCGGGCGGGCCTGGACGAGGCGGCCTGGCGGCTGGCCTTCTACCTGACGCCCTTCTTCGAGCTGGGCGCGCACCGCGAAGACTGGCGCTCGGCCGTGGAGGAGGGGCTGCGGGCCGTACGGCGCGCGGGGCACCGCAACGGTGAGGCGCTGCTGCTCAGATCCCTGGCCGACCTGCACCGTGTGGAGGGCAGGCTGCCCGAGGCGGCCGAGGCACTGCGGCGGGCGCTCGGGCTCGCGGAGCCGGGGGAGGCGGCCCGCGTCCGGTACCGGCTCGGCCTGGTCCACCTCGCCGGGGAACGGCCGTCCGAGGCGCAGGCGTGTTTCGTGGCGTGCCTGGCCGCCTTCTCCGCGGCGGGCGACCGGCGGGGCAGGGCCGACGCGCTGCGCGCCCTCGGCGGACTGCGCCGGGATCGGGACCTGCTCTCAAGGAGTCTGGAGGCCTACCGCGAGCTGGGCGACCCACGGGGTGAGGCGGCGGTCTCGCTCGACCTCGCCGGGCTTCTCCTGGACACGCGGCGGCTTCGGGAGGCGAACGAACGGGCGGAACACGGCCTCGGCCTGGCCAGGCGGCTGGGGGACCGGCTGCCCGAGGCCGCGGCGCTGACGGTCCTGGCCGGGATCGCCCTGGCGGAGGGCAGGGCGGACGTCGCCGGGCAGAGCGCGCGGGAGGCGCTGGAGACCTTCCGCGAGCACGGAGACCGCGCCGGTGCCGCGCGGGCGACGCTCACCCTGGCGGAGGCGTTGCTCGGGCTTGATGAGATTGATGAGGCGTTTGATGGAGTAATGCGAGTTATGGGAGAGTTCGACGCTCTCGGTGACCGGCGAGGCCGCGCCGCGGCGGAAGAGCTCGCCGACGAGGTACGACGCCGCCGTGGCCTGCGCGTATAGCGCGCTATACGCGTCCTGAAGGTGGCCCGCCTACGGTCGGGACCGACGCGAACCACGACGGGCAAGAGGTGGAAGCACGATGGGAAGAGGGATCACGCCGGCGCTGGCCGCCGCCGTACTGGCGGCCGTGCTGAGCGGATGCGGGGCGCTCCCCGGGCAGCGGGGCGGCGGCGGTGAGGAGAGGCAGCCGCTCCCCGCCTCCGCGGCCACGACCGGGGCCGCCGGGCAACCCGCGGAGAGGTCTTCGGAACAGCCCTCGGAACAGCGGGACGTGCCCGTCGAGCAGGACGTCGAACAGGAGAAGGTGATCGCCGCCAGGAAGGTCAAGGCGGGCGGCGCCGACCTGGTCGTACGGATCACCGGCCTCAGGCGGCAGGGCAGGCTGGCCACGCTGACCTGGACGGTCACCAACACGGGCGACGCCAGATGGCAGATGAGCAACGACATGGGGGACACCCCGGGCGGTCTCGGGCTGACCGTCGGGGGGATCAGCCTGGTCGACCCGGTCAACGGCAAGCGCTACACCGTCGCGCGCACCGGCGCCTATCCCAAGGTCACCTGCCTGTGCTCCAGCTACGACGTGTTCACCGAGCCGGACGAGGTGCTGCCGCTGCACGCGGCGTTCGCCGCCCCGCCGCCGGACGTCACGAAGATCAACGTGGACCTCAAGGTGCTGGGCGTGTTCGCCGATGTCCCGATCTCCTGAACGTCTCACGGCCCTGGCGCTCGCACTCGTCCTGACGGTGGGACATCCGGCGGCCGCGTGGGCCGACCCCGCCGACCCCGAGGCGGCCACGGCCGGGGTCGAGGAGATCGTCGCCCGTGTCGAGGACGTCGTCGCCGAGGTCGAGTCGCTCGACGGCGCGGAGAGCGAGTCGAAACGCGGGGAACAGATCACCGTCGCGCTCACCAGCGACGTGCTGTTCGCCCTCGACAGGGCCGTGCTGACCACCGGGGCGAAGCTGCGCCTGCGGCGGATCGCCGAGCGCGTCCGCGCCGAGTCCGCGGGCGGCGAGGTCAGGATCGAGGGGCACACCGACGACCAGGGGAGCGACGCCTACAACGACGCGCTCTCGCTCAGACGGGCACGGGCCGTGGGGCAGGTCCTGCGGGCCGCCCTCGCCGGCACCGGGACGACCCTGCTGGCCAGGGGGTTCGGCGAGTCCAGGCCCAAGGTGCCCAACATCGTCGACGGCGCTCCCGTCGAGGCGAACCGTGCGAGGAACCGGCGGGTCGAGATCGTCTTCGACGCCGCCCGGTGACCCTCCCTCGGCCGAGGACCCGCCGGTCACCGAGGGTAGGCTTCGGGGTCGTGCCGAGCATTCCCCAGCCACTGGTCCCCGGCGACGACGGCTCAGCCGACGCCGCCGTCTCGTCCGCGCTCGCCGCCTTCTCCGCGGGCACGGCCGACGTGGGCGCGGTGATCGCCGCCCTCGGCGGGGCGCGGCTGCTCGTCCCGGTCGTGGCCCTGCTGACGGAGTCCGAGGTCGGCGAGCACGGGCTGCGGCAGGAGAAGGAGAGCGAGATGGCCCTGCCGAAGCTCGTCGGCAAGGACGGCAGGCAGGCGGTGCTCGCCTTCACCGGGACCGGCCCGCTGAAGCTGTGGCGTCCCGACGCCCGCCCCATCCAGGCGACGACCCCGCAGGTCTGCCAGGCGGCGGCGCACGAGGACGCCGCGGCCGTGGTGATCGACGTCGCGGGCCCGGTGCCGTTCGTGATCGAGGGAGCCGTGCTGCAGGCGTTCGCCGCGGTCGGGGCCGGCGCCCTCGACCGGCTCGGCTCCGAGACCCCCGGGGTCACCGTGGCCCGAATGGAGGCCCGCACGGAGGCCGGAGCCGAGACGGCCGTCCCCCGGCGCCGCCGCCTCGGCTGGCCGCTGGTCGGCAGGTCGTCACGCGGCCGGGACTGACCTTCCCGCGTTAGGGTTCGGGCCGTGGACGAACACGGCCGACCTTCCCCGGGGGCGCGGTGAACCACCTCCTGCTCCTCGCCGCAGCCCTGGCCGGGCTGCCGCTCGGCTTCTGGGCGAGAGACCTGGCCATCCGCCACTCGGTCGGGGAGGAGGCCCTCCTCGGGCACGCCTGCCCGCGCTGCGCCACGGCGGTCGGCGGCGGCCCGGTCGCGTCCCTGAGACTCGCGGCCGGGCGCTGCCCGGGGTGCCGGGCACGGATCGGGCCGCCGCCGCTGGTGGCCGAGGTCCTCACCGCGGTGACGCTGGCCGCCCTCGCGTCGCGATACCCATGGCCCGAACTGGCCGCCTACGGGTGGCTCACGGCCGTCACGGTCGCCCTGGTCGCCGTGGACGTCGCCGTCCACCGGCTGCCCGACCGGCTCACCGCCGCCGCCTTCCTGGGCACGGTGGCGCCGCTGACGGTCGCGGCCCTGACACGGGACGGCGCCCCGGACCTGGCCAGGGCGCTGCTCGGCGGCCTGGTCCTGACCGGCCTGTACCTCCTGCTCTTCCTGGTCAACCCGGAGGGCATGGGGCTCGGCGACGTCAAGTTCGCGGCGGCGCTGGGCGTGGCGCTCGGCCGGCTCGGCTGGGACGCCCTGGTCACCGGCGCCTTCCTCGGCTTCCTCGCCGGAGGCCTGTACGGCGGCGCCCTGGTGGCCGCGCGCCGGGCGGGACGCGGCAGTGAGATCCCCTTCGGCCCCTTCATGGCCGCCGGTGCCTTCGCGGTCATCCTCACGGCCCAGGGAATCCGCTGACATGCCGGAGCGTCTCAACCAGTGAGCCTCGGCCATTCCAGTGGGCGGCACATGGAAGACTTGTCACCATGTTGCGCTGGTTGACCGCCGGAGAATCCCACGGCCCCGAGCTCGTCGCGATCCTTGAGGGCCTGCCCGCAGGGGTGGAGGTGACCACGGCCGACATCGACGGGGCACTGGCCAGACGCCGCCTCGGTTACGGCCGCGGCGCCCGGATGAAGTTCGAGCAGGACGTGGTGAACATAGTGGGCGGCGTACGGCACGGCCGCACGCTCGGCAGCCCGGTCGCCATCCGCGTCGGCAACACCGAATGGCCCAAGTGGGAGACCGTCATGGCGGCCGACCCGGTCGATCCCGCGCTGCTGGAGGGGCAGGCGCGCAACGCGCCGCGCTCACGCCCCCGGCCGGGCCACGCCGACCTGGCGGGCATGCAGAAGTACGGCTTCGACGACGCCCGCCCCGTGCTCGACCGGGCCAGCGCCCGCGAGACCGCCGCCAGGGTCGCCCTGGGCCAGGTCGCCCGCGCCTTCCTCAAGCAGGCCCTGGGCGTCGACATCGTCAGCCACGTCGTCTCCATCGGAGGGGCGCAGGCGACGCCGGGCGTCCTGCCCGGCCCCGAGGACATGGCCGCCGTCGACGCCGACCCGGTGCGCTGCGCCGACCCCGAGGGCAGCGCCGCGATGGTCGCCGAGATCGACAAGGCCCACAAGGACGGCGACACCCTCGGCGGGGTCGTCGAGGTCGTCGCCTACGGCCTGCCGCCGGGCCTGGGCAGCTACACCCACTGGGACCGCCGTCTCGACGCCCGCCTGGCCGCCGCGCTGATGGGCATCCAGGCCATCAAGGGCGTCGCCGTCGGCGACGGCTTCGAGACCGCCCGCCGTCCCGGTTCCCGGGCCCACGACGAGATCGAGAACACCTCGGACGGCGTGCGCCGCATCACCAACCGCGCGGGCGGCGTCGAGGGCGGCATGACCAACGGCGAGCCGCTGCGGGTCAGCGCCGCCATGAAGCCGATCTCCACCGTGCCCAGGGCACTGGCCACCATCGACGTGCTGACCGGTGAGGCCGCCAAGGCCCACCACGAGCGTTCCGACGTGTGCGCCGTGCCCGCCGCCGCGATCGTCGCCGAGGCGATGGTCGCGCTGGTCCTCGCCGACGCCGCGGTGGAGAAGTTCGGCGGTGACTCCGTCGAGGAGGTCGCCAGGAACCTGTCCGGCTACCTCTCCTCGATGGTGATCAAGTGAGCGTGCGAACCGAGGAGGAACGGTGAGTCCCCGCGTAGTCCTGGTCGGCGCCCCCGGCGCGGGCAAGTCGACCGTAGGCCACCTGCTCGCCGAACGGCTGGGGGTCGCCTTCCGCGACACCGACGCCGACGTCGAGGCCACGGCGGGCAAACCGGTCAGTGACATCTTCGTCGAGGACGGCGAGGAGCACTTCAGAGAGCTTGAGGCGCGGGCCGTACAGCTGGCGCTCGACGAACACGACGGCGTGCTGTCCCTGGGCGGCGGCGCGGTGCTGGCCGAGGCGACGCGGGAACTGCTCGCCGGTCACCCCGTGGTCTACCTGGAGGTCGGCCTGGCGCAGGCGGTGCAGCGGGTCGGTCTGGCCTCGGCCCGGCCACTGCTGGTGCTCAACCCGCGCAGCCGGCTCAAGAAGCTCATGGAGGACCGCCGCCCGATCTACGAGGGGCTGGCCGTCCTCACCGTGGCCACCGACGAGCGCGACCCGGAACAGGTCGTCGACGAGATCGTGAAGGGACTCGGATCATGACGACCTCCAGGATCAAGGTGTCCGGAGAGTCCCCCTACGACGTGGTGATCGGCACCGGGGTGCTCGGCGAGCTTCCCGCCCTGCTCGGTCCCGCGGTCCGCACCGTCGCGGTGGTCCACCCGGCGAGCCTGCCGGAGATCGCCAGGCCCGTGCGCGGGGCGATCGAGGCGGCCGGTTACCAGGTCGTCGCGCTGCCGGTGCCCGACGCCGAGCAGGCCAAGACGGTCGAGGTGGCCGCCGGGCTCTGGTCGGCCTTCGGCGCGCACGGTGTCACACGCTCCGACGCGGTCGTCGGCGTCGGCGGAGGGGCGACCACCGACCTGGCGGGCTTCGCCGCCGCCACCTGGCTGCGCGGCGTCAAGGTCGTGCAGGTGCCGACCACGCTGCTGGGCATGGTCGACGCGGCGGTCGGCGGCAAGACCGGGATCAACACCCCCGAGGGCAAGAACCTGGTCGGCTCCTTCCACCCTCCGGCGGGCGTGCTGTGCGACCTGGCCACGCTGGTCTCGGTGCCCCGCGACGACTACGTCGGCGGCCTGGCCGAGGTCATCAAGGGCGGCTTCATCGCCGACCCGGTGATCCTCGACCTCATCGAGGAGGCCCCGCAGGAGGCCAGGCACCCCGAGGGACGGCACACCCGCGAGCTCATCGAGCGCAAGGTGCAGATCAAGGCCGACGTGGTCGGCGCCGACCTGCGTGAGGGCGGCCTGCGGGAGATCCTCAACTACGGCCACACCCTGGCCCACGCCATCGAACGGGCCGAGGGCTACCGGATCCGCCACGGAGAGGCCGTCGCCATCGGCATGGTCTACGCCGCCGAGCTGTCCCGCCTGGACGGCCGGATCGGCGCCGCCGTCGTCGAGCGCACCCGGTCCATCCTGACCTCCGTCGGGCTGCCCACGGCCTACCGCCGCGACGCCTGGCCCGGTCTGCGCGAACACATGCGCCTTGACAAGAAGAGCCGCGGCGCCAGGCTGCGCTTCGTCGTCCTCGACGACCTGGCGAAGGTGTCCCCGCTTGAGGACCCGCCGGAGGAGCTGCTCGAAGCCGCCTACGAGGAGATCGCCAGGTGATCGGATGAGACCCGTCTACGTGCTCAGCGGCCCCAACCTGTCGCGGCTGGGCACCAGGGAGCCCGACGTCTACGGCGCGGAGACCCTGGCCGACCTGGCGGCGCTGTGCCGGGAGACGGGCCGGGGGCTGGGCCTGTCCGTGGACGTCAGGCAGACCGACGACGAGGCCGAGATGATCTCCTGGCTGCACGAGGCGGCCGACGGCCGGATCCCGGTGGTGCTGAACCCCGCGGCGTTCACCCACTACTCCTACGCGCTGCGCGACGCCATCGCCCAGCGGACCGCGCCCCTGGTCGAGGTGCACATCTCCAACCCGGCTGCCCGTGAGGAGTTCCGGCACAACTCGGTGGTCGCGGGCGTGGCGACCGGCACGATCGCGGGCTTCGGGCTGAGGTCCTACGTGCTGGCGCTGCAGGCCGTGGCGGAGCTCGTGTAGTGGGCCACCGTACCTTCGCCTCCTTCGCCGCGCTGGGCGACAGCTTCACCGAGGGACTGAACGACCCCGGCCCCGGCGGCGAGGGCGGACCCTTCAGGGGCTGGGCCGACCGGGTCGCGGAACGGCTGGCCGCGCTCGAACCGGAGTTCCGCTACGCCAACCTCGCCGTGCGGGGCAGGCTGCTCGGCCAGGTCGTCGAGCAGCAGGTCCCCAGGGCGGTCGAGATGCGGCCCGACCTGGTCAGCCTCTGCGCGGGGGGAAACGACCTGCTGCGCCCCGGCTGTGACCCGGACGCGATGGCCCGGCTGCTGGCGGGAGCCGTACGGGATCTGCGGGCGACCGGCGCGGAGGTGCTGCTGTTCACCGGTGTCGACCCGCGTGACACCCCGATCATGCGCCGTGCCCGCGGCACCTTCGCGATCTTCTACATGCACGTCAGATCCATCGCCGACCTGTACGGCTGCCGCCTGGTCGACCAGTGGTCGATGCAGGGCCTGCGCGACTGGCGCGCCTGGAGCGAGGACCGGCTGCACATGAACGCCGAGGGGCACCGGCTGGTGGCCGCCAAGGTGTGCGACGTCCTGGGGGTCGAGTGCGCGGACGAGTGGCGCAAGCGGTGGCCGCCGCGTGAGCGGGTCACCCCCGGTGAGCGGCGGCGCGAGGACGTCCGGTGGGTCAGAGAGCACCTGGGCCCCTGGGTCGTCCGCAGGCTACGCGGACGCTCCTCAGGCGACGGCCTCGACCCCAAGCGCCCCGACCTGGGCCTTCTCGATCTCTAGGGCCTGTTTCGCGGACCCTCGCCACGGCGAGGATCCGCGAAACGGGCTTCAGCCCTTCCCGAGGCGCCTGAGCGCGTCGCGGACCTTTCCCGGGTCGTTGGTCGGCCAGAAGGGCGGCAGCGAGTCGCGCAGGAAACCGGCGTAGCGGGCGGTGGCGAGGCGGGGGTCGAGGACCGCGACCACCCCCTTGTCGTGCTGGCTGCGCAGCAGGCGGCCCGCCCCCTGGGCGAGCAGCAGGGCCGCGTGGGTCGCGGCGACCGACATGAAGCCGTTGCCGCCCCTGGCGGTCACGTGGCGCTGCCTGGCGGAGCTCAGCGGGTCGTCGGGGCGCGGGAACGGGATGCGGTCGATGATGACCAGCCGCAGGGAGGGGCCGGGCACGTCCACGCCCTGCCACAGGGTCAGGGTGCCGAACAGGCAGGTCGGCTCGTCCTCGGCGAACTGCTTGACCAGCAGCATCGTTGAGTCGTCGCCCTGGCAGAGCAACGGCACGCTCAGCCGCTCCCGCAGCGCCTCCGTGGCGGCCTTGGCGGCCCGCATCGAGGAGAACAGGCCCAGGGTGCGGCCCCCCGCGGCCTCGATCAGCTCGGTGATCTCCTTGAGGTAGGCCTCGGGAAGGCCGTCACGGCCCGGCTGGGGCAGGTGCTTGGCGACGTAGAGGATGCCGCTGCGCGCGTGGTCGAAGGGGGAGCCGACGTCCAGACCCCGCCAGCCGTCCTTGGCGCCTTTGCCGTCCCCTGAGCCGAGACCCCACTGGCGGGCCAGGCCGTCGAAGGCGCCGCCGAGCGCCAGCGTCGCCGAGGTGAGGACCACCGTACGGTCGCCGAAGAGCTTGTCGCGGAGCATCCCGGCCACGGTGAGCGGGGCGATCCGCAGCAGGGGCGGGCGCCGGTCGGTCGCCGCCTCCAGCCAGACCACCTCGGCCCGGTCGACCTCCTCCGCGTGACCGAAGGCGTCCAGCATCCGCTGCGCGGTGTCGTGGATCTCGTCGAGGGCGGTGAAGGCCGCCTTGCGCAGGCCCGCGCCCTCCGGGTCGTCCTTGTCGCCGCCGGACCTGGGTCCGAGCGCGGTGATGCAGGCCCAGGCCGCGTCGCGCACCAGGGCCAGGGTCATCCCGAGCACCGGGGGCAGCTCGTCGAGGCGCCCGGCGGGGGCGACGGCGAGCAGGTCCTTGAGCTGCTCGCCCGCCTCCATGAGCCGGTCGGAGATCGCCTGCTCGATCAGCCGCCCGACCCGGCGGACCGTCACCGAGACCATGGCCTCCGACAGCTCGCCGCTGACCACCGAGGTGACCCGGTCGACCAGCTCGTGCGCCTCGTCGACCACGACCACCTCGTGCTCGGGCAGCAGGGAGAAGTCCTCCATGGCGTCGATGGCCAGCAGCGCGTGGTTGGTGACGACGACGTCGGACTCGCCCGCGCGGGCCCTGGCCAGCTCGGCGAAGCACTCGGCGCCGCTGGGGCAGCGGGTGGCGCCCAGGCACTCGCGTGAGCTCACGGAGAACTGCCGCCAGGCCTGCTCGTTGACGCCCGGCACTAGCTCGTCGCGGTCGCCGGTCTCGGTCTCCTGGGCCCACTCCTGGATGCGCTGGACCATCCGGCCGGTCGCGTTGACCTCGCGCGGGTCGAAGAGCTGGTCCTGCTCCTCCTCGGGCCAGCCGGCCGCGGCCTTGTAGCGGCACAGGTAGTTGCGGCGGCCCTTGAGGATGGCGAAGGTCGGCTGGTGCGGCAGCCGGGGGGCGAGGGCCTCGGAGAGCCTGGGCAGGTCGCGGTCGACGAGCTGACGCTGCAGCGCGATGGTCGCGGTGGAGACGATCACCGCGCCTTTCGATGACATCGCGTGCCGGATGGAGGGGATCAGATAGGCCAGGGACTTGCCGGTGCCGGTGCCCGCCTGGACGGCGAGGTGGTCGCCGGAGGAGATCGCCCGCTGGACCGCCCGCACCATCTCGATCTGGCCGGGGCGTTCGACCCCGCCGACCGCCTCGACGGCGGCGCTCAGCAACTCCTCGACCTGGGGCAGGTCAGGCGCGGTCGCGGGGACCGCCGTGGGGGCGTCTTCGGCGGAGGTGATCGAGTCGGTCGGCACGACAGCCAACCGTACCGGCTTCCCCCGACAGACGCGGCTGGCTCCGGTGAGTCACCCCCTGTGCGCATCCCGGCATTCCGGGACGCGAGGCTCGCGGCGCGTGGCAGACTTGGCTGGATCAATCCGGATCACCGCCCTCGTACGGTCAAAGAAGATCGCCCGTTTCGGCTCACCGGGATGGAGGATGGGGGTGGAAAGACCGGTTCGGTAGGGTTTTCCGGGGTTGAGTGGACGAATAAAGGCTGGTTAAAGCACTATGTCCTCTATGTCGGAAGTTGTCCCCTTGCCGTCGTTCGGTGAGGTGTTCTTCGACGAGCGTGGCCAGGAGCGGGTGCTCCGGGTCACCTGGCACGAAGGCACCCTGGTGCTGAGCCTGTGGCGCGGCGAGATGTGCACCGCCAGTTTTCGCATGCCCATGAACGATGTCGGGCGCCTGGTCGACACCCTCGACGAGGGGTTCGTCGAGGCCGGGGGACAGTACCCCGACGAGGTCGGCGAGACGACGGGGCAGGGCGGCTACCAGGACCCCAACGGGTTCCCCGGGACCGGGCAGTACGCCAGGCCGGCGCCTGAGGACTACGCGAGCCCGCCGCAGCAGTACACCGACCCCGCGGCCACCCAGGTGGTCCCCGCCGCCGAGGAACCGCGTCCCGCCGCGCTCAGCCCGACCGACGTGCTCGTCGCCAGAGGTGCCGTCCCGCCCGTCGAGCGCCCGCCCGCGGGATACGGTCCCGATGGCGTGGTGCCCCGGGAGAACATGATCGTCAACGACAGCCTGTCCTACGGTCAGCCCGCCGAGCAGGCTGGGCACGGCCAGGCGGAGCCGGTCTACCAGATGCCGGGCGACCTCTATCCGCCCCAGCAGCCCGCCGCCCCCTACGGCGGAGCGGCCCCGCAGGGGTACGGCGCGCAGCCCCAGGACCCGTACGGCGCGGCCAGGCAGCCCGATCCCTACGCCACGGCCCCCGCCCACCAGCCCGACCCCTACGGTGGCCCGGCCCAGCAGGCCGATCCCTACGCCGCCGCTCCCGTTCAGCAGCCCGACCCGTTCGCGCCGCAGAACCGCCCTGACCCGTACGGCGTCACGGCCCCCGCCCCGCTGCCCGCCGACCCCTACGCGTCCCAGGGCCCCGGACAGCGCTCCGGACAGCGTCCCGCCGACCCCTACGTCCAGGCGGGCACGACCGACCCCTCGGGCTTCCCGGCCCACTCCTACCCTCAGGCGCAGCCCGACCCCTACGGTTATCCGGCCCCGGCGCAGCCCGACCCCTACGCCTTCGGCGGCAGGCAGGCGGGCCATCCGGCGGACCTGAGAGACCTGTACGGCCCGCAGGGCTACCAGGAACAGCCGGGCTACCAGGAACAGCCGGTTTACCAGGAGCAGCAGACCTCCTACCAGGAGCCGCCCGCCTACCAGCAGGACGTCGACCCGTCCGACCCGCTGGGCATCTTCGGAGGCCAGCAGCAGGACAGGCGCTCGCGCTCACGCTCCCAGGAGTCGCCGCACTCGACCGGTGAGCGGCTGCGTCCCGAGCACGAGGAACGCCGCGACTGGTGACCTGACGGATCACCGAAGGGCCATCCCGTAGTCTGATCACCCGAACGGGTGAGGAGTGGGATGAACCAGGCGTCCGCCGTACAGCTTCTGGTCGTTCCGATCATCGCGATCGCGGTGGCGGCCGTGGCCAGGCGCAGGGGGTGGCCGTCGCCGCTGCTGCTGGTGTTCGCCGGGCTGGTGCTGTCGCCGTTCGTACCCGGCTACCAGCTGGACCCCGAGCTGGTCCTGCTGGTCTTCCTGCCGCCCCTGCTCTACTCCGCGGCCATCGACAGCTCCTACATGCGGCTCAAGGCGGTACGGCGCCCGGTCGCGCTGCTTTCGATCGGGCTGGTGCTGTTCACCACGCTCGTCATCGGCTGGGTCGTCCACCTGCTCATGCCGTCGCTGCCGCTGGCCGCCGCCTTCGCGCTCGGCGCGATCGTGGCGCCGCCGGACGCGGTGGCCGCCGTCGCGGTCGCCCGCAGGCTCGGGCTGCCCCGCAAGGTGGTCACCATCCTGGTGGGGGAGAGCCTCTTCAACGACGCGACCGCGCTGACCGCCTACCGGGTGGCCGTCGCCGCCGCGCTCGGGGAGGGGATCAGCTGGCTGGACGCCGTGGGACGGTTCCTCTACGCGGCCGCCGGAGGCGTGGTCGTCGGGCTGGTGCTCGCCTGGTGCCTGGCCAGGATCCTGCTGATGCTGCGGGACGCCCTGGTCGAGAACACCGTCATGCTGCTCATCCCGTTCGGCGTCTACCTCGCCGCGGAGGCCGTACACGTCTCCGGTGTGATCGCGGTGGTGATCGTCGGCCTCTACGTCGGTCATCGCATGCCCCGCGCGGGCTTCGGCACCCGCCTGCTGTCCGGCGCCGTCTGGCGGGTCGTCGACTTCTTCCTGGAGACGATCGTCTTCGCCCTGATCGGCCTGCAGCTGTGGCCGATCATGACGGAGCTGAGGGACGCCGACCCCTGGCTGCTCACCGGCATGGCGGTCGCGGTCTTCGCCGCCGCGGTGCTCTCCAGGGCCGTCTGGGTCGTGCCCAGCATCTACCTCCCCCGGGTGTTGTCGGCGGGGGTGCGCAGGAACGAGCCGAACGCGCCGTCGTGGCGCAACACGGTCGTCGTCAGCTGGGCGGGAATGCGCGGCGTCGTCTCACTCGCCGCCGCCTTCGCCATCCCGCCGGACTTCCCCGGGCGGCCGACGCTGCTCTTCCTCACCTTCGTCGTGGTGATCGGCACCCTGCTGATCCAGGGGTTGACGTTCCCCGCGCTGATCAGGCGGCTGCGGATCTCCAACGAGGAGGAGGTCTTCAACGACAACCTCACCGAGGCCGCGGCCCAGCAGGCGGCCGCCGCGGCCGAGCTGGCCCGCCTCGACGAGTTGGTCGCCGAGGGGATCGACGAGGTGCACCGGGAGGTCGTCGACCAGCTCAGGTCGCGGGCCGAGCGCCGCGCCCTCACCGCCTGGGAACGCCTCGGCGGCGGCACGGGGCCGAGGGGTGAGGAGACGCCGAGCACCGTCTACCGGCGGCTGCGCAGGGAGATGCTCGCCGCGGGCCGCGAGGTGTTCGTGCGTCTGCGCGACGAGGGGCGTCTCGACGACGAGGTGCTCAACAGGGTCATGCACGAACTCGACTTCGAGGAGGCGACCCTGGAGCGGGACTGAGGGTCCCCCTCAGCCGAGGATGTCGTCGACGTAGCACCACCGCCAGCTCTCGCCGGGCTCGAAGGAGGCGACGACCGGGTGCCCCTCCTGGGCGAAGTGGGCGCTGGCGTGCTTGTTCGGCGAGGAGTCGCAGCAGCCGATGTGCCCACACGACAGGCATCTGCGCAGGTGGACCCAGCGGCTTCCGGTCGCGAGGCACTCCTCGCACCCCTCGGGAGTGCGGGGAGCCGGGTTCTGGGCCTGGGTGAGGTGGTCGCAGGTGGACATGGTTCCTCTCGGTGGATCGTCGTGCCGGCCGTACGGCCGGAGCCGTCGCGCGGCCCGGCCCGCGAACCCGCCCCTGCGAGATCCACGGACGGCACCGTGGCGGGCCAGTCCACTCTACTTACCCCCAGGACACCCCCAAGGGCGCGGGGACCGGGCATGGGGAGTCTCCATGGGGTGACAAGGCCGATACGGTGGCGCCTGCCTGGCCGGGCACTTGGGTAGGGTCGGGGCATGCGACCCCTTCCGCGACGAATTCCCGCCATCGCCGCCTCCGGGCTGGCCGCCGTCCTCCTTCTCTCCGGCTGCGCGGAGATCCAGCAGGTCTCGGACGGCGTCGACAAGGCCCAGCAGTGCGTGCAAGCCGCGGGCATCGTCACCGACACGGTGAAGAAGCTCGCCACCCTGGCCGACGACCCCGGCGCGGCGGAGAAGGCGCTGAACGACGGGGCCGCGAAGCTGGGAGAGCTGGCGGACAAGGCGTCCAACACCACGCTCAAGCAGGCCGCGGACGACGTCTCCGAGAGCCTGAAGAACCTGAACGTCACCGACGCGCAGAGCGCCGTCGACGCCGTGCAGAAGGCGGGCAACGACTCGGTGGCCTGGATCAGGAAGTTGACCGAAGCCTGCAGCTGAGAGGCGCTTTCCCTGCCGGAGAAAAGGGGAAGGCCTCCCGCATTCCCGGGTTCTCTATGGGAAATATGGTTGAACTAGCGTCGTCAATATGGACCTATCCAGGGACGAACCGGACCCCCGATTCACCCTCGCGAACGAACGCACGTTCCTCACCTGGCTCAGCACGTCGCTCGCCCTGAGCGCGGGCGGCGTCGCCATGGCCGCCGTCTCCGCCGACGTCTTCGTCCCGTGGATGAGGACCGTACTGGCGGTCACCCTGGTCTCGCTCTCGGCCCTGTGCGCCGCGATGGCCTACCCGCGCTGGCGCAGGGTGCAGCGCGCCCTGCGCCAGGCGGCGCCGCTGCCCGAACCCGCCATCGCCCCGCTCCTGGGGTACGGCGTCGCGGCCGTGGCCGTGCTCGCCATGGTTCTCATCCTCCTGGGCCGATGATCCCCATCTGGGACGAGGGGCTGCAGAACGAGCGGACCCGGCTGGCCTGGGTCCGCACCGCCGCGGTGCAGGCGGTCGGCGGCCTGGGGGCGGGCGGTGTCGCGCTGCGCGCCGGGGTGCCCCCGGCGGCCGTGACCCCCTTCTTCCTCTCCGCGGCCGCGGGTGCCCTCCTGCTGGCCCGCACCGGCGTCCGCTACCGGCGCGTGCAGCGCGCCCTGCACGAGGGCAGTCCCCTCGACGTCCGGGTGGACGCCCTCGTCGCCTGGCTCGGCACGATGGCCGCCGCTCTCGGGGCGGCCGTCTTCGTCGTCGTCAGATAGCCACGGCGTTCGGCGCGAATATCCGGCCGGTCGGCTGTTTCCGCCGCCTAAGTACTCCTGCTTCAAGGAAAATACGGCAGGATAGCGCAGCATGTCACGGTTCGATGATCTGCCTGGCTACGCCGCGTCGATCGCCCCGCTGATCGACGCCGTCCACCTCGGCGTCCTCATCGCGGGCAGGCCGCTCGGCCGGGAACTCGTCGAACGGTCAGGACTGCAGGCGGACCTGCTGGTCGATCTCCGGTACGTGCTCCCCGCCCGCCCGCTCACCCGGCGAGGGCTGGCCGCGCTCTACCGGTACAACCCGTTCGACGACAACGAGATCGGGGTCCAGCTCGCCCAGGGGACCCTCGTCACCGACCACGACGGCGCCCTGCGCGCCACCCCCAGGGCGCTGGCCTTCATCACGGAGCTGTACGGCCTGCACACGACGGTGACCGGGGAGATGTGGGCCGGGCACGCCGAACGGCTGCCCGAGCTGGCCGGCCTCGCCGGGCGGCTCGTCGAGGCCTCGGCGGACAGCGGTGGCGAGGCCTTCGCCCAGGCGGCGCCGCCGTACGAACCGGAGGGGACCTCAGAGGGGGTGCTGCTGTTCAACCGGCTGGCCGCGCTGCGTTACCACCGGGCCGACGCCCACGCCGCCGCGTGGGAGGAGGCCGGTCTCACCGCCACCCAGATCGTCGGCCTGTCCTCCGGCCCCTCCCGCGAGCGCATCGAGGAGGACACGAACCGCAGGGCCGCCGTGCCGTACGAGGTCCTGACCACCGGAGAACGGCAGTCACTCCTGCTGGGCCTGAGCGCCCTCGGTCACTAGGAGCTGCCCGGGCACCTGCTGGCCACTGAACACGGTCCGGGCCGTACGGGGAGGTGAACGGGGTGGCGTCCGGGACCTGTGGGCCCCGGACGCCGGGGGAGTGTTCCCTTCCCCTGGACACTCCCCAGGTCAGTACCAGTTTCTTGACCGGAAATGACCCCACGCGCCGCACGGTGACCCGTAGCGGCTCTTGATGTAGCGCAGACCCCAGTGGATCTGCGTGACCGGATTCGACCGCCAGTCCCCGCCGACGCCCCTCATCTTCGAACCAGGCAGGGCCTGGGGGATGCCGTAGGCACCCGAAGAGGGGTTGTGCGCCTGGTGGTTCCAGTTGCTCTCCCTGGTCCAGAGACTGTCCAGGCACTGGAACTGGTCGCGAGACCACGAACGGCGCGCGACGAGGCGGAACGCGATCGCCTTGTTCCTGCTTTTCGATGTTCTGGCGGCCGTTCTGACCTTGGGCACGGTCCTGGTGACCCAGACGGCCCGGTGGACCCTCCTGACCTGAGGACTCACGGCCGCGGCCGCGGCCCTCCCGGTCCGGGCGGCCTCCTCGGACGCCGCGGGGCCGCCGGCGGTGCCGGTCGCCTCGGTGGTACCGGCGTTCGTGGTCGTCGTGATGTCGTCGGCCCGTCCGATGGACGCCGAACCGACCACGGTCGAGGCGGCGATCATGCTCAGAACGGTGTTGCGCAGAACACGGTTTCTGTCCACTTTCATCCTTGTCCGCTGGCCGCGTGCGGGAAGGCGCGTGGAACCGGAGTCCCCGCGCGCTCGACGATCCGGCACCCGTGGCTCGGGCGGGGACGCCCGCGTGGTCTCGCCGGCCCGTTTCCGGCATGAGACACCGCGACGTGTTTCCTAGGCGGCTTTCTAGTACGCCGGAGGAGCGGCGACGGGCGCCTGGGACACGTGCGGGGAAGGTGTTTGCCCGATCTTCGCGGCATGCGGGTGGTTCGGCGGTGATCACCTGACCGGCGGTGATCTGCCTGGAGACCGGCGGGAGACGAAAATCACCCCGCCTTGGGGTTTGGATCTAGTACCAGCCGTGGGAGCGGAAGTGCGCCCATGCTCCGCACGGCGAGCCGTAGCGTTGCCGGATGTAGCCGAGGCCCCATCTGATCTGTGTTCTGGGGTTGGTCCGCCAGTCCCGGCCCGCGTCGGCCATCTTCTTCCCGGGCAGTGCCTGGGGGATTCCGTACGCGCCGGAGGAGCGGTTGTGCGCCCTGTGGTTCCAGTTGCTCTCCCTTGTCCAGAGTCGCCGGAGACAGTCGAAGTTGGCGCGGCTCCAGCCCCTGGCGGCCACCATGGGTGCCGCGAGGGCCTGGTTGCCCCGCAACGCGGACGACGAGGCGGCCGCGGGGGAGACGTCGACGACCGTGGCGGTGGTGCTGACGGCGAGCGCCATGAGGCCCAGCGACAGGCTGGTACGGCGTGGCGTCGGCATAGGAAAGTGACCTTTCGCCGGTTTCGGGGGACGCCGTCACGATGCCCCAGTGATTTCCAGCGGGCCAGCCGACAGGCTTTGTCAAGCCTTCTGTCAAAGATCGGTTAGAAAAAGATCAAGTGCCTGCTCAGGGGGCCGTCGAATCACCTGTGGCGTCCGTCACATTTCCTTTCCCGGGTGTCATAACTCTTGGATGTGACAGCGGGTTTAGGGTGCAGATCATGAGCATTCGTGATATTCCTCTGCGCACTCTCGCCGACGCGCCGACGACCCTCGCCGAGCTGGCCGGGGACGGCGCCGCCCTCGTCGTGAACGTCGCCTCCCGCTGCGGCCTCACCCCGCAGTACTCCGGGCTCGTCGAACTCCAGCGGACCTACGGCGGGGCGGGTCTCACCGTCGTCGGGGTCCCCTGCAACCAGTTCATGGGGCAGGAGCCCGGCAGCCCCGAGGAGATCCAGGAGTTCTGCTCGACCACCTACGGCGTGGACTTCCCGCTGCTGGCCAAGACCGATGTCAACGGTGAGGGGCGGCACCCGCTGTACGCCTCGCTCACCGAGACCCCGGACGCCGAGGGGACGGCCGGGGACGTCCAGTGGAACTTCGAGAAGTTCCTGGTCTCGCGTGAGGGCGAGGTGCTGGCCAGGTTCCGGCCGGGCGTCGAGCCCGGCGACCCGGCCGTCATCGCGGCGATCGAGAAGACCCTCTAGGTCCGCAGCTTCCCCTCACGATCAGCTCGGTCGGCAGAAGCACACCGCGCGGGCGCCTGCCGCCCGCGCGGAGCACGAGTTCGGCCGCCCGGTAGCCGATGTCCCGCGCGGGCTGGGCGATCACCGTCAGCGGGGGAGAGCACAGCTCGGCCCAGGGAACGTCGTCGAACATGATCAGTGACAGGTCCCTGGGCACCCGTACGTCCAGCTCCCTCGCGGCGAGCACGGCGGCCTCGCCCAGCAGGTTGCCCCCGGCGAGCACGGCGGTCAGGTCGGGCCGGTGCTGGAACAGCCCGGCCGCCGCGGCGTAGGCGGAGTCCCTGGTGCCGCGCGCCAGCACGATCAGCTCCTCGTCGACCAGGGGGCCCAGCGCCTGGCGGAAGGCGGTCAGGCGCTGGGACTGCCCGGGGCCGCCGAGGTAGGCGATGCGTCGATGGCCCAGGCCCGTCAGATAGTCGATCGCGGTCCGCACGCCCGCGCGGTCGTCGGCCAGCACCGAGGGCACCTCGTCGCGCCCGCCCGCGCTCCGGTGCGCGAACACCGTGGTGAGCCCGGCCCGCAGCGTCGGAGCCCAGATCTCGCCCTCGCCCGAGGGCACCGCGATCACCCGGTCGACGCCCTGTTCGACCAGCATGCCGATCAGCTCGCCCTCGCGCTCCTCGTCGTCGCCCGTGGCGCCCAGGATCACCGGCTCGCCCGCCGAACGGGCGCAGGCGAGCACGCCGTCGGCCAGCCGGCCGTAGAAGGTGTCGGTGATGTCGGGCAACAGCAGCCCGATCCCGCCCGAGCGCTGCTGGCGCAGGTTACGGCCGAGCGCGCTCGGCCGGTAGTCGAGCTGGGCCGCGACGGTCAGCACCCGCTCCCTGGTCTCGGGGCTGGCCGACCCCCCGGACAGAACCCGCGAGACCGTTGCCACCCCGACCCCCGCCGCCTCCGCGACGTCCTTGATGGTCGTACGACGCATGCTCATGGAAACGATTCCATCATGTTTTCAGTATTCGATCCAGCGCGGAGAGATAACGGAAGCGCCGCTGACAAGGTAGTACCGGCTGAGGGGTTGACAGGGATCTTCGTTTCCGGTGAGATTCATGAAAACGTATCCACATCGGGTGAACGCGGGTTTGGCCCGAGGCGCTAAGGACTTCCATGGCATCCATCGTTCTCAGCAAAGTCGACAAGATCTACGCAGGCGGTGTCAAAGCCGTGAACGGCCTTGACCTTGAGATCAAGGACGGCGAGTTCATGGTGCTGGTCGGCCCGTCCGGCTGCGGCAAGTCCACCGCTCTGCGCATGATCGCCGGCCTTGAGGACATCAGCGGCGGCGAGATCTCCATCGGGGGCCGGGTGGTCAACCACCTGCCGCCGAAGGACCGCGACATCGCCATGGTCTTCCAGAACTACGCGCTCTACCCGCACATGACGGTCGAGGAGAACCTCGCCTTCGGCCTCAAGCTCCGCAAGATGCCCAAGGCGGAGATCTCCAAGAGGGTCAACGAGGCCGCCAAGATGCTCGGCCTTGAGCAGTACCTCAAGCGCAAGCCCGCCGCCCTGTCCGGTGGTCAGCGTCAGCGTGTCGCGATGGGCCGCGCCATCGTGCGTGAGCCGCAGGCCTTCCTCATGGACGAGCCGCTGTCCAACCTGGACGCCAAGCTCCGTGTCTCCATGCGCGCCTCCCTCAACACGCTGCACGACCGCCTCGGCGTCACCACCGTCTACGTCACCCACGACCAGGTCGAGGCCATGACCCTCGGCGACCGGGTCTGCGTGCTGCGCGACGGCCTGCTCCAGCAGGTCGACACCCCGCAGAACCTCTTCGACAGCCCGGTCAACCTCTTCGTCGCGGGCTTCATGGGCTCACCGTCGATGAACCTCGTCAACGCCGAGCTCGTCCGCGGTGACGGCGGCGCCTTCGTCTCGTTCGCCGGCATCAAGCTCCCGGTGCCCAACCAGAGCTTCACCGACAAGCCCGGTCTCGACCAGTGGCTCGGCAAGAAGGTCATCCTGGGCGTCCGGCCCTCCGACTTCGACGACGCGGCCGCCGCCAGCGGCGCTCCGGGCCACTGGAGCCGCCTGCAGGTGCGCGCCGAGGTCACCGAGGAGCTCGGCTCCGAGATCAACGTCCTGTTCCTGATCGACGCCCCGCCGGTCCAGCACCAGGACACCGTCGCCGCCGCGGACGCCGGTGAGGACGAGGAGACGACGCTGCCGCTGGTCGGCGACAAGTCGCTGTGGACCGCCCGCGTCAACTCCCGCAGCCACGTCCGTCCCGGCCAGAACGTCGAGCTGGTCGTCGACACCCACAACCTGCACTTCTTCGACCCGGTCTCCGGTCTGTCGATCGGCCACCCGGCCAACCTGCACGTCTGACCGATCCGAGTACCGGAAGGGCCCGCGCCGCAACCCCCTCCTGCCGCGCGGGCCCTTCCTTCTCCGTTTCCGTTCCTCCCGGCTGTCTCCGATCATCTCCGGCCGAGACGCCGGGAGACACCGGCCGCGAGACCGCGGGGCACCAGCCTGCTCACCCCGACGATGACCTTGTAGCGCAGGTCGGGCACGCTCACCCGCTTGCCGAGCGCCAGGTCGCGCATGGACTCGTTCACCACGTCGTCGGCCGACAGCCACAGGAAACCGGGGATGCCCGAGGTGTCCATCGAGGCGCGTTCGTGGAACTCGGTCCTGACGAACCCCGGGCACAGCGCCATCACCCGCACGCGCGTCCCCACCAGCTCGGCGGCCATCGACTCGCTGTAGTTGACGACCCAGGCCTTGGAGGCGCTGTAGGTGCCGCGGTTGAGGAAGGCCGCGACTGACGCCACGTTGATCACCGCGCCCCGGTTCCGCTTGCGCATGCCGGGCAGCGCGGCCATCGTCAGCCGCAGCACCGCCTCGCAGTGCACCTTCAGCATCCGCAGCTCGTCGGCGACCGGGACGTCGAGGAACGAGCCGGGATGGCCGAAGCCCGCGTTGTTGACCAGCAGGTCGACCCCCTGGCGCAGCCGCGTCTCGACCCGCTCCAACCCCTCGTCGGTCGCCAGGTCGGCGGCGAGCACCTCGGCCTCGACCCCGTACCGCAGGCGCAGGGACTCGGCGGCGGCGCTCAGCCGTTCCTCGTCGCGGGCGACCAGGACGAGGGAGAACCCGTCGGCGGCGAGCCGTCGCGCGAAGGCGGCACCGATGCCGGCCGTCGCGCCCGTGATCAGTGCTGAAGGCATGTCCGCAGTCTAGTTCCTGTGATCGGAAACGCTCGCGGGCCCACGACGCATGATTGGGACATGAGGAATATGTCGATCTCCCGTGGGACCGGGCCGGGAGCGGCCGCGTTATGCGCGGCCCTGTTGGTCTCCGTCTCGGCCTGCTCCACCCCCGCCCCCACCCCCGCCGAGGCCCCGGCCGCCGCCTCGCCCGTACGGTTCACCGAGCTGGCGCGGCTCGACATGCCGGTGGCGATGGCCGTACGCAAGGGCGACCAGACGCTCTACGTCGCCGAGCAGACCGGGCGGCTGCGCGCGGTGAAGGACGGCAAGGTCGCGCCGGAACCCGTCGTGGACCTCTCCGCCGAGGTGAGCGGAGGAAACGAGCAGGGCCTGCTGGGCGTCGCCTTCCATCCGGACGGCGGTCACCTCTACCTCGACTGGACCGACGCCGAGGGGCACACCCACGTCACCGAGTGGGCCTTCGACGGCGTCAGGGCCACGAACCGCAGGGACGTGCTCTTCCAGCGGCAGCCGTACGCCAACCACAACGGGGGGCAGCTCGCCTTCGGGCCGGACGGCTACCTCTACATCGCCCTCGGCGACGGGGGCAGCGGGGGAGACCCGCAGGGAAACGGCCAGAACACCGGGACCTGGCTGGGCAAGATCCTCAGGATCGACCCGCGTGGCACGCCGTACCGGGTGCCGCAGGACAACCCCTTCACGGCCACCCAGGGGGCGAAACCCGAAATATGGGCGTACGGCCTGCGGAACCCCTGGCGGTTCTCCTTCGACAGGAAGACGGGCGACATGTGGATCGGGGACGTCGGCCAGGACTCCTGGGAGGAGGTCGACTTCGCCCCGAAGGGCAAGGGCGGCGTGAACTACGGCTGGAACCGCAGGGAGGGCAAACACGACTTCCGAGGCGGCCAGGCCACAGGAACGGCCGAACCGGTCATCGAGTATCCCCTGCACGAGGGCGGGAACTGCTCGGTCATCGCCGGGCACGTCTACCGGGGAACGCGCGTCCCCGCCCTGTCCGGGCGCTTCCTCTACGGCGACTTCTGCGCGGGCTGGGTCAGGACGACCCCCGCCGACCGGCCCGGGGCCGGTGAGGAGGTGGGCAGGATCGAACAGCTGTCCTCCTTCGGTGAGGACCACGACGGCGAGCTGTACGCCCTGAGCCTGTCCGGCCCCCTCTACCGGATCGAGGCGGCGACCGGCTGACCGGCGTCAACGCCCGGAGAACAGTCCGCGATCCTTCGGCAAGCATCTCGCGGGGCGCGCGGGCCGCCCCCGCCGCGGCCGGTACCACGGACTGCGGGGAGGCCCCACCCGTGTCTCCCCTGAAGTTCACCACCGGCGGGGGAGTTCGAGATGACCGCAAGACGTGTGACGCCCATCCTTCTCGGCATGGCCCTGGTCGCGGCCGGGCCGATGTTCACGGCGACCGGGGCGGGCGCGGAACCCGTCCCCGAACCGACCGCGCACGCCCAGCCGTCGCCCCGGCTGGGCGACGACGGCCAGAACCTCGCGGAACGCGAGTTCACCGGCCGCCATTTCGCCGACCGCAAGCTCTCCAGGAAGTTCGCCGCCTACCTGAGGAAGCGCTCCGGCAGGCAGCAGCCCGGCGGGTTCACCCTCTCCCCTCCGCGGAAGCCGTGACCCTTCCCAGGCGGCGGGCCCGGAGCGGGGCGACGGGATAGCGTCCCGGCATCCGCACCAGGAACGCCAGAAGCCCGGCACCGGCGCAGACGACGCCGGGGAGCGCGACGGCCCCCGGCACCCGGCCGAGCATCACGTACATGCCGAGCAGGCCCGCCGCGGTGGCCGCGGCGCTCATGACCAGGGCGACCTGCCGTGCGGTGAGACCCGCGGCGACGCAGCGGTGCGCCAGGTGGTCCGGGCCCGCCAGCAGCCAGGGGCGGCCGGCCCGCTGACGGGCGGCGACCGCCAGGCAGGTGTCGAGCACCGGGACGAAGGCGAAGAGCAGCAGCGCCGGGACGACCGTGACCGGCTCCGCCTGGCCGGAGACCGCGACCGCGCTCGCCGCCAGGGTGAAGCCGACGAACAGCGGGCCCGCCTTGCCCATGCGAATGCGGGCGGGGCTCCAGCCGTGGGCGGCGAAGCCCACGCAACCACAGGCCAGCGAGAACAGGAGCAGGGCGAAGGCGGGCTGGCCCGAGGCGAGCGCGGTGACGGCCAGGATGCCCGCGCCCACGGCTCCGACGCCTCCGAGCACGCCGTCGGTGTTGTCGATCATGGCGAACGCGTTGGCGACGAACACGATCCACAGCAGCGTGCCCGCCATGTCGATCCAGGCGCCGAAGATCTCGACGCGCACCCCGGATGCCACGACCAGGGTCGCGGCGACGCTCTCGACGGCCAGCCGCCACGCGGGCCGCAGCCGCCTGCAGTCGTGGATCACTCCGAGCAGGGCGACGAGGACGCCGCTCATCATGATCATGATGAGCTGGAGGTTCCACTCGCCGGCCAGCGCCGTCGTGGGCAGCAACGTTCCCGCCGCGACAGCCGGTCCGCCGAGCCGGGGCGTCGGGCGCCGGTGCGGCCGGTACGCCCCGGGACGATCGACGATCTTCAGCCGCAGGGCGAACCGCCGGGTGAACTCGGTGAACACGGCCACCAGGACGAACGCCGCCGCGCCCGCCGACGCGATGACGGTGAGGGACTCCCCGGAGACCACCGCGGAGATCACCGGGCGCTCCCGGCACCCGGCACCCGGCGGATCGTCCCGCGGGGCACGTTCCCCACGGAGGCACCACAACGCCGCGGTCTCACATATGGCTTCGCACGGGCGGCCCCGGTTGCGCCGGTCGCAACGATCTTCACGGTCAGTCACCTCTCGCTAGCTCGGCGGCCGTGCGCACGACGGACACGTTCCCCGGCCCCCTCGCAGGTGCCGTTCTCGTGCCGGTCCGGGACGGTGACGTGTCCGGCCGTAAACCCACCCGGCGTCCCGCACCGGGTGCCTTTCACCGACGGGCCCGTCCGGTGTCCCTCACCGACGGATCACGGACGTGCTGGAGAAGTTAGCCGGGAGTCCGCCCGCTCCTTCGCGGCTATGGCGATGGCGGGGAGATGTTTTCCCATCCCCTGCCGACGCATGGCCGGGGCATGGCGGGAGCTGCGGAGGAGGGCACAGTGGGAGGCACAGGGGGAAACGCAGGGGGCCGTGTGATCGGGCTGCCGCCGGGGTGCTTTCCGGGGGAACCGGATGCCCGGTTCCCCCGAGGGCGACTCAGCCGAACTCGCCGTCCTTCACGCCGCCGACGAAGGCGTCCCACTCACCCTGAGTGAAGGCCAGCGCCGGGCCGCCGGGGTCCTTGGAGTCACGGACGAGGTAGAGCGCGTCGGCGTCGGCCTTGTGCGCCGCCAGGGCCGGGTCACCGGGGACGACCGCGACCTCCACGCAGTCTCCTCCGTTGGTGCTGCGGCTGCTCTTGCGCCATACGACGCTGGACAGATCCATCGATGGTCCTCGCACTCTCTTTCTATGGACTGGAACATCGCCTCGCCATCTGGGCGATGAAGGTGGCCGACGCCTCCGCGCCGAGAGCCAGTGCCGACAGGCTGCCGAACATGAGGGTGTAACGGCGCACCTCCTCCGGGTCCTCGGGCATGAGCCCGCTCGTGGCCTGCTCTAGGTAGACCAGATCGGGGTCTTCGGGCTCGGGGAAGCTGAGCAGGCAGAACTTGCCGTCCATCGCGGCGTGCGCCCCCGAGGAGAAGGGGATGACCCTGATCTCCACGTTCGGCAGCCTGCCGAGCCCGACGAGGTGTTCAAGCTGCTCGCGCATCACCGCGCGCCCGCCGATCTGACGCCGGAGTACTGCCTCGTCGAGTAAAGCGACGAGCTGGATCGGGTCACCGGGGCCGTGCAGCAACTGCTGCCGCGAGATGCGCACGGAGACCTTCTCATCGACCTCGGAGGGGGCCTGGGTCATGGCGGTCGCCTCGATGACGGCTCGTGCGTACGGCTCGGTCTGCATCAGGCCGGGCACGACGAGCGGTTCGTAGGTGCGCACCACCGACGCCTCCGCCTCAAGCCCGATGTAGGAGTCGAAGCCGGGTTTCAGCGCCTGCCGGTGCCGGTGCCACCAACCCCGCTGGCGGGCCTCCCTGGCCATCTGGATCAGGGAGTCGCGGGCCTCCCCGGTCACGCCGTACACATCGGTGAGGACCGACACGTCTGAGGGTTTCGGACGGGTCAAACCCGTCTCGTATCTCCAGAGAGTGGTGTCGGTGGAGCCGATCCGTTCAGCCACCTCCACCCGCGTCAGTCCACTGTTCTCTCGCAGACGGCTCAGTTCAGCCATCAGACGGCGGTGCCGCGCCGTTGGACTACGCCGGGGAGCCATGGTGCATACCTCCGTTCCAATGACAACGAAACTGAGGAATCTCAATATGAGCTATTGAAGTCCCTGATAGAACAGTTCACCGTGAGTGAGTGTGCCATCTCAGAGCGCGACGCGCATGGGAATGTGTGTGTCGGGGAGCGAGGCCAATCATGGCGGTCGTGCAACGGATCCAGCCGCTGCGGTCAACGATGTTCCTGCGGGGCGTGCCGGAGGCCGTCTCCGAGGCGAGGGACCGGGTCAGGGGCTTTCTCGGTGAGGGACACCCCGTGTCGGAGGACGTCGTCCTCCTGGTCAGCGAGGTGGTGACGAACTCGGTGGTCCACTCCGCCTCCGGCACGGGCGGGCAGGTCGCGATGACCGTCGAACTCGGCGCGCAGAGCGTGCTGGTCGAGGTGTCCGACGCCGGATCGGGCGCGTCCGCGCCGCACGTGCGCAACGACCCGCAGGCCGAGAACGGCCGGGGGATGTTCCTCGTCGACCTGCTCGCGAACCGGTGGGGCGTCAAGGACGACCGCCGGGGCGGGCGGCGGACGGTCTGGTTCGAGATCGGCTTCTGACCGGGGTGCTTTACTCTGCGGAGTCGATGCCTGACTCTCGGTTGAGGTGCGTGGATTCCGAGACGCGCCGGGAGAGGAGATCAGGTGAGACACCGTTCGATCATGGTGCTCGTGGTCCTGGCGCTGTCGTGTCTGGGCGTCACCACCGCGGGCGCGTCCGGAGACCCGCCGCCGAGCGGCCAGTACCGCGTCCAGGGACCCGATGATCCGCGCCGGCGCAGCGCCGTCGCGGCCACCGGAGCGGTGATCGACCACGTCGAGGAGTCCTCGGTCGTGATCACCGCGGGGGACGCCGAGGTCGAGGCGATCAGAAGGCTGGGCTACACGGTCACGAGGATTCAGGGACCCCCCTCCCGCGAGGCGAGGCCGTTCGACTTTCCCGCCGCGGACTCCGGCTACCACAACTACGCCGAGATGACCGCCGAGATCGACCGGATCGTCGCAGCCCACCCCTCGATCGCGCGCAGAAGCAGCTACGGCACCTCCGTCCAGGGACGCGACCTGATCGCGGTGAAGATCAGTGACAACGCGGGAACGGACGAGAACGAACCCGAGGTGCTGTTCACCCACCACCAGCACGCCAGGGAGCACCTGACCGTGGAGATGGCGCTGTACATCCTCCACCTGCTCACCGACGGCTACGGCGCCGACTCCAGGATCACCTCCCTGGTGAACTCACGGGAGATCTGGGTCATGCCGGACCTCAACCCGGACGGCGGCGAGTACGACATCTCCAGCGGCTCCTACCGGCTCTGGCGTAAGAACCGCCAGCCCAACGCGGGCTCGTCGTACGTGGGGACCGACCTGAACCGCAACTGGGCCTATCGGTGGGGCTGCTGCGGCGGCTCGTCGCGTTCACCGTCGAGCGAGTCCTACCGGGGCCCGGCACCCGAGTCCGCGCCCGAGGTCAGGGCGGTCGCCGACTGGGTGCGCGGCAGGGTCGTCGGCGGCGTGCAGCAGATCAAGGCGAACATCGACTGGCACAGCTACAGCGAACTGGTCCTGTGGCCGTACGGCTTCACCTACGACGAGATCGCCCCCGGCATGACGCGGGACGAACACGACGCCCTCGCCACCCTCGGCGCGAACATGGCCTCAACCAACGGCTACGAGGCCATGCAGTCCAGCGACCTCTACATCGTCGACGGAGCGATCGACGACTGGCTGTGGGGCACCTACAAGATCTTCAGCTACACCTTCGAGATGTATCCGGCCGACTCCCCGCCGGGCTTCTACCCGCCCGACGAGCAGATCCGCCCGCAGACGACCCGCAACAGGGAGGCCGTGCTCCACCTGCTGGAGTACGCCGACTGCGTCTACCGGATCATCGGCAAACAGTCCCGGTACTGCGGCGCCCGGCAGGCCTGACGCGGGCCGTACGGCGGGGCGGGATCAGGGGCGGCAGATCAGCTCGCCGTGGAGGATGGACAGCCAGCCGTCCCGCTCGGCGGCCCAGGCCAGCCAGCCACGGGAGATGCGGCGCAGGTCGTCCTCGGTCGCGACGCCCGAGGCGAGGGCCTGGCCGGCCATGTCGGACTTCAGGATGCGTTCGGCCCACATGCCGCCCCACCAGTCGCGGTCCTCGGGCGTCGCGAAGCACCAGGCGGAGGCGGAGGCGGTGACGTCGGAGAACCCTGCCTGGTGCGCCCAGGAGAGCAGCCGCCGTCCCGCGTCCGGCTCGCCGCCGTT
This sequence comes from Streptosporangium sp. NPDC049376, assembly GCF_044466505.1. Taxonomy (NCBI): domain Bacteria; kingdom Bacillati; phylum Actinomycetota; class Actinomycetes; order Streptosporangiales; family Streptosporangiaceae; genus Streptosporangium; species Streptosporangium sp. NPDC049376. The sequence continues at coordinate 116,209 of NZ_JBITMT010000007.1, read as the reverse complement.
GGCCCTGGCCACCCGCTGGTAGAGGCTCAGCCACTCGTCGAGCTCCGGGGGCCTGGGGAACCAGGTGAAGGCGGCGTAGTCGCTGTCGCGGACGGCGACGACCCCACCGGGCGCGCAGACCCGGCGCATCTCCCGCAGCGCCTGGACGGGGTCGCCCACGTGCTGCAGCACCTGGTGGGCGTGGACGACGTCGAAGGCGTCGTCGGGCAGGTCGAGGGCGTGCACGTCGGCGACGGCGAACTCGACGTTGGACAGCCCTCGGCGCTCGGCCTCGGCCCTGGCCAGGGCCAGCGCGTCCTCGGTGACCTCGACCGCGGTGACCGTCCCCGGCGCGACCAGGGCGGCCAGCTCCGCGGTGATGGTCCCCGGCCCGCATCCCACGTCCAGCAGGGACATCCCGGGGCGCAGGTGCGGCAGGAGGTAGGCAGCGGAGTTCTCCACCGTGCGCCAGCGATGCGAGCGCAGCACCGACTCGTGGTGCCCGTGGGTGTAGACGGCGTTCTTGAACGTCATGGCGGATCACTCCTTCGGTCGATCTATCCGAACCGTAGCATCTATCTCATATTCCAAGAGAGGTTGTCTCAATATGTGGTCGTTACGGATTTCGCATCATTCGGACACTTGCTGTCACAGTGGGGCGCGCTCACACTCGGGTCCGGTACCGGCGTTCCGGTACCGGCGTCGCCGTGGGGGTGGTCCTCGTGACCGAGGAGTTCAGCACAAGTGAGACCTGGCCGATGGAGTGCCTGCGTTGCTGGCACGTCTGGCAGGAGAAGTACGTCGTCCGTCATCTGACCGACGCGCACGGCCACGACGTCGTCGTGTGGCTGCGCGGGGGAACGCCGGTCCAGCCGCCCTGGTCGGGAACGAGCTGTCCCGGCTGCGGGCACAGCCGCGTGGCGGCCTTCCCGCCGGGAAGCCGCCCGATCCCGGTGGCGGAACCCGCCGCCGTGGCCGTCCAGCCTGTCACCGTGGAACCCGCCCCGGCTCCGCTCCCCGCCCCGGCGCACGACCGCACGGGCGGCCGACGGCGGGGAGGCATCCGGGTCCCCGGCCTGACCCGGCAGCCCGCACTGCTGTACGCCCTGCTGGGGATCGTGTTCCTCCTGGTCACAGGCTTCGAACTGGTGGAACGAGTGGCGATCCACCACTGATCCCCGCAACCGGTGACCCAACCGGCCGCGACTTCGCAGGCCCGACACAGGGACCCCGAGCTCAACATCCGGGGAAGGCGTGGCCTTGTGCTTCCCCGGCCCCAAGCGTGAGGGGTGTCGGTTTGTGCTTTCCCGGCCCCAAGCGTGAGGGGTGTCGGTTTGTGCTTTCCCGGCCCCAAGCGTGAGGGGTTTCGGCTTGGGCGCGTCGGTGTCTGGACTGAGGAGTGAGGGAGCGAAGCGGACGAACGACGAGGGAAGACACCGACCCGAAGCGTCCAAGCCCGCGACGCCGAAGGCACCGCAAAGAGACACAGGGGCCGCGCCGCAGCACGCGGCCCCTCGTGTGCCCCCGGCAGGGCTGCGGCCCTTCCAGGCGGGTGACGTCGCGCCCCGCCGTACCGGAGGGTTCCGGTACGGCGGGCACGCCGCCGCATGGGGGACGGGCCGGCGCCGTCACCCGCGTGGCGGGGCCACGCGGGGAGGTCACTCGCCTGCCGGGACCCGCAGGCCGCCGGGGGCGTCCGCCCGTCTCACCGGAAGACATCCCGCGATCATGATGGGGAGAACCTCCCGGATGGGCAAAGTCAGAGCCTGAAGTCCAGATCGGGGATGATTTCGGCGACGTCCATCTGGGCCTTCTGCAGCCTGCCGGAGTAGTCCCAGTTCAGGGCCTGCCAGCGGGTGAACTGGTCGAGCACCCACACTCCCGACTGGCGGCTGCCGTTGCCGGACTTGCCGTTTCCGCCGAAGGGCAGGTGCGCCTCGGCGCCCGAGGTGGAGTTGTTGACGCTGACCATGCCCGCGCCGATGCCCGAACGGAACCGGAAGGCGGCCTTCGGGTCGGTGGTGTAGATGGAGGAGGAGAGCCCGTAGCCGGGCCGGTTGGCGAGTCCGATCGCCTCCTCCAGGGTGGTGAAGCCGGTCACGCCCACGATCGGGCCGAACGTCTCCTCAAGGAACAGCCGGTCGTCGGGCCGCACGCCGTCCACGACGACGGGGTGGTAGTACAGGCCGCCCTCGCCGGTGAAGTTCCTCCGGGGGTTGTCCGGGGTGATCCTGCCGACCGGCCCGGAGACGACGCTGTGGTGCGGTCCGATCCAGCCGAGATACTCCTCGAAACGGGCGGCGAACCTCTCGTCGAGCAGCGGCCCGCACAGCACGTCCCCCGAGGGGTCGCCGATCGCGGCGTCGGCGACGGCGCGCGTGTAACGGGTGAGGAACTCCTCGCGGACGCTCTCGTGGACGATCACGGTGCCGAGCGAGGTGCACCGCTGCCCAGCCGTGCCGAATCCGGCGAACAGGGCTCCCTCGACCGCCAGGTCCAGGTCGGCGTCGGGCATGACCACCATCGGGTTCTTGCCGCCGAGTTCGAGGCAGGGCGACTGCAGGTGCCGTCCGCACAGTTCGCCGATCCTGCGGCCGACCTCGGTCGAGCCGGTGAAGCCGACCTTGTGCACGGTGCCCTCGCCCAGCGCGGTCTCCAGCCCCCGGTAGGCGGTGGCCCCGTCGGTGAGGACCAGGTTCAGCACACCGTCGGGCAGCCCGGCCGCCGTGAACAGCCGGTGGAGCGCGTGCGCCGAGGCGGCGGCGTACTCGGCGGGCTTCCACACGACGGCGTTGCCCGCCAGCAGCGCCGGGACCAGGTACCACGAGGGCACCGCGACCGGGAAGTTGCCCGCCGTGATCACCGCGGCGACCCCGACCGGGACCCGGAAGGTGAACAGGCTCTTGTCGGGCATCTCCGAGGGGACGGTCTGCCCGTAGAGCCGCCTTCCCTCGCCGAGGAAGAAGTCGCACGTGTCGACGATCTCGCGGACCTCGCCCAGTGCCTCCGCGTACGGCTTGCCGATCTCCCGGGTGACGAGCCGGGCGAGCGTCTCGGCGTTCGCCTCGACCAGCCGTCCGATCGAGGCGATCACCCTGCCCCTGACGGGCGCGGGGACCGCGGCCCACTTGGTCTGCGCGGCGGCGGCCGTACGGCAGGCGGCGGCGAACGTCTCCGCGTCCGCGAGTCCGACCCGTGCGACCACCTCGTCCAGATGGGCGGGATTGACCGACTCGTAGACGTCGCCGGGCGTTCCTGACGTCTGCTTCCCCCCGATGACGGAGATGATCTCATCGGTCACCGTTGACCTCCTCGTATCGTTGTGATCGCAATTCTTCCCCCGGGGAACGGGGCCGTCACGCCCACTCGACCCGCGTCAGACCATACGGAAGTCGGCGAAGTCGAAGCCGGGGGAGACCACGCAGCTCACCAGCACGCCCTCCTCCCCCGTGGGCCGGGCGGCCTGCCAGGTTCCCGCGGGAACCAGCGCCTGCGGAACCTGGCCCTGCTCGACCAGCGGGCCGAGCACGATCGTCTCGGCGGGCTGGCCCTCGTGGCCGCCGAGGGTCAGGGCCAGCGGGCCGCCCCTGTGCCAGAGCCACACCTCGTCCGAGCGGACCACGTGCGGACGGGACTCCTGCCCCGGTTCGAGCAGGAAGTAGATGCCGGTCGCCGTGGCGCGAGGGCCGTCGTAGCCGGCCGGGGTGAGAGCGACGGAGGTTCTCCAGGTCTCCCGGTACCAGCCTCCCTCGGGGTGGGGCAGCAGATCCAGGGCTTCGGCGAGCGCGGGACGCGTTGTCGTCATTGCACCGATCCTAGGCCGCTCTTTTTGTCGGCGACGTTGGCTAGCGTTCGGCGTGTGATCGAACGGTGGAACCGGGATCAGGTGCTCGCGCTCGCGCCTGACGCCCCGTCGAGAAAGGCGGCCCAGGGGGTCTCCTCACCCGGCAAGTGGTCGGGTGCGGGCGCCACGGCCGAGGCGGTGTGGGGCGAGTGCGCGGGCAGCGGCTCCAAGCCGTACCGCGCGTGCGTCGACCTGTCGGAGCCCGCCTACCGGTGCAGTTGCCCCAGCAGGAAGTTCCCCTGCAAGCACGCCCTGGGCCTGTTGCTGCTGTGGTCGGCCGACGCCGTCCCCGCCGCCGAGGAGCCCGCCGACTGGGTGGGCGAGTGGCTCGACCAGCGCCGGACGCGGGCGGAGAAGGCCGCGACCGCCGCCACCTCGGCCGCCGAGGGCGGTAAGGGGAAGACCACCCCCGACCCCCGCAGGGCCGAGCAGCGTGAGCAGCGCGTGAGCGCGGGCCTGGCCGAGCTCGAACTCTGGCTCGCCGACCAGGTCAGGCAGGGCATCGCCGGGTCACGGCGGCACGACCACTGGGACGACCTCGTCAAACGTCTCGTCGACGCCCAGGCCCCCGGTGTCGCGGGCACCGTCTCCCGCCTCGGTGACGTGCTGGCGGGGGAGGACTGGCCCGCCCGTCTCCTCGGCGAATACTCCCTGCTGCACCTGCTCTCGGTGGCGCACCGCCGCATGGCCGCCACGCAGCCGTACGGCGCCGGCCACGGTGGTGGGGAGGGCGACGGCGGAGGGCTGGTCCGCACGGTCCGTGACCGGATCGGCTTCCCCGTCGCGAAGGAGGAGGTGCTCGCCGAGCCCGCGGTCCGCGACGTGTGGGACGTGCTGGGGCGCCGCGACTCCGAGCAGGACAGGTTGATCACCCGCCGGGTCTGGCTGCGCGGCAGGAACACGGGCCGGGCCGCCCTCGTGCTCTCCCACGCCCCCGTGGGACAGGCGCTCGACGCCTCCCTGGTCACTGGTGTCTCCCTCGACGCCGAGCTGGCCTTCTACCCCGGCTCCGCGCCGCTGCGCGCCCTGGTCGCGGCCCGTCACGACGGCGCCGTTCCCGTGCTCCCTCCTGTGGGACGCACCCCGGGGGAGGCGCTGGAGGAGGTGGCCCGCGCGCTGGCGGGAGATCCCTGGCTCGACTCATGGCCCGTCGTGCTGGGGGAGGTGACCCCCATGACGGCTCAGGGGAAGACCGGGTCCTGGCTGCTCGGCGGCCCGGACGGTGGCCCGGACGGTGATCCGAAAGGCGGTCCGGGCGATGGTCTGAACCGTGGCCTGCCGCTGCACCCGTCGGCGGGCACACCGTGGCGGCTCGTCGCGGTCTCCGGCGGGCGCCCGCTGACCGTCGCCGCGGAGTGGACCCCGCGGGGGCTGCTTCCCCTGACGACCTGGGACGACCAGGGAAGGGTGATCGTGCTGTGAACTCCTCGTGGAACCCCACGCACGGCTGGGAGGACCTCATCTCGGCCGCGCTCGTCGGCACCGACCGCCGTCCCCTCCCCTCGGGGGCGGCCACCCCGGAGGCCGAGCTGCTCGACCACGCCGCGCTGCTGACCGTCAGGGCGCGCGCCGGTCAGACGCCGCGCGAGGGCCGCCCGCTTGAGGCCGCCCCGCAGGAACGGCAGCCGGAGGTCTCACGGGCGGCCGGTGACAGGCTCGCCCGCATTCTGGGCGGCGAACGGCCGAGACTGCTCACCGAGTGGCTGCAGGCCGCCGCCGCGCGCGGTCACCGGCTCAGCCCGCACCTGCTGCCCGAGCTGCTCGACCAGGCGGCCAGGGACCGGTCGATCCGTCCCCACCTGGGCGTCCTCGCGGGAGCCAGGGGCCGCTGGCTGGCAGGGCTCAACCCCGCCTGGGGCTTCCTGCTCGAAGAGGTCACCGCGCCGGGAGCCGCGCACGAGACGTGGGAGCTGGGCACCTCGGGTGACCGTAAGGCCCACCTCGGCGCGGTGCGGGCGGCCGACCCCGCACGGGCCAGGCTCCTGCTTGAGGAGACCTGGGAGAAGGAGACCCCGCAGGACCGCGCCGCCTTCCTTGAGATCCTGGCCGACGGGCTGTCCCTCGACGACGAGCCGTTCCTGGAGAACGCGCTCGACGACCGTCGCCGGGAGGTCCGTCACGAGGCGGCCGACCTGCTCACCCGGTTGCCCGGTTCCCGCCTCGCGCTGCGCATGGCCGAGCGGGCCGCCGCCTGCCTGCACACGGAGAACGGTGAGCTCCACATCGCCCCGCCCCTGGCCTGCGACGCCGCGATGGAGCGTGACGGCGTCAGGGCCAAACCCCCCAGGGGGACCGGCGAGCGAAGCTGGTGGCTCCAGCAGATCGTGGCCAGGGCACCCCTTGAGATCTGGCCCAGGCTGTTCGGCCGCCCGCCCGGAGAGCTGGTCCGGATGAAGATCCCCGACTGGGGGCGCGAGGTCATGGCGGGCTGGGTCAGGGCGACCGTGCTCCAGGGCGACCCCGAGTGGGCCCGCGTCCTGTTCGCCTGGGACCCACTCGCCGACCTGCTGGCCGTGCTGCCCAGGAAGGACCGGGAGGACGTGGCGGCCGGGTTCGTCCGCAGACACGGCCTCGACGGACAATTGATCATGGTTCTCGGTGGCGCCGCGGCGCCCTGGGGCCCCGACCTCGCGCTGGCGGTGCTGGAGAAGATCCTCCAGGTCTCCGGCACCCAGCCGTGGAACCTCAGCGAGCTGAGCAGGCTCGCGGGCGAGCGCATCGACCCCGCCCTGTACGGCATGGCCGAACGCCTCTCACCCGAACCCCCCATCCAGGAGGTCGCCGCCCTCCTGCGTTTCCGTGACGACATGTTGAAGGAGCTTCAGTGACGACGGTCCTGCGGGCCCACGCCGAAGACCAGTACGCCGACGAACTGGCGATCCTGGCCAAGGACGACGACCGGCCCCGCCCTCCGGGCTGGAAGCTGTCCCCCTGGGCGGTGACCACCTACATCCTGGGCGACGGCGACCGGATCACCCCCAAGTACATCGGTCCGAGGCGCATCGTCGAGGTGGCGGTCGCGACCCTGGCCACCGACCGGGCGCTGCTGCTGCTCGGCGTCCCCGGCACCGCGAAGACCTGGCTGTCGGAGCACCTGGCGGCGGCGGTCAGCGGTGACTCGACCCTGCTCGTCCAGGGCACCGCAGGCACGGCTGAGGAGGCCGTCCGCTACGGCTGGAACTACGCCAGGCTGCTCGCCGAGGGGCCGTCACGGCAGGCACTCACCCCGAGCCCGGTGATGCGCGCCATGTCCGAGGGGCGCGTCGCCAGGGTCGAGGAGCTGACCCGCATGCCCTCCGACGTCCAGGACGCGCTGATCACCGTGCTGTCGGAGAAGACCCTGCCCATCCCCGAGCTGAACGAGGAGGTGCAGGCCACCCGGGGGTTCAACGTCATCGCCACCGCCAACGACCGCGACCGGGGCGTCAACGAGCTGTCCAGCGCGCTGCGCCGCAGGTTCAACACGGTCGTGCTGCCGGTCCCGGCGACCGCGGAGGAGGAGGTGGACATCGTCTCCCGCCGCGTCGAGCAGCTCGGCCGTTCACTGGAGCTGCCGCCCGCGCTGACCGGCCTTGAGGAGATCCGCCGCGTCGTCACGGTCTTCCGTGAGCTGCGCTCGGGGGTCACCGAGGACGGCCGCGCCAAGGTCAAGTCCCCCAGCGGCACGCTCAGCACCGCCGAGGCCATCTCGGTCCTCACCAACGGCATCGCGCTGGCCGCCCACTTCGGCGACGGTGTGCTGCGCCCCGCCGACGTGGCCGCCGGGATCGTCGGCGCCGTGGTGCAGGACCCGGTCTCCGACCGGGTGGTCTGGCGCGAATACCTGGAGACCGTCGTCCGCGAACGCCAGGACTGGCGCGACTTCTACCGGGCCTGCCGTGACGCGGGCTGAGAGGACCACCGTGACGCGGACCGCCGGGGTGCGGGGCGCTGTGGCACGGGCCGCCGGGGCGCGGACCGCCGGAGCGCGGGCTGAGACGGCTCGGGCCGGGGCGGTGCCCGCCGGCACGCGGGAGCCGACCGTCGGGAGGCGCCGGTGAGCGTCTCCGTGCTGGGGGTCCGGCACCACGGTCCCGGCTCGGCGCGCTCCCTGCGGGAGGAGCTGACGCGCCTCAAGCCCGACATCGTGCTCATCGAGGGGCCGCCGGAGGCCGACGACCTGGTCGGGCTGGCCAAGGATCCCGAGCTTCAACCCCCGGTCGCGCTGCTGGCCCACGTCCCCGGTGAGTCGTCCAAGGCCGCGTTCTGGCCGTTCGCGGTGTTCTCCCCCGAGTGGCAGGCGATCCGGCACGCGGTCGAGGCGGACGTCCCGGTCCGTTTCTGCGACATGCCCGCTGCGCACAGCCTCGCCCCGGCCTCCGAGGAGCGGGACGAGGAAGGGAACGAGGAGGACGACCGGGCGCCCGCCGTACGGGCCGATCCGATCGGCGCGCTCGCCCACGCCGCCGGATACGACGACCCGGAACGCTGGTGGGAGGACGCGGTCGAGCACCGGGGGGACACACCGTTCCAGGTGATCGCCGAGGCGATGGCCGCGGTCCGGGAGGGGCACGTCCCCGGCGAGGAGGAGGCCCGGCGGGAGGCCTTCATGCGGCGTGCGATCCGTACGGCGATCAGGGACGGCCACGAGCGGATCGTCGTCGTCTGCGGCGCCTGGCACGTGCCCGCGCTGGCCGGGCCGCCGGACGCCGGGTCACCCGGCGGTGCCTGGGGGGCCGGGCTGCCGACGGCCAAGGCCGACGACGCGCTGCTGCGCGGCCTGCCGAAGGTCAAGGTCGAGACGACGTGGGTGCCGTGGACGTACGGGCGGCTGGCCGCCTGGAGCGGATACGGCGCCGGGGTGACCTCGCCCGGCTGGTACCACCACCTGTTCACCGCGCCCGACCGCCCGGTCGAGCGCTGGCTGACCGAGGCGGCGGGCACACTGCGCGCCGAGGACCTGCCCGTCTCATCCGCCCACGTCATCGAGGCGGTACGGCTCGCCAGGAGCCTGGCCACGCTCAGGGGAAGACCGCTGGCCGGACTCGCCGAGGCGACCGAGGCGGTCAGGGCGGTGCTCTGCGAGGGTGACGACCTGCCGGTCGAACTGGTCCAGCGGCGCATGGTCGTGGGAGAGCGGCTGGGCACGGTCCCCGACTCGACCCTGATGGTCCCGCTGCAGCGCCACCTGCGTCAGGAGCAGCGCCGGGTACGGCTCAAGCCGGAGGCCTTGGACCGCGAGCACGACCTCGACCTGCGCAAACCCCTCGACCTGGAGCGCAGCAGACTGCTGCACCGGCTGCGCCTGCTCGGCGTCGGCTGGGGGACGCCGAAGGAGAGCCGGGGCAAGGGCACCTTCCGTGAGTCGTGGACACTCGCCTGGCGGCCCGAGTTCGACATCGACCTGATCGAGGCGGGCGTGTGGGGCACGACCGTCCCCGCGGCCGCCGTCGCCCGGGTCCATGACCTGGCACGCGGCGGGCAGGAGAAACGGGAGGTCCCGCTGGCCGTCCTCACCGGCCTGGTCGAGCAGTGCCTGCTGGCCGACCTGCCGGACGCGCTGCCGTACGTGATCGAGGTCCTGTCCGAACAGGCCGCCCTGGACGGCGACGTCACGCACCTGATGGCCGCCTTCCCCGCGATGGTGCGCGCCCAGCGCTACGGCGACGTGCGCGCGACCCCCGCGGAGGGGCTGGCGGCCGTCGCCGACGCCATGCTCACCAGGATCTGCCTCGGGTTCGGCGGCGCCGCCGCCGGGCTCGACGAGGACGCCGCCCGCGACCTGCTGAAACACGTCGACGCGGTGCACGCGGCCGTGACCCTGCTCCAGGACGCCCCGGTGCCCGAGGGGGAGGAGTCACCGGCGGCGCGCTGGCTGGGCGCGCTGCGCGGGGCCTCGGGACGTTCCGGCCTGCCCGGGGTGATCGAAGGACGCCTCACCAGGCTCCTGCTGGACGCCGGGGACCTCGAAGCGGGCCAGGTGGGCGCCGTCATGGCCAGGGCCATGTCCGCCGGGCACCCCCCGGCCCGCGCCGCCGCCTGGGTCGAGGGCTTCCTGTCCGGGGGCGGCCTGCTGCTGGTCCACGACTCCCGGCTGCTGGCGCTGATCGACGAGTGGCTGACCGGGCTGGCGCCGGAGACGTTCGTCGACGTGCTGCCGCTGCTGCGCCGTACGTTCGGCGCCTTCGCCGCACCCGAGCGGCGCTCGATCGGCTCCCGGGTCAGGTCACTGGGCACCGGGGAGGGCCCCGCCACGACCGGGGACGCCGAGGAGATCGACGAGGAACGCGCGGCGGCGGCCACGCGCACCGTGCTGGCACTTCTGGGAAGGACGGAGATCGCGTGACGGACGAGAGGCTGCGCCGCTGGCGGCTCGTGCTCGGCGGCGACGCGGACGGCACCGGATGCGCGCTCGGCGGGGTGGACGCGCAGATGGACGGCGCCCTGGCGGCGCTCTACGGCGGTGGGGAAGGCGGCAGGGAGGGCGGTGAGCGGAGCGCGGGCCTCGGCGGCTCCGCACCCAGGGTGGCGCGCTGGCTGGGGGACATCCGCTCCTACTTCCCCTCGACCGTCGTGCAGGTCATGCAGAAGGACGCGGTCGAACGGCTGAACCTCACCCGGCTGCTGCTCGAACCGGAGATGCTCGAGGCGGTGGAACCGGACGTCCATCTGGTCGGCACCCTGCTGTCCCTCAACCGGGTGATGCCGGAGAAGGCACGCGAGTCGGCCAGGGCGCTGGTCGCGAAGGTGGTGGCCGACCTGGAGCGCCGGCTCACCCAGAAGACGAAGGCGGCGGTGACGGGGGCGCTCGACCGCGCCGCCAAGACCAACCGGCCCCGCCGGGTCGCCGACATCGACTGGGACCGCACGATCAGGGCCAACCTGCACAACTACCTGCCCGAACGCGGCACCGTCGTGCCCTCAAGGCTCGTCGGGTACGGCAGGCGCCAGCGCGCGGTCCAGCGGGAGGTCGTGCTCTGCATCGACCAGAGCGGGTCCATGGCGGCCTCGGTCGTCTATTCGAGCGTGTTCGGCGCGGTCCTCGCCTCGATGCGCTCGCTGAAGACCTCGCTGGTGGTCTTCGACACCTCGATCGTCGACCTGACCGAGCAGCTCCACGACCCGGTCGAGCTGCTGTTCGGCACACAGCTCGGCGGCGGCACCGACATCAACCGGGCCATCGCCTACTGCCAGGGGCTCATCACCCGGCCCACCGACTCGATCTTCGTCCTGATCAGCGACCTCTACGAGGGAGGCGTCAGGCAGGAGATGCTCCGCAGGGTGGCCCAGATGACGGCGGCGGGCGTCCAGGTGATCGTGCTGCTGGCGTTGTCCGACGAGGGCGCGCCCTTCTACGACCACGAGAACGCCGCGGCCCTCGCCGCTCTCGGCGTGCCCGCCTTCGCCTGCACCCCCGACGCCTTCCCCGGCCTCATGGCCGCGGCCATCGAGCGCCGTGACGTCGGGGTGTGGGCTGAGCGGGAGCTGGGGGTTGCGGCCACCTGACCCGGTCCCGGCGGGGGCGGTACGGAGGCCCGGCCCCGCCGAAGGGCGACGGGAACGATCAGGGCGCGGGGCAGAGCAGGGGGCCGACGGCCTCACGCAGATCGGGGGAGATGGGGGAGGGGCGGAGGGTGGCCGGGTCGAGCTTCACCTGGACCCGGCGGCCCTCGGCGTGCACGACCGACATGTCGGCAGACAGCACGCGGAAGCCGTACACGAGGCTGGTCGTGCCGAGGTGCTCGACCCAGAAGTGCACGGACGCCTCGCCCACCTTGGAGATGGGGGCGTGGTAGGTGACGGAGAACTCGCGCACCACGAAGAACAGGTCGGCGAAGTGCGGCTCCGAGGGGTCGAAGGCCCAGCCCCGTGCGGCCCAGTAGCCCGAGAGGGCCCGTTCGAGCAGCAGGACATACCGGGCGTTGTGCACGACGCCCATGGCGTCGAGGTCCTCGAAGTGGATCTGGACGGGGTGGACGTGCCCGGGTAGCAGGGCGGTCGTCATGTCAGGCCTCCGGGAGGATGCTGGGGTCGGTCGCCAGGGTGCGGAGCCGGTCGAGCACGGCCCGGCGGGCGTGCTCACGGCTCCGTTCGTGCTGGAGCAGGCGGGTGTGGACGACCACCACCGCGCCGAGTGCCTCGATCTCGAAGGCCAGCTGCCGGGGGTCGGTCTCGGGCCGGAGCTGACCCAGGGCGACGGCCCGCCCGGCGAGCCCGGCCAGCAGGTCCATCCAGTCGTCGATCGCGGCGGCGACGGCGTCACGCACCGGCCCGGGCCGGTCGTCGAACTCACTGCCGACGGCCTGGAAGAAGCAGCCGCCGGGCAGCCGCTCCGAGGCGTAGAAGTCCAGGCGGAGCTCGTGCAGGGCCAGCAACCTGGGCAGCCCCCGTGGCGCGCCCAGGGCGGGCTCGACGATCTGCTCGATCCACTGCCGCCGGGCGTGCTCCACGATCGCGAGCTGCAGGGACCGCTTGTCGGGCCAGTGCGCGAAGAGCCCGGACTTGCTGACGCCGAGCGTCTGGGCGAGCCGGGCGAGCGAGAGGCCTTCGAGACCCTCGACCGAGGCCAGGCGGACGGCGGCGTCGAGCACCGTCCCGCGAGTTCGCTCGCCACGCAGAAGCCGTCCGTCGATCACGCGCCCACCCTAGCAAACAATATGACCGATCGGTCGCACATATTTTCACGCACGGCCCACGGCGCACGGTTCCGCGGGGCGTGGTTCTACGGCGCGTGGTCCTACGACCAAGGGCCGACTCACGGGACCGATGCCGGGGCGGGGCGGCGACCGTAGCGTCCAGTGCATGACTTCCACCGTGGTCGAAGCCCCCCAGGAGGGGATGTTCGCCGAACGTTATCGCGCACTGACGGTCGGTATGGTCGCATTGATCGTTCTGGTCGCCTTCGAGGCGCTCGCGGTCGCCACCGCGATGCCGGTCGTGGGCCGCGAACTCGACGGGATCGCGCTCTACGCCCTGGCCTTCAGCGGGGCGCTGGCCGCCGGGATGGTCGCGACCGTGCTCGGCGGGCGCTGGGGAGACCTGCGCGGGCCGGTGGCCCCGCTCTGGACCGGAATCGGGGCCTTCGCCGCCGGACTGGTCGTGGCCGGGATCGCGCCGACCATGGACGTGTTCGTCCTCGGCCGGTTCATCCAGGGATTCGGCGGCGGGATCTTCCAGGTGGCGCTGTACGTGCTGGTCTCCCGGGTCTATCCGGCACAGATGCACCCCAGGGTGTTCTCGGCCCTGGCCGCGGGCTGGGTCGTGCCGTCCATGGCCGGGCCGCTGGTCGCGGGCGTCGTGGTCGAACATCTCGGCTGGCGCTGGGTCTTCCTCGGCGTGCCGATGTTCGTCCTGCCCGCCGCGCTGCTGCTCTGGCGGGGCCTGGCCGTCGTCCCCGAAGGGGAGCGTGAAGCGGAGACGGGCAAGCGCACCCCCATCGCCAGGCGTCTCGGCTGGGCCGCGCTGACGGCCGTCGGCGCGGCCCTCATGCAGTACGGCGGAGCGGCCCGCGGCGTCGGGCTCGTCCTGCTGGCCGCCGGGCTGGCCGTACTGGCCCTGTCACTGCCCAGGCTGCTGCCGCCGGGCACCCTCAGGGCCGCGCGGGGCCTGCCGTCGGTGATCGCGCTGCGCGGCGTCGTCGCCGGCACCGCCCTCGGCGCTGAGGTCTTCCTGCCGCTCATGCTCACCGGGGAACGGGGACTGTCACCGGCCGCGGCCGGGATGGTGCTCACCGCGGGTGCGCTGGCCTGGGCGTTCGCCTCGTGGGTCGTCGGACGGGGCTGGATCGGCAGAGCGCTGATCCTGCGGGCGGGACCCGTCATGATCGCCCTGGGCATCGCGCTGATGGCTCTGACGATCTTCCCCGAGGTCCCGGTCGCGCTGGCCGTCGCCGGAGAGACGATCGTGGGACTCGGCATCGGAAGCGTCTACCCCACGTTGTCCGTGCTCGTCCTGGAACTGTCGAAGCCTGGGGAGGAGGGGGAGAACAGCGCCTCGATGGGCATCGGCGAGTCGGTCTTCACGGTCGTCCTGGTCGCGGTCGTCGGGGCGATCGTCGCGGCCTTCGGCGCGTCCGGGCCGGTGTACCTGGCCTGCTTCGCGCTGACGGCACTCGTGGCCGCCACGGGCACCTTCGCCGGGGGCCGCTTCAGGACCTGAGCGGGGCGGTCAAGGCTTGAGCGTGGACCATGGCCGGGGACGGTTTGAGGGCTGAGCGGGACGCGGTGGGTGGAGGTCCGGGCCGGTTCGGAGTTTGAGCGCGAGATCCGGCCGGGGGCGGTTTGAGGGCTGGGCGGGACGCGGTCGGGGGGCGGTTCGGAAGCCGGGCGCAGGTCGCGCCGGAGGTGGAGGTCCGGCCGGTTCGGGGCGGGAGCGGTTCGGGGTTTGAGCGTGGTCGGGGCGGGGCCTGGACCGGGGCCGGTTCGGGGCCGAACGTGGGTCGGGGCGGGGGCGGTCGGGGCCCTGAGCGTGAGGCGCGGCCGGACAGGGAGGTCCGTGGCCGTGACACCATGGGGAAGACGCCGAGCGCCTTTCGTGTTGGGAGAAGGAGTCCCGCCCCAGAGCGGGACTCATTGTGTTTCCGAGACGTCTCCCAAGGCGTTTTCCCGATCTGTACGGAATCGAGGGGGTCCATGCCGCGCGTACGTGAGCTTGAGGTGTTCCGGCTGGTTCTGCCCTACGGCAGGCGTCCCGAGGCGGTCCTCGTCCGGCTCACCGACTATGGGGGCATGACCGGGTGGGGGGAGATCGTCGACCCGGGCCCCAAGACCTGGAGGCTCCTGCAGGAAGAGCTGAGCGGCGCGCTGATCGGCCTCGACTGGGAGCATCCCGACGAACTGGGCGACGTTCCCGGCGGACCGGCCGCCGACATGGCCTGCTGGGACCTGTGGGCGAGGATGCGCGGCGTGCCGCTCTCCCACGCGCTCGGCGGTAGCCGTACCTCGCTGATGGCCACCGTCAGGATCGGCGCGGAACGCAACCTGGAAAGCCTGGTCGCACGGGTCAACCGGCACGTCTGCGCCGGATACGCCCACGTCACCCTGGACGTCCACCCCGGCTGGGACGTCGAGCCGCTGCGCGCGGTGCGTCAGGCCTACCCCGCCCTCGGCATCGGCGTCGACGCGCGTGGGGGCTACACCGACGCCAGGGCCCTTGAGGCGATGGACGCCTACACGCTCTCGTCCATCGAGCGCCCCTTCACCGGTCTCGCGGGCCACGCCGACCTGCAGGAACGCGTCGCCGCCCCGGTGCTGGCCGAGGTCTCCTCGGCCGCCGAGCTCGACGAGGCGGTGGTCACGCGCGCAGGCCGGGCGCTGCTGCTGCGCCCCTCGGCCATCGGCTCCCTGCGTGAGGTACGGCGGATGCACGACATCGCCGCCGCGGCCGGATGGGAGATCGCCTGCTCGGGAGGCCAGGGCACCGGCCTGGCCAGGGCGGCGACGGTCGCCGCGGCCAGCCTGCCCGGCTGCGGGCTGCCCTGCGACGTGGCCGAACCCCCGCGCAGCGCGCAGATCGTCACACCGCCGGTGGGTGCCTCGGATGGCGTGATCGCCGTACCGCTCACCCAGCCGGGCCTGGGCCACACGGTCGACGTGAACCGCGTCCGCCGCCTGGCCAAGGAGACCTACGCCGTCTGAGCGGTGGCTCAGTTCATGGTCACCGCGCCATGGCGCGCTCGGTCGGTCGGGCACGACTCACGAGCCGGGACGGTCAACGTTCGCGTTCCCGTCGTAGCCTCTGGATCTCGCGGTGCAGCTCACGCTCACGGTTCGCACGCAGCCGCTCGTGCCACTGTGTCCCCCGTTCGGCGGCCTCCTGGTCCATGCGCGCCTGGGCGTCCGCGACCTCGTTCAGGACGAGCCCGGAGCCGATGAGCGTGGCCAGCACGACGAGGGTGAACAGGCCGACCGGGCCGGTGACGAATATCAGGGCGAGAATCGCGAGACTTCCGAAGAATACGATTTTGGCGGCGTTGTCTATCGCGTCGATGTTTCTGTCGAAGAACGACATTCGTTAACGCTCTCCTCGTGGGGGAGTGGCCTGCTTTCGGGTTCGCGGGGTCGCGGCGGGATGGGAACGGTTTTGACGGCGGGTGGAGTTCCCGGGATGGATTACGGTCTTTCTGTGCCGTTTCCGGGTGATGGGCGATTGCCTTCCGGCCACAGCCCGTGCGCGTACTCCATGAGATCCTCGGTGACGACGCGACGGTGCCTGCCCACCAGCCGGTAGGGGATCAGGCCGGCCTCCAGCAGACTGATCAGGTAGGGACGCGACACGCGCAGCACGTCCGCCGCCTGCTGGGTGGTCAGTTCGGCCCCCGAGGGGATGACCGAAACGCCCCGGCCTCGTGCGACCTGCCTCAGAACGTGGGCGAGCAGGAGGAGGGCCTCGCGTGGGAGAACCAACGGATTTTCGTCACCTGGGTCGGCGGTGAACCGGACGCCGCTCTCGCCGGGATGTCGCCTGAGAATCTCTTCGAGCCACCCGGCGGCGTCGGCCGCTTTTCGGGTGTCCATCGATCCTGGATTGACCGAGAACTTGACGTGAATGCCGGGCACGTCTATCTTCCCCTCGTAATCGCACTATCTGAAACAGGCGAAGCAATCGAAACGGCGGCGGCGCGGCACTGACGGGGGTCGACCCTGCCGCCGTAAATATCCGGCGTTTAGTGTGATATCCAGCTTTTCCATCCACGGTGAGCTGGGGGAGACGGGGTGGCGTGACCGAGCGGATGGTGCCCAACCCTCGGCACGAACGGCTGAAACAACTCCTGAGAGAGGCCGAGTACGGTTCCCAGGAGGTTCGGCAGGCCTATCAGCGCGCCGTTGGAGCGATGCAGTCGGGAAAGGTCTGGACGGGGCCGACGGCCGTCAAGTGGGGCGCCGAGCTTGAGGCGCGGCACCAGCGACTGGGACAGCTCGCCCGGCGGGTCGTGGAGGCGATCGAGGAGGAACTGCGCAGGCAGCCTCCGCTGGTGACCGAGTCCGAGGCGACAGGCGAGAGCCGACGCTGGGACTTCTCCGAGTACTCATGACCGTTGCGACCGCGAAGGAGAGCGTCCCATGGCGTCCACCGGTGAGTTCTGCGGTATCGACCCTGATGAGATGGGACGGTTGGCCGTCTCCCTGGACGGCGCCGCCGCGCGGCTGACCAGGTTCTGCCATGAGCTTGAGGTGAGGCTCCAGCAGGAGAAAGTCGATGTTCCCGCGTTGCGGGAGATCACCACCATCGCCGAGTGGGGCAAGAGCCAGTGCTCCATGCTCTTGGGACGGGCCGATCTGATCAGAAACCTGGGTGACGGCGCCCCCGAACTGGGGGGTGCCGTCGCGACGACGGGCGGTCAGGGGCTTGTTCACCTGCCCGACGACCTGGAGTCGATGGAACGCGCCCAGGGGCTGGCCAGGATGTACGGAAACGACATCCTCGTCAACTACAGCGGTGAGGCCCAGGCCACGCTCATTCATGAGCACGCCGACGAGATCGCTCAACTGGCCGACAACCCGCAGGCCGCCGCCGCCTTCTTCGCTCTGTTGCCGGCGAAGGCTCGTGACAGTCTGCCCAACATCATCGCGGCCACCGGCAGCAAGACCGCCAAGGCAGACCTGGCCGCCTTCGGTAAGGCTCTGGGTGCGGCCCTGAACGCCCCTGTTTTGGTTCCCGCCTTCGCCAAGGTCGGAGAGGACCTGACGAAGCCGGCCGGTAGCAAGATCGCCGCGTGGAACCGTCTCGCGCTGCTCAAGGGGGCGAATGCTCCCGCCAAGGTGCGTAGTGCGGCGGCCCGCGCGCTGGTGCTGGACGACTTCATGAAGAACCCCAAACAGGACTGGCGTGCCGGATCCGTCGAGGCGAGGACGTACGGCCTGCCCACCGACCTGGTCGCGCTGGGACTGGAGGTCCTCGCCGGGGACGGGGCGGCGGCACGGGAGGCGTTCGCCACGATGGGCGGGCCGGACGTCAAGCTCAGCCAGGTCGAGAAGATGAAGCGCTTCCTCGACTACGCCGACCACGCGGGCACCGGGGACGAGGTGGCCGCCGCCTTCGGCCGGGTGGTGGAGTCGGGCGCCGAGGTTGCGACGGAGAAGCCGGGACAGCACAGCCAGGCCGCCGCCGTCTTCGCCATGGACGCGATGCTGGCCACCGGGCCGTTGGGAGACTCCATCCCCGAGCCTGCCCGGGAGTCCATGGTCACCCTCGCCACGTCCTACATCCACGAACTCGCCTCGGGCGCCCGCTTCGACAAGGCCGTGGATCGGGCTTCCGGGCTCAAAATGCCGGAGAATTGGGTTTCCCTTCCCGGTGTGACCCCGGCGTTCTACCTCAGCGTCGGGGACACCTATCGCTTCATGAAAACCTTCACCGGAGTTGAGGGACTCACAGCTCGCTTCGACGCGACTGCGGCTCAATTCCGCTACGGCGCGCTGGTAGAAGCGGCCAAATTGGATAAGCGTGAAAAGACTCGAAACTTCGAGGACACAGCGAGAATGTTCGGCGGTTTAGCTGGGATGGAGTTCAAGGCGACCTTGGACACGCGGGGGGAAAGAGACGCGACTGATGACTTGATTCGGGAGATCACCAAGAACACCTTCTCTCTTGGGGTCGACAAGATCCCCGTTGCGGGTTTTCTCACTGATAAGTTCTCTGAGAAGCTCTCCGAGAAGGCGATTAACTTCATCAACGAAAGCTGGGGTTTGACCAAGACCTACTATGTCAGCGGGCTTCTTGATGATTGGGCCGGGAGCTTTGAGACGAGAGTTGAGGCTGCCACCGGGGCTCGGTCGGATTTCATCCTTCGGCAGAAGTATGACATGGCGTACTTTCTCTATGAAGCGGAATATCCGGCGAGTGATCCACCTTCGGAGCTCATCAGTAAAGAGTCGGGGAAGCTTAAGACCTACGACGAGCTTCTAAGCGAGGCAAAGAAGGAGGCTGGGGAGGGTAACAAATGGGAAGGGGCGCTTCGGAAGAAGCTGGCGCCTTATGAGCACTGGCTGGATGGTAATGATCTCCTCGACAAAAAGATTGAGGATGCGTCCGACTTCCAGATCGGTGAAAGAGCCAAGGAAGACCTGAGGGTCTGGGGGTAAGGGTTTCTGTTCACCGAGACAGGCATGAGGTTGTCGCGTGAAGTCGCCAGGTAGGGGACTCGGGAGCCACGTACACGGTAACCTTGATACCCAGGTTTTCTTTGGTTCCATAGATGAATCTCCCGTCTTCGGCTTCGTTCTGACTTGAGTCGAATTCCAGCTTGTATCCCAGCTCTCGGGCCAGTCTGTTTTCCATCAAAGTTTGAGCTCGTTCCAGGTGGTTGGCCAGCGGTTCGTTGGTGCGTTCGTAGTCCGCTGTGGCGCGCATCACTCGTTTGAACTTATCTTTGTCGCAGGGGATGTCCTTGTCCGCTCCCTGCAGGATACGAAGTTTGTTAAGTGGATTTTTGAAGGCTTCCTGCAGGAGGCGGGTGTCCTTCTGGAGTTCTGCGGTGGCTTCCTTCAGGGAGGGTTCGGAGGCGGTACATCCCGAGGCCGCGATTATCAGCGTCAAGCCGATGGCCAGTGACCGGGCGACGCGCATGCCTTACCTCCGAAAGTGCGGTTGATGCTGAGACATACCGATCTTCGCCTAGTCGGATCGCCTCCGCCACGTTCTTGACCGTATTCGGTGTCAGAAGCCGGAGATTCGGAACCAGACCGATCGGGTGGTCTCACCGCGGTGCGTCCCCCATGTGGTCGCGAGCAGATTCACCAGCCAAAGGCCGCGTCCGCCGTCCTCGTCGAGACCGGGTATCCGGACGATTGGCGCACTGGTGGACGAGTCGTCGTCGGTCACCTGCACGTGGACGTCGCCGGGAGCGTACGTCATTCGTACGGTCACCTGCCCGCCCGGCGTGCGTCCCGAGTTCGAGTGGGTGACCGCGTTGGTGGCCACCTCACTCAGCAGGAGTAGCACATCGTCGAGAACCGGGCCGGCGATTTGCCCGGTCAGGAGATCACGTGCCCATTTTCGGGCGATGGGAATGGATATCTCCTTTCCCGGGAAGTTCCGCTGCCAGGTGTCGTGAGGCGCCTTCGGTCGGGTGTCGCCGTAATGGCCGATCGGATTGTTTCCTCTCATGCGCCCACCTCCGCCATGATGACGTCGGCGGCGTTGTCGGCGTGGGCCGCCACCCATTTGCCTCCCGGCCACATTCGAGCCCACCACGGACGCCAGGTGAAGGCCCAGCCGGAACGCCATATGACGATGACGCGGGCCAGGGTGCCGGACGCTGACCGCACTTCCAGAACCGGTTCACCCGCTGTGGGAAGGACCAGGACGACGCAGGCGCCGAGGGTGCGCATCGTCCGGCCGAGCCGGACCAGGTGGTCGAATCTCTCGCGCTGCTCGCCAGGCGTCACGGCCGGGTTCCGGAATGCTTTCCGGCGTGCCCGGCCGGGAGACCGAATTTCATCGGCGTATTCATTGGAGGGTTGCTTCCTTCCCGGTGCAGAGGTGATTGATTGCTTTCTTCTTCGCTCCTCCCGGCGATAGGGGAGTGCGTTTATGATGCTCCCCTGATGCCTGGTCGGGTATCTGTTCCGCAGTCCAGAGCAGGGTGGATGATGACAGCCGTTGGTCTGTCCCGGACTGAATTCGGTATCGCCGACTAAACAATAAGTCCGTTTTTTATAATTCGGGAGGGAATGCGATGGAAGTGGTGCCGGCGCTCGATCCCGCGTCTCCGCGTGTGCGGTTCGGTGTCGAACTGCGCCGTCTACGGGAGGGCGCTCAGCTCTCACAGGCCGCCGTGGCCTCCCGTCTTGGCTGCACCCAGACCCAGGTGAGTCGCCTGGAGAAGGCCACCCGGAGCCCGTCCAAGTCCGACGCCGAGCGGCTGGACCGGCTCTTCGGCGCCGAGAGCGGCGTCTCCTTCGTCCGACTCTACGAGCGCATCACCGCCCAACCCGGTGGCCCGGTCTGGTTCCGGAGCTGGGCCGAGGAGATCGAGCCCACCGCCCGCGTCCTCCGCTCCTGGGACCCCCTCCTCATCCCGGGACTCCTCCAGACCGAGAGCTATGCCCGGCACCTCTTCCTCCAGGCCCCTCAGATCGCCCCCGACGAGGCGGAGGAGCGGGTTCAAACCCGTATGCGGCGGCAGCGCATCCTGGACCAGGAGAAGCCTCCCCTCCTCTTGGTGCTCGTTGATGAGGGAGTGCTTCGCCGTAAGGTCGGTGGATCTGAGGTGATGCGTGAGCAACTTGGCCATCTACTTGAGGCAGTTCGGCAGCCGACCGTTTCTGTTCAGGTCGTCAGTTCGGAATGCCTGACGGGTTTGCTGGGCGCATTCATGATCGCCGAGCTTCCAAACGGACAGTCGGACGTCATTCACGTGGACTCTTCGATCGAAGGTCAGGTTACGGCGGATACTGATTCTGTGACTGCGATCTGGAAGCGCTATGAGGCGATACGGGCTTGGGCCTATCCTGAGCACATATCCATGAAAATGGTTGAGGAAGTGAGACAAGAATGGATCTGAGTGCCGCTGTATGGCAGAAGTCTTCGCGTTCGGGAGACAACGGCGGTCAGTGTGTGGAGGTCGCCGTTAACCTTCCCGGAGTGATCGCCGTCCGTGACAGCAAGGACCCGGACGGCCCGAAACTACTTTTCGCCCCCGCCGAATGGAACGCCTTCGTCGGCGGGGTGAAGAGCGGAACGTTCGACCACTGAGCAGGAAGGCCGCCTTGACCGATGGCGGGGGGTTACCCCGCCATCGATCGTTTCGCTCAGAAGAGAGATCCTCGGGTGGGAACAGGCCGTCGTCGATGACGAAACCGGTCTCCAACGGTCCCGAGCCTGTGCCCTGTGTCTGAGTCAAAGGGGGACGAGGCTGCTGTTCGCGTGGTGCCCGTCTGTCTTTTGGCCCTGACGCTCTTCCCGGAGCTGCGGATGACCGTCTCCGGCTCCTTCAGGTGGCGGTGGTGGTTGAGCGTCAGGAGCTTGTCGAGGATGTCGAGGCGGGCCTGTGGACCGATCACCCAGCGTGCTCCCTGAACGTGGTCGTGGAACCCGTGGTCTAGGTCATTCCGGGCGTTTTCCTCGGGAGTACTGGCGTCGGTGAGACGGCCTGTCTCAGCTCCCGATCTCGGCCGCTTGGTCCTCGGCGAGGCCGACGACATCCCGAGAAGTCTTCTGCGACCGGCCACGACCTGAGGTCGTTCGCTGTGGTGCGCTGGAAAGTCCGTCAGGTGGAGGGGCCAGGTCAGGCGCAGCCTTCGTTGATCTCCTTGACCGGGGCCGGTTCCGTCGGCTTGCCCGACTTGGAGGCGGTTCCTGTGTCCCGCGCGCCGCTCGGGCCGGCGGTGGCACCCGAAGAAGCAGTGGCGCTCGGAGAAGAGGTGACCCCTGGCGTGGCGGTGGTGCCTGAGGTGGGAGTCGCGGGGGCGGCGAGTCGTTCCCGGGACGCCGAAGCGGCGGACGAGGTGTGGACGGCCTTGGCGGTGAAGGAGCGGATCTTGGCCCAGTCGGGGTAGCCGGTGCTGATCAGCGGCGGGACGAACTGGACGCTGGTCACCTCGGCGCTCTTCACCTTCAGGGCCAGCGGCACCAGGTGCTCCAGCATCGGCCGTGGGATGTCGGTCTGGAGGAGTTCCCTGGTGGCCAGCGCGATCCGGTTGAACCGGGAGAGCACGGTCGCCGGGTCGGCCTGCTGGAGCAGGGCGCTCAGCACGCAGCGCTGGCGGCCCATCCGGGTGTAGTCGTCGCTGAAGGTGCGCGAGCGGGCGAACCACATGGTGTCCGCCCCGCCGAGCCTGCGGGTCCCCGCCTTGACCAGGCCCTCGTTGTACTTGCCGAAGACGATGTCCTGCGGCACGGTCAGCCGCAGGCCGCCGATGGCGTCGATCAACCGGGCCAGGCCCCACATGTTCACCAGGGCGTACCAGTCGACCCGCAGGCCGAATGTGTATCCGACCGTCTCCATGAGAGTCCTGGCACCCTGGTTCTTGCGTCCGCCGAAGAGCTCCGGGTGGGAGTCGGCGTACTCCCAGACTGAGAACAGCAGGTCCTCGCGGGAGCCGTCCGGGTTGGCGGGCAGCCGGAAGCCGTTGGGAAAGCGCTTGGCCATCGGGGAGCCGGGGACGAACCGGATGTTCTCCAGGTTGCGCGGCAGGCCGAGCAGTACGGTGTTGCCGGTTCTGACGTCGATGCTGGCCAGGTTGATGCTGTCGGTCCGTACGCCGACCCGGTGGGTGTCGGCGTCACCGCCGAGCAGCAGGATGTTCACCCGGGTCCTGCCCTCCCACGGATCGCTCTCCTGGGAGGAACTGGCCCGGGGGGCGGGGGTGGCCGGCGGGGCGCTGAAGATCCGGTCGAGCGCCGACTGCGAGACCGTGGCGTACTGCCCGGCCAGGCCGAACGGCAGCACGACCGTGATGGCGAGCAGACCCGCGATCACCCCCGCGACCGCCTGCGCGGGGCCGCGGAGCATGCCGGGCCGAAGCACCGTGAAGGAGTGCACGACCAGGACGAACCAGGCCAGGCCGAGGACCGGGGCGCCGATCGTGATGGCGGACAGCCAGGTCGAGGTGACCAGCAGCCCGGCCAGGTCTCCGAGGTCGGTGGTGAGCAGCACCCACAGCACGCCGAGCAGCAGCAGGGCGTAGACCGACAGCAGGGCGATCCCGGTCCTGCGCCATCCCGCCCGTAGGTGCCCCGCGCCGGGCAGTATCGCCGACAGGGCCGTCCAGCCGACGACCGCGCCGAGCCTTCGCGGCCCCCGTGGTCCCGGTCGCCTTGATCCGTCCTGCACCCGCTTCCCCGATCTCCCCACGCGCTTGAGCGCCGCAGGGGAGATGGTAGGGCGGGTGCCGAGGCCGAGGGGCGACGTACGGATGAACACCTTGGAAAAGAAATCCGCCTTTATCCTGACATATTTCCTAAGGCTGTGACTTCCTTGGCCGAAACCCGGTCCGGAGGTGACCATGCGCTTCGGCAAACCAGACCTTTCCGGAGGGCCTCTACCAGGGGAACCTCTACCAGGGGAAGGAGAACAGGTCGTAGTAGGCCGCGGCGACCAGCAGCAGGCCGGTCCCGCCGAGCACCCCGATGATCGCGGCCCACTGCGGGCGGCTCGGCCGCCAGCCCTCCCGCAGCCCGGAGACGACCGCCGCGCCGGCCGTGA
Source organism: Streptosporangium sp. NPDC049376 (assembly GCF_044466505.1). Taxonomy (NCBI): domain Bacteria; kingdom Bacillati; phylum Actinomycetota; class Actinomycetes; order Streptosporangiales; family Streptosporangiaceae; genus Streptosporangium; species Streptosporangium sp. NPDC049376. Next base: position 92,258 of record NZ_JBITMT010000007.1, on the reverse strand, counting down.
CCTCCTGCAACAGCATGAGTACGGCCAGCATCCTGATGACCAGCCACCCGGCGAGCACCGCGGGCCAGGCCCCCGCCTGGTTGACCGAGAACAGCACCAGCAGGGTGATGAGCGCGACCACCGAGACCAGCAGTCCGGCTCCGGTCCACGCCATCCGCCGGAACCTGCGCCTGACCGGTGGCCAGACCCTGGCGCCGGTCTCGCCGGACGGCCGCCCGCGCAGCCGTAGCACCATCTCGGTCACCGGTCCGACCACGTAGCCGACCGCGGTCAGGCACAGCGTCATCCCCAGGACCGCCCCGCCCGCGTACCACGGCGCCGCGGGGACCTCGCTGGCCTCGTAGCGCTGTACGGGTGTCGCGCCCGCGATGTGCACGGCGGGTCTGGCGGTTCCCGGCAGTCCCGTGACCCAGTTGGCCAGCGTCTCCAGATACCCGGGCGCGAAGGGGCCGCCGTGCAGGCGCATGCCGTGGTCGGCACCCTTCAGATAGCGAATCGTGTAGTCGGGGTTGCCTCCCTCGGCGAGCGCGCCGGTCAGGGCCTTGCTGCTCTCGACGAACGGGATCGACGGGTCGCTCGTGCCGTACAGGGCCAGGACGGGGGCGCGCACCCTGCGCAGCGCGGGCATGCCGTCGTGGCGCAGGAAGTTCATGTGCACCGCGCTCATCGCCCTGACCAGCAGCTCCCTGGTCCCCGCGGGGGCGTGCAGCCGGTCGAGCTGCTCGCCGAGCGCCCAGGTGACCTGGCGTAACGGTGAGACGTTCGGCGCGGAGACCAGCACGGTGAACCCGACGTCCCGGCTCCTGGCCGCGGCGATCGGCGCCACCCAGCTGCCCTCGCTCACCCCCCACAGGCCGGTCCTGGCGGGGTCGACGTCGGCGCGCAGCCGCAGCCTGGCCAGCAGGCGCAGGGCGTCCTCGGCCAGCAGCTCGAAGTCGCGGTTGCGGAAGTCGTAGCGGACGGTCCGCTTGTCGTAGACGAGCGTGACGATCCCCGCCCCGGCCAGCCACTCGGCCTGGTCGGTGAACTCGTCACGCACCCCGGGACCCGCCCCCTGGACGAAGACCAGGGCGGGATGCCTGCCGGGGGACAGCGGCGCGCGGATCGTCGCGTCGAGCGTCGTGTCCCCGGCGTCGACGGTGATGTCCTCAACGGAGAAACGCCCGTTCGCCGAGACCGGCCTGGTCTCCGCGGCGGGCTGGGCGGGGAGGTTCTGGAAGATCGGGTCCACGTTCAGCGGCGGCGGATCGAAGGGAGGCGGCAGGGTGTAGCCGACCGTCGCCAGGGCCAGCAGGACCACACCCGCGGCCACGCTCACCACGCCTCGGCCAGCTCGCATGCCGATCGCTCCCTGGTCGTTGTTCGCCTCCGGGAGAAACGTACGATCTTCAGCGTACCCACGGCCGGTCACACCCGACAGGACGAATGGGAGCAGAGTGGTCACAGTGGTCTCGTGTGCGTTCGAGGCCTGTTAGCTTCACGTGACATGCGCGTGCTCCACACCTCCGACTGGCACCTGGGCCGCTCCTTCCACCGCGAGAGCCTCCTGAACGCCCAGGGCGCCTTCGTCGACCACCTGATCGAGACGATCAGGAGCGAACGGATCGACGTGGTCGTCGTCTCCGGCGACGTCTACGACAGGGCGCTGCCCTCGGTCGACGCGGTCGACCTGTGCAATCAGGCCCTGCGGCGGTTGGTCGGCGAACGGGTGCGCACCGTGCTGATCAGCGGCAACCACGACTCCGCCCGCAGGCTCGGCTTCGGCGCGGACCTGATCGACGCGGCGGGCGTCCACCTGCGCACCGACCCCGCGCGGGCGGGCGAGCCGGTCCTCGTCGAGGACCCCTCGGGCGACGGGCGGGTGGCCTTCTACGGCATCCCCTACCTGGAACCCGAGCTGGTGCGCGAACCGTGGGAGCTGCCCGAACGCACCCACACCGCAGCGCTCGGGCACGCCATGTCCCTGGTCCGCGCGGACCTGGCCCGCCGGGGGACCCGCTCGGTCGTGCTCGCCCACGCCTTCGTCACCGGCGGGCGGGCCAGTGACAGCGAGCGCGACATCAGCGTCGGCGGGGTCGAGCACGTCCCGCTCTCCGTCTTCGACGGCGTCGACTACGTGGCGCTCGGCCACCTGCACGGCCGCCAGCGGATGAGCGAGACCGTACGGTACTCGGGCTCCCCGATCGCCTACTCCTTCTCCGAGGAGCGCCAGGTGAAGGGCTCGTGGCTGGTGGAGGTCGACGCGCGGGGGCGGGTGAGCGCGGAGTTCGCCGAGGCCCCCGTCCCCCGGCCGATCGCCACGCGCAGGGGACGTCTCGACGACCTGCTGACCTCGGCGGACCACGCGGGTTACGAGGACCACTGGCTCCAGGTCACGCTGACCGACCCGGTCAGGCCGAAGGAGGCCATGGAACGCCTCAGGACCCGCTTCCCGCACACCCTCAGCCTCTCCTTCGAGCCCGAGGGCGGCACCCAGCAGGGCGCGGTACGGCCGAGGCTCGCCGGAAAACCGGAGATCGAGGTGGCGCTCGACTTCGTCCGTGAGGTCCGGGGCGAGGAGGCCGACCCCGAGGAGACCACGCTGCTCCGCGAGGCCATTGAGAACTGCCGAATCAGGGAGGCGATGGCGTAGATGCGCCCGCACCGTCTGTGGATCACCGCGTTCGGCTCCTTCCCGGGTGAGGAGGAGATCGACTTCGACGCCCTCGCCGAGGCGGGGCTGTTCCTGATCCACGGCCCGACCGGCGCGGGCAAGACCACCGTGCTGGACGCGCTCTGCTACGCCCTGTACGGCAGGGTGCCCGGCAGGCGCGACAACGCCAAGAGCCTGCGCTGCGACCACGCCCCACCCGGCAGGGGGCCCTCGGTCGCCCTGGAGGTCACCCTCAGGGGGCGGCGGCTGAAGATCACCCGTTCCCCGGCCTGGCAGCGCCCCAAGCTCAGGGGAGAGGGCATGACCGGGGAGAAGGAGAAGGCACTCGTCCAGGAGTTCACCCCCGCGGGCGAGTGGACCGGGCTGACCACGCGGGTCGACGAGGCGGGCGAGCTGATCGGCACCCTGCTGGGCATGAACGCCGACCAGTTCTTCCAGGTGGCGATGCTCCCGCAGGGGGACTTCGCCAGGTTCCTGCGCGCCGACGGCGAGGACCGCCGCAGGGTGCTCGAACGGCTGTTCTCCGTGAGGGTCTACGCCGGCGCCGAGGCGTGGCTCGCCGACCGGCGCACCGAGGCCTTCCGCGAGCAGCAGAGCCTGCGCACCGAGGTCGACTTCGCCGTCAAACGCATCGAGGAGGCGGCGGGCCCCGAACTGCTCGCCCTTCTCGCCGAGAACGCCGGGGACTCCTCCAGCGAGGAGGACCCGCTCGCCTGGGCCGCCGCGATCGAGGCGCTCGCCGCCGACGCCGAGGCCGGCGCGGGCCGCGACAACGACGGTGTCCTGGAGACCGTACGGCTGGCGCGGGCCGCCCTTGAGCAGGGAAACGCGCTCGCCGACCGGCGCCGCCGCCACGCCGAGGCGGTGGCGCGCGAACGCGCCCTCGGGGAGAGCGCGCAGGAACGGGCCGATCTGGAGGACGTGCTCGACGAGGCGGCCAGGGCCGACCGGGTGCTGCCCATGATCCGGGCCGCCGAGCAGCGGGAGGAGACCGCGACCAAGGCGCACCGGATGGCCGCCGACGCCGTCGCCCGAGCCCTGCCCCTGATCGGGCCGGCAGCCGGGGCAGCGGGCGAGAACGCGGCCGGCGTCGAACGGCTGGCCGCGATGGCGCTCGACCGGCGGGAGGAGATCACCAGGCTGGAGGAACTGCGCACGCAGGAACCGCTGCTGTCGAAGGACCTCCTGGAGCGTGCGACGCTCACCCGGGAGATCGCGGAGCTGGAAGCCCGCCAGAAGGAGACCGACAGCCGCCTTGGGATTCTGCCCGGCCTCAGACGCGAGGCGGAGGCAAGGCTTTCCGCCGCCCGCCTGGACGCCGCGCGGGTCCCGGCCGCGGAGTCGGCGCGTGACGCCGCGCTGGCCCGGTTGAAGGCCGTGGAGCGGCGGGACGGCCTGGCCGTCGCCCTGGAGGAGGCGCGAGGACACCTGGCCACGGCGCTGGGCAGGCTGCCCGATCCGGTGGAGCACCATCCGGGGGACGAGGCGCGCACCCGCGAGCTGCTGGCCGTACGGGAACGGGAGCACGGGCGGCTGCTCGCCGGGCTTGAGGGGTTGCGCGGCGACGAGGCCAGACTCGCCGAACTGGCCGGGCCGCTGGCCGTGCTCGACGCCGAACTCGCCGAGGCGCAGGAGCGGGAGACGGCCCTTGGCGCGCGGTGCGCGGAACTCCCGGCCGGGCTCGCCGAGGTCACCGCGGAGCTCACCGAGGTCAGGGCCAGGGTGGCGGAGATCCCCGAGACCCGGGCACGTGCCACCGCCGCCGCGGCCGGACTCGACGCGGCCGGACGCCGCGACGGCCTGCGCGCCGAACTCAACGCCGCCAGGACGCTCCAGGCCGAGGCCGTCGACCTCGCCCAGCGGCTTCGCGACCGCCTCCAGGACCTCAGGCAGGCCAGGATCGACGGCATGGCCGCGGAACTGGCGGCCGAACTCGTTCCCGGCGAACCCTGCGCCGTCTGCGGCTCTCCCGAACACCCTCACCCGGCGGCCAGGTCGGGGCGGGCCCCGACCCCCGAGGACGAGCGCGCCGCCCAGGCCGACCACGACGCCGCCGTGGAACGGCGCAGGAACGCCGAGACCGCGGTCGCCGCCCTCACCTCACGCCTCGAAGAGGCCCTCGCCGTGGCCGGGGACACGCCCGTGGAGCAGGCGCGGGAGGCCCTCGACGAGGTACGGCGCGCGCTGGCCGCCCTGACGGCGGTCGCGGAGACGGAGAGCGCCCTCGCCGAGAGGGCGGAGCGTCTGACGGCCGAACTCGACGAGGCGCGGACCGGGGCGGCCGACGCCGCGCGGCTGCTCGCCGGAGGCCGTACCCGCCAGGAGGAGTGGCGGGCGGAACAGGACAGGCTGACCGCCCGGCTCGACGAGGCACGCGGCGCCGACCCGACCGTCCAGGCCCGCAGGGAGCGCCTGACGCGGGAGGCGGCCCTGTTCGCCGCGGCGGCGGAGGCGGCCGGTCGCGCCGCGGAACTGGCGGCGGCGCACCGGGAGGCGTCCGAGGAGACGGACGTCCCGGCCGAGCAGGCCGCGCGGGAACTCGCGCGGGCGCAGGAGGCGCTGGCCGGGCTCACCGAGTCGGCGCGGGCCGAACCCGCGCTGGACGAGGAGGCCGCGCGGACCGCGGACGAACAGGTCAGGCTTGAGGAGCTCTCGCGCGAACTCGCGGTCACGCTGGCCGCCCGCCGTACGCGGCGGGAGAGGCTGGACGCGGACATCGAGCGGCTGACCGCGCGCCTGGACGAGGCACGGGGCGACGACCCGACACTGGCCGCCAGGCTGGACCGGCTGGCGGAGGAGGCGGAGCTGCTCACGGAGGCCGTCGAGGCGACCCGGCTGGAGCGGACGGCCACGGCGGAGCTGGCGGCGGCCCGTGTCACGGCCATGGCCGCGGCCGTCGAGGCGGGCTTCTCCGGTGTCGAGGACGCGCTCGCGGCCTTCCGTCCGCCGGCCGAGCGGGAGGAGAAGGCCGAACGGCTGCGCGAGCTCGAAAGGGAACGCGTCGCGGTCACCGCCCTGCTGGCCGACCCCGAACTGGTCGCCGCCGCCGCGGAGCCCGAACCCGACCTCGACGGGCTGCGCGCCGCGCGTGACGCCGCGGAGGCCGCCCAGGCGAGGCTGCTGTCCGCGGCGAACCAGGCGCGGGCCCGGCTCGCCAGGCTCGTCACGCTCGGCGCCGAGCTGGCGGGATGCCTGGACCGCTGGGGTCCCGCGCGGCGGCGCCACCACGTCGCAGAGGGGCTGGCGGCCCTGACCGGCGGGACCTCGGGCGACAACCGCTGGAAGATGCGTCTTTCCGCCTTCGTGCTCGGCGAGCGCCTGCGGCAGGTGGTCGACTCGGCCAACGAGCGCCTCGACCGCATGTCGGGTGGCCGTTATCTCCTCGAACACGGCCTCGGCCGTACGGCGGGCGACCGCAGCAGGTCGGGAGGCGGGCTCGGCCTGCGGATCGTGGACGGCTGGACCGGCAGGGACCGCGACCCGGCGACCCTGTCCGGCGGTGAGAGCTTCATCACCTCGCTGGCGCTCGCCCTCGGCCTGGCCGACGTGGTCAGCGCCGAGGCCGGGGGAGTCGAGATCGGGGCGCTGTTCATCGACGAGGGGTTCGGCACCCTCGACGAGGAGACCCTCGACGGGGTGCTGGACATCCTCGACGGCCTGCGCGACGGCGGCAGGGCCGTCGGCATCGTCAGCCACGTCACCGAACTGCGCTCCCGCGTCCCGGCGCAGCTACGCGTCAGCAAGGGCCGCAAGGGCTCGACCGTCGAGGTCACCGTGCCCTGACGAGCCCTGACCGGCGGCAGGGGCCGGGCGGTAGGGTATGCGGAGGCGGTCTCCGAGTAGATGTGCGGAGAACGCCGGGAAAGTGAGGAGTCAAGGTGGCGACCACCCAGCGCCCCATGCGGGCCGACGCGCGGCGCAACTACGAACGACTGCTGGCCGCCGCGCGGGTGGCCTTCGCCGAGCAGGGCACCGAGGCGTCCCTGGAGGAGATCGCGAGGGCCGCCGGGGTCGGCATCGGCACCCTCTACCGGCACTTCCCCACCCGCAGGGCGCTGCTGGAGGCCGTGCTCCACGACGGTCTGGTCACCCTCGACACACAGGCCCGCGAACTGCTCGGTTCGGACTCCCCGCAGGAGGCGCTCCTTGAGTGGACGCGCCACCTGATGGCCCACGCCACCGTCTACCGGGGACTGGCCGCGACACTGATGAGCAGCCTCAACGACCCGGCCTCCGAGCTGTACGGCGCCTGCCAGCAGACCCGCGCGGGCGGGTCGGCGCTGCTGGCCGCCGCCCAGCGGACCGGCACCGTACGCGACGACGTCACCGGGACCGACCTGATGCGCCTCGTCAACGCGGTCGCCTGGATCGGCGAGCACTGCGGCGACGACACCTCAGAACGCCTCCTCGGCCTGGTGATGGACGGCCTTCGGGCTCAGTAGCCCCGCGTACGGCGGGCGGCGGGACGGCTGATGAACGCGCGGGTACGGCCACCCCGTCGCCTGACCCTCCTGGTCAGGTCGGAACCGGTGACCGCGCGCACGACCTCTCCGCCGAGGATGACGCCCGCGCCCAGGGCGAGCGCGGTCGACAGGGCCTGGAGCAGGCTTTCCTGCCCCGCGCCCCCGTGGCCCAGGTTGACCTCAAGCATGCCCCGGTAGAGCGCGGTCCCCGGCAGCAGCGAGCCGATCGCCGGGATCGTGATCACCATCGAGGGGACCCGGGCACGCAGGGCGTAGGCGCCGCCGAACAGCCCGACGACCGCCGCGGCGACGGCGGTGGCCAGGACGACCGGCACCTGCCAGACGTGCAGCTGCACGAAGACCACCCAGACCATCGCGCCGCCGAGCGCCGCCGCGAACAGATGGCGGGGCGGCACGAGCAGCGCAACCGCGAACGACAGCGTCACCCCCACGGCCCCGAGCAGCTGCTCAGGCCTGATCAGCAGCGGCGCGGACGGCACGTTCTCCACTGTCAGCGGCACCCCGAGACGGACGGCGGCGTACAGCGTGATGCCGATGCCCGACACGATCGCGGTCAGGATGAAGAAGATCTCGAACAGCCGCCCGGTCGCCGTGACGTACTCGCCCGCGATGCCGTCCTGCACGCAGGCGACCATCGGCCGTCCGGGCAGCAGCGCGACGACCGCGCCGACCACGACGGCCTCCGCCCGCACCGGCGCGCCGATCGCGAGCATCAGCACCGCGACCAGCGAGCCGAGCATCGCCGCGACCGTGAGCTGGAAGAACTCCGCGACCCCGCGTCTGGCCAGCCAGGCGCTCGCCCGGTCGCCGAGCACGGTCGCCGCGAACGCCGCCGTCGCGACCAGCGCTCCGCCGCCGACCAGGATGCTCGCCGAGGCCGCGATCAGCGCGAGCGCCGTGACCAGGAACCAGTCGGGGTAGACCCGGACCCGGCGGGTGACCTTCCGCAGCCGGGACTCGGCCTCCTCAAGCGGCATGGATCCGCCCGCGGTCTCCCTGATCATCTCGTGGACCGCGATCAACCGGTCGTAGTCGGGCAGGCGGCGCCGTACCCGGCGTTCCGCGGTGACCGGGACGCTCCCGTCGGAGGGGACGTGCGAGAGCGTGATGGCCGACAGGTTGACGTCCGCCTCGCAGTGCGGCACGCCGTAGGCGTTGGTGATCCTGCGCATGGCGCCGGAGACCGTCTCGGTGCTCTCGCCGCTGCCGAGCAGCAGCTCACCGACCCGCAGCGCCAGCGCCATCGCCCGGTAGAGGTCGTGTTTCTGGGGTGTCCGATCCAGCGGCGACGCCGACACCGATCCTCCCTGACCCTCCCGGCCGTCACCGGCCGCACCTCATGCGAGATTATCTGGTTCGCCGCCCCTCTCTCACCGTTCGTCCCTCATCACCTGTTCCGCACCGTCCGTCTCCGGTGTCCGCCTGCCCACCGCGGCGGCCAGCGCCCGCACCCGCTCCGCGTGGGCGTCATGACCGACGATCACCGGCGGCTCGTTGTACGGCATGGCGTCGGAGGAGCGGCGCAGCTTGATGTACTGCCCGCAGGCGTCGACCGCGTAGGGCTCCATGTCGTCCTGGAGCGCGCCGATCACGGTGATGCCGTAGGTCTCGCCGATCTTGCGGAACAGCGCCACGGCCTCCCTGCGGTGCTCCTTGCCCAGGTTGCGGCCCAGCTCGTCGAGGACGAGGCACAGGTGGCCGCCGCCGGAGGAGGCGATCGCCGCGGCGCAGACCAGCTTGACCGCCTTCTCGTCCATCAACGCCGTGTTGGCCCGCCGGTTGTACGGCACGAAGCCCTGACCCTCGCCCCTGCGCCACCTGGGGGTGACCCGCCACGCCCAGCGCTGCTCGGGGTCGGCGGGCGCGGGCGGCACGGGAAACTCCAGTGTCGCGCCGTAGCCGCCGTAGGAGGTGTCCAGCCGGTCGAACTCCTCGGCGACCCGGGTGAGGCGCGCCTTGATCGCCGCGCTCAACGCCGCCCGGTGCACGGCGGTCGACTGCGCGGCCTCCTCGGCGCCCTTCGCCGCGGCGGCGAGGTCACGCTGCCTGGTGGCGAGCTGGGACTCGATCTGACGGCGCTGGTGACGTTCGTACTCCTCCTGGCCGCGCAGGTAGGACGCCAGGGCGGCGCAGACGCCGGGGAAGGTCGTCTGCTCACGCGCTGTGCGCCCGGCGCCGGGCTCGGTGCGCCGCCGTACCAGGAAGGCGAGCTCCTCGGGCATCTCGTCGTCCTCGCCGGGGAAGGTGTCGCGCAGCGCCTCGTCGAGGCGGCGTTCCGCGGCCCGCCACCACTCCTCGGCCGTCAGCGGGGACTCCTGCTCGCCCAGCGCCTCCAGCCACTCGCGGGCGCTCTGCGCGGTGCCGCCCCACTCGGCGGCCAGCGCCTCGATGCCGAGTGCCTGCCGCTCCGCCGTGATCGCGGCCGCCCGCTCGGCCGCCCGGTCGCGCTCCGCCTCGTGCCCGGCCCTGCGCCCCTCAAGGCGTTCGATCTCCATGTTCCTGGTCCTGGCACGGAAGTCGAGGGCGCCTGCCCGTCGCTCCGCCTCACCCACCTTCGGCCCGGCCTCGGCCAGCGCCTCGGTGAGACCGGTGAGCGCGGCCCGCCGTTCGGCCAGCCGCCGCTCGACGTCGGCGAGCCGTACGGCGGCCCTGGCCCCCTCCAGCCGCCGCCCGGCCTCCGCGACGCCGTCCTCGGCGGCGCGCACCGTCTCCGCGGCCACCTCCTGCGCGTCACGCGCCCGGTGCAGCCGCAGCTCGGCGGCCTTGATGCGGGCCTCCCTGCCGGTCGTGACCGCCTCGAACGCCCCGACGACGGTGACGCCCGCCGCGCTGACCAGCACGGAGCCGGGCAGCGCGGCCAGCGCCCGCGCCGCGGACGCCAGGTCGGCGGCGTCCACGACCACGGCGTGCTCCCTCGGCCAGCCACGGGCGCCGAGAGCCGCGGCGACCGCCCGCCCCGCAAGGCCGCCCGTGTCGTCCCTGGCGTGCTCGGCGACGTCGAGCGCGTCGAGCAGGCCGCTCGCCTCGACCCCCGCTGCGGCGAGCGCGTTGAGCTGTGCCGCGGCCGGGCCGCCCTCGGCGTCGTCGAGCGCGGCCTTGGCCCCCTCGGCCTCGCGGTCGGCGACACCCAGGGCCTTCAGAGCCTCGTTGAGCCTGAGCCTGGCCTGCCCGAGTTCGTCCTCGGCGGTCCGCACGTCACGGCCGTCGGCCAGCCGCCGCTGTTCCTCAAGGCCGGGGATCTGCCCGCGCAGCTCGTCGACCGCGTTCTCCGCGACCGCGCGGTCGGCGTCCAGCTTGGCCGTCCGCGCCTGCAGGGCGGTCAGCTCCCTGCGGGCCTCGGCCAGGCCGCGGTCGAGCGTGTCGTCCTTCAGGGTCGCGATCTCCGCCCGGACCTCGGCGACGGCCTCGGCCGCCCGCTCACCCTCCGCCGTCGCCCGCTCCAGGTCGGCGGCGAGAGCCTCGTCCCGCCGCGCGGTGTCGGCCAGCCTGCGCGCCAGCCGCCCACGCCAGCCGCGCATCCCCTCGGCCAGCCGTATCCTGGCCCGGTCACGCCGGTCGAAGGTCTCAAGCAGCGCCCGCGACTCGTCCTCGAACTCCCTGAGCAACTCGGCGGCCCGCGCCGCCCGCACCCGTTTGGCGTGCTCGTCGCGCCGGGCGTCGCGTTCCTGGTCCAGCTCGGTGTCCAGGCCGGTCAGCGCGGCGATGGCCTCGAAGACCCGCTCGGGGGAGATCTCGTTGAGCGGCTGGGACAGCAGGTTCGTCGCGACCTTGCTGCGCACCGAGGTGGACAGGAACGACACGCACCTGACCCGGTCGCCGTACAGGAACCTGGTCAGGTCACGGGCGACGACGTCCCTGCGGCCCGCCGAGCGGGGCAGCGTCGCCCACAGGTGGTCGGCCCGCGTCACCCGCTCGGCCTCCGAGGAGGCCGTGGCCACGCACACCCCGGGGGTCCAGCGGATCTCCAGGTGCGGGGCCTCCTGGTTGACCCGCAGCCACACCGTCAGCGCGTCGTCCAGCCCGCCGGTGCCCGCCCGCCCGTCGCCGGCGTTCGCGAAGACGCCCACGATGTAGCCGTGGTCGGCGCTCGCCCACGTCCTTCCGCCCCCGCCCGCGGCGAGCTCGGCGTTGAACAGCAGCTCGGAGACCGCCTTCGCCCCGGAGGCGAAGCGCCACTGCTCGTCGCCGAGCAACGCGGTGATCATCGCGATGAACGAGGACTTGCCCGCGCCGTTGGAGTCCTTCGGGCCCGCCCCGGCGACCACGATCAGCGTCCCCGGCACCGTCGGCACCGGGTGGGTGGACAGCCGGGAGATGTTGACCGCCTGCACGGCGATCAGCACCCGGTCGCCGACCACGTTCTCACCCGGCGCCGCCACCCTGGCCTCGACGGGCACCAGACTGGCCTGCCCCGCTCGCCCGCCTGCGTTGTCCGGCGAGTCCCCGGCTGACGGGTCCGGCTGCTCGGTCACCCCTGTCGTTCCCTTCTTCTGTCTCATCGGCGGTTGGCCCTCACGGCCGCGGCCAGCGGGGTGTGCGGCCCCGCGGCGAGGATCAGCTCTTCCTGCAGACGGCGCCTGGCCTGCGGGGTCAACCGGTGGAACTGTGGCCCGGGGACGTATCCTCCGGCCTCCTCTCCCGCCTTGACCTGCGTGACCAGGCCCGCGTGGCGCAACGTCCGCAGCGCCGCGTCCAGCTCGCCGACCGGCAGCCTGGTGTGCCTGCGCAGCTCGTCGACCTGGGCGGGGAACGGAGACAGCCAGCTGTCGGCGGGCAACAGCCCGTCGGCGCGGGGGATGGCCACCGAGTGGACCAGCACCAGCACCAGCACCGCGCGCTCGGCCTCCCCGAGGGAGGACCCGGCCAGCGCGGCCGTCCCGTCCTCGTAGCCGGAGGTCCACCGCTCACGGTCCTGGACCAGGACGCGGCCCCGCCGCCGCAGCATCTCCGCGACCGTACGGCGCGGCGCCGGATCGCGCAGCGCGGGGAAACGCGCCTCGCCGACCGGCTCGGCCGCGTGCTCGACCGCCATGAAGGCGGCCACGATCTCGGCCCTGCGCCGCTCGTCGAAGGGGGCGAGCAGGTCCTCGTCGACCCCGTCGGGCTCGGAGACGCTCGCGGTCGCGCCCGCCCCGGTCTCCTCGGCGGCCTGCCGCCCGGTCCTGTCCTGTGCCCTGTCCTGTGGCCTGTCAGGGGCGGGCAGGACGTCGAGTCCGGCGGAGCCGTCCTCTCCCGAGGGGAGACGCCGCAGCAACTCCCTGAGCTGGGCGTGGGAGGCGGCGGGCCAGCCGGCGCAGCGGGGGCCGAGCCGTACGAGACCGGCGTCGACCTCAAGCCAGGCCGAGTCGTGCAGGCGGCGCAGCGCGCCGATCGCCCAGTTGCGCATGAGGTCGTCACCGCGGCCGATCAGCGCCCGGTAGGCGGACAGCACGTCCTCGACCGGCGCGGGGGAACCGGGCCACGGATCGGCGGACAGGTCGTTCCAGCAGCACTTCAGCGCCGCGGCCAGCACCCGCCTCGTCTCTCCGGCCCGCTCCACGTTCACCGGCGCGACCTGGTACTCGTCGAGGAGGGACGGCGTCGCCCCGTCGGGCCAGGCGGGCAGAGCCGTACCGGTCCCGTCGGGGTTGCCGAGCCGGGTCATCCCCGGGGGAGCGGGTTCACCCGCGCCGAGCGTGAGGGGGCCGGTCGCCCTGGCCCGCGCGTGCGCCAGCTCAGGCGTCATGGCCCGTCCTCTCCAGGAGCCCGTGCGAGAGCCATGACGGCTCCCCGTCCGGGTCCGCGGTGAGGGCGTCCGACCAGCGCAGCCGGTAGGGGGACTCGGGACGAAGGTCGGCTGAGACGAGGTCGGCCAGCAGTCTGCGCGCGGAGACCCACTCGCCGTCCGCGGTGAGAAGCTCCTCAAGCCGGGCGCTCGGCCGCCCGGCGAGGGCCGCCTCGGCGACGGCGGTGAGGTGGTCGAGCCCGCCGCCCCCGGGCTCGTGGGAGTCGGCGGGACCGGGATCGGGCAGCGCGGAACGCGGCGGCGTCGGCTGCGCGGGGGCGGGCCGGGGACTCTCGTCAACGGCCCTGACGATCGCCGCAGGATCGTGCCACGGCGCGGGGACGTCGAAGACGAACCCGTCGAGCACGGCGGCGAGCCGCTCCCTGGGCGCGGTCTGGGCGAACGTCCGCCAGGTCTCGGCGGGCAGCAGGGTGAGGTTCCTGGTCGTGCCCGCGGAGTCGGCCAGACGGCCCGCGGCCCGGCGGGAGGCGTCGCTGTAGGAGTAGATCGAGGCGCGCAGCTCGGTGCAGGTGCGGTCCAGGTCGGGCCAGCGGGTGAGGATCGTGGCGTGCAGGCTCTGCGCCCTGCGGGCGATCTCCTCGGTGCCCCAGAGCTTGGGCGCCTGCTCACGCAGCTCCTCGATGGTGCCGCCGGTCAGCGTGATCAGCTCCAGCGCCCACAGCCTGAAGGCCCGCGACAGGTTCTGCGCGCTGAGCCGCGCCTCCTCCATGGTCGTGCGGGGGTCGGCGACGTTGAGGTCCTCCAGGGCGAGCAGCCGGTGCATCTCCGACTGACCGCCGTCGTCCATCATCCGCCGGACGAACATCAGCCCGACCACGCTGGTGAACGACGCCCGGTAGCGGAGCTGGTTCGGTTTGGGGAAGACCTCACGGATCGCGCCGAGACCCCTGAGCACCCGCAGACGGTTCTCGAACAGCTCAAGGGGGTAGGCCCGGCAGACGTGCCGCATCTGCTCGTGGGTCAGCCACTCCTCGCCCGCCTCGGCGAACGCCGCGAACAGCGTCTCGGCGATGTCGACCAGCACGGGGTCGTCGACCACGGCGCCGCTGTCGCGCGCGAGCGCGGCGAACATGCGGCGGTAGGTGGCGAGCACGGCCTCCTCGGAGAGGGCCGAGTCGAGCGTGATCTCGTGGTTCGTCTCTGGCACGCGCCCTACCGTAAGGCTTGGGCCCGACAATCACGGCCCTGACGCCGTACGGCACCGCGCCCGCGGTGGGGCCGTACGGCACGTGAGGCGCGCGAAGATGATCGGCGGGAAAGGGGACGGGGGTTCCGGCCGGCTCACAAAGGATAATGGATCAGGGCGAATTCCCGACCATGCGTGATATTTCCCGATACCTGCCGTGTTTAACGAATTGTGGCAGTCCTTGAATGTTTGCGTTGGAGGTCCATTTTGCGATCGTGGGCAGGGCGGGGGTGGTCGTGGACTGGACCGTGGACGCAGGCCGGGGCAGGATGGATTTCACCTGGTCTGGGGGCGGAAGAGTCGTTCCGGATATCCGATTGTTCGGATTCGCGCCCCTGGGGAGGCGTAATTCGCGGGGGGTGGGTACTCGTCTGGCCTATCCGGGTGGCGAACGGTTCCGGCGGGTAGCACAATGATTTCCGCGGGTGACATCCGGAGCAATTAACACATAAGCTTCCCGCCGAAAAGGGGACACGACCCGTGATAAGCGTCCTGATCGCCGAGGACATGCACCTCGTTCGCGGAGCGATGGCCGCGTTGCTCTCCGTCGAGCATGACATCAAGGTGGTCGAGGAGGTCGGTCACGGCGACGACGTGGTGCCCTCCTGCCTGCGGGCCAGGCCGGACGTCGCCCTCCTCGACATCGGGCTGCCCGGCACCGACGGCCTGTCGGCGGCCTGCGAACTGGCCAGGGTGCTGCCCTCCTGCAAGAACGTCATGCTGACGGGCCTGGCCACCCCCGCCGCGCTGCGGCGCGCGCTCGACGCCGGGGCGCGAGGCTTCGTCGTCAAGGACGCCCCGGCGGGAGAACTCGCCGAGTGCGTGCGCAGGGTCGCCGCGGGCGAGCGGGTCATCGACGCGGAGCTGGCCGTCGCCGCCCTCCACGCGCGGGAGAACCCGCTCACCGCCCGCGAGCTTGAGGTGCTCCAGGTCGCGGCCGAGGGGGAGCCGGTCAACGAGATCGCCAAACGGCTCTTCCTCTCCGGCGGAACGGTCCGAAACTACCTGTCGCGGATTCTCGCCAAGATGGGGGCCAGAACCAGGGTCGAGGCGGTCACCATCGCCCAGGAGTCGGGCTGGCTGTGGCCCGAGGACGTCAGGCGGATCGGCCTGATCCGCTACCGCTCACGGGCCTGATCCAGGCGCTCCCGGTTCGAGACCGGTGTGCCGGGCGAGGAAGGCCAGCATGTCCGCGGCCAGGCCGACCGACCGGCTGACCGACCTGGCCCCGTGTCCCACGCCGTCCTCGTGGCGCAGCACGACGGGCCTGTCTCCCGAGGTCGCCCACTGCAGGGCCGCGCACATCTTGCGGGCGTGGAGGGGGTCGACCCGGGAGTCGCCGCCGAAGGTGGTCAGCAGCGTCGCCGGATAGTCCGTGCCCTTCTCGACCCGGTGGTAGGGGGAGTAGCCGAGCAGCCAGCCCAACTGCTCGGGGTCGTCGGCCGAGCCGTACTCACCCCGCCAGGAAGGGCCGAGGCCGGAGCGCTCGTAGCGGACCATGTCGAGCAGCGGGGCCGAGCAGACCACGGCGGCGAACAGATCGGGACGCTGCGTCAGCACCGCGCCCGCCAGCAGGCCGCCGTTCGACTCGCCGCACACGCCCAGCCGGGCCGGGGTGGTCCAGCCCTCCGCGACGAGGTGTTCGGCCACCGCGACGAAGTCGTCGAAGGTGTTCTGCTTGCGGCCGAGTGTGCCCGCCCTGTGCCAGTCGGCCCCCTCCTCGCCGCCACCCCGCACCTGGGCGAACGCGAAGATCCCGCCCGCCTCGACCCAGGGCAGCACATAGCCGGAGTACGACGGGGCCAGCGGGCGCCCGAATCCGCCGTAGCCGTACAGGACGGCGGGCCGGGGACCCACGCCCGGGCGGGCCAGGACGACCACCCGCACCGGGGTGCCGTCGGCCGAGACGCAGACGAACCGGTGCGACTCGACCTCGGGCACCTCGACGGCGCCGGGCGCCGCCTCCCAGAGCGTTGTCCGCCCGGTGCGCGCGTCGTAGCGGTGGACACCGACCGGGGTGACGCCGTCGGTGTAGGTGAACCAGACCTCGTGTCCCCCCTCAGGACGGGTGGACATGTGCCCGACGGAGCCGAGGCCGGGCAGGGGGACCAGGCCGAGCCGTTCCCCGGTCACCGGGTCGTGGACGCCGATCTCGCCGGTCGCGTGCCGGGTCCGGCCGACCAGCAGCACCGGTCCTCCGGTTCCCTCCGCGATCGCGAAGTCCCCGATCACGGCCTCCGGGTCGGGGCCGACCAGTTCGCTCCAGCCCTCGGGTGAGGGGTGCTCCGGGTCGGCGACGCACAGCCGGCCGCGGGGCGCGTCCCGGGTGGTCAGCAGGTACAGGCGGCCGTCGGGACCGACGGCGGCGACCGTCACCGCGTCCGTCCCCTCCTGGACCGTCCGCAGCGCGGGCCGTTCGGGGGAGGAGGCGACCAGGTCGGCCAGCCACAGGTCGTTGCCGCCGGGACGGCCCGCGGAGACCGTGAGCCAGCGTCCGTCCCCGCTGATCCCCAGGCCGTAGGAGCGTTCCTCGGCGCGGACCACGACGTCGTCGTCGGCGGGGGTGCCGAGCCGGTGCAGGCAGACCCTGCGTCCCCGCACGTAGAAGAAGGCCTTCCCGCCGGGCAGCCACGCGACCGGCGAGTAGCGGCAACGGTCGATAGGCCCGTCCACGACCTCGCCGGTCACGACGTCCGCGACGTACAGACGCGAGTGCTCGTCCCCGCTCCTGGACAGCTGGAAGGCCAGCAGACGGCCCTCGGCGTCCGGCTGCCAGTGGTCGAGCGTGACCAGGCCGCCGGGGTCGAGCACCCCCGGATCGACGAGCGCCCTGACGTTCTCCCCCGCTGCGGCGGTGTACAGCACGGCGTGCTCCTGCCCGGCCGTACGGCGCAGGAAGAAGCGGCGCCCGCCCCGCCACATCGGCGTCCCCGCGGTCCCCGCCTCGGTGAGCGCGGCAACCCTGGAGTGCCACCCGTCACGGCCGGGCAGCGTGGCGGCGTGGGCACGCCACAGCTCGTCCTGGGCGGCGAGCCAGTCACGCGTCCTCGGGTCGTCCCCGTCCTCAAGCCACCGGTACGGATCGGGTACGGCCCGCCCGCCCAGAAGGTCGACGACCGGTTCCCGCTCGGCGGGCGGATAGATCATGGGACAAGCTCCTGGTTCTCGGCGGGGTTCCAGTGCCCGGCCAGTTCCGCGTACGGCGGGCACGAGGCGAGCAGTTCGTCGTGGGTCCCCAGCCGGACGTCGACGCCGTCCATGACGAGGATCCGCCGGGCCCTTCTCGCGGAGGTCAGCCGGTGGGCGACGACCAGCAGCGTGCCGCCCCTGCGGGCGAAGGCCTCCTCCGCGACGGCCTCGGCGACCGGGTCCAGGTGGCAGGTCGCCTCGTCGAGGACCACCAGGCGGGCGGGGCTCAGGTAGGCGCGGGCCAGGGCGACGAGCTGACGTTCGGCGGGGGAGAGCAGGCCCGGATCGACCTCGGCCGAGTGGCCGCCGAGCCTGGCGACCAGGGCGGTCAGCCCGACCGCGTCCACCGCCTCCTCGACGGCCTCGACCGGCGTTCCCGCGGCGGCCAGGTAGGTCAGGTTCTCCAGCAGCGTTCCCCGGAAGACGTAGGCCTCCTGGGGGATCAGCACCCGGCTCGCCGGATCGAGCAGGCCCGCGGGGACGCCGCCGACCAGGACCTCCCCCGCGTCCGGCGGCAGCACCCCGGTGACGAGCGCGGCCAGCGTCGACTTGCCGATGCCGCTGGGGCCGACGACCGCGACGTGGTCGCCGTCCGGGATCGACAGGCCGAGGCCGGAGATCACCGGCTCGGCGTGCGGGCCGTAGGCGAACCACACGTCGCGCAGCCGTACCCCGCCGTCCCCGGGGGCGCGCCGTTCCACCTCGGGGCGGGGCGGGGCGCCGTGGCGCAGGATGCGTTCGAGCGAGACCCGCAGCCGGACGCCGCTCATCCCGAGGCCCTGCACGAGGTTGCCCAGCGCGGGGGCGAGCGACTGGGTGACGTAGACCAGGGCGCCGAGGATCACCCCGGCCCCGGCCCCGCCGCGTACCAGCCAGGGGGTGCCGGCCAGGATCAGCAGCACAGGAAGCCAGCCCCCGACGGCGAGTGAGGCGGTGCGCAGCGCGGTCACCCCGGCCAGGGCGCGCCCGGCCCGTTCCTGCAGCCGCACCTGACGGCCGAGGTCGTCGGCCACCCGCGACCCGGCGCGGCAGGCGGTGATGTCACGCAGCGCGCCCGCCATGTCGGCGAGCGACTCGGCGGTGCGTTCGTCGGCGAGGATGAACTCCCGCTGCCGCCGGGCGAGCGCGGGCAGCGAGAGCAGGAACAGGCACAGGCCCGCGGCGAACGGCGGCAGGACCAGCACGAGCACACCGGGGGCGAGGGCACCCAGACCGAGCACGACGCTCACCACGGTGAAGGCGAAGGACCTGACGACCGTGATGACCGAGGCCAGGGCGTCCCTGGCCAGCTCGACCTGGAGGTTGGCCCGGGCGACGGAGGCGGTTCCTGGGCCGTTCCCCGCCGTGGCCGAACGGCGCAGCGCGCCGCCGACGACGTGGTCGAGCAACTCCTCGCGGAAGGGCTCGACGACGGCGCCGACGGTCAGCACGACCTGGCGCGCGCCCACCGCCGCCACCAGCCAGGCACCGCCCAGCACGGCGAGCCAGGCGAAGCCGATCCCGGCCCGGCCCGCGGCGAAACCGTCGTCGATGGCCCTGGCCACGGCCAGGCCGACCACGAGGGCGGGTGCGGTCTCGGCGACCGACCAGGCGCCCAGCCTCAGCAGCAGGCGGGGTTCGCGCAGCAACGCCCGGCGGACGGGACCGCCCGGTACGGCCGCCCTCACGACGCACCCGCCCCGGTGACCGGAGGGCTCGGTAGAGGCTGGAAGACGGCCCGGTAGGCGGGGTCCCGCCACAGCCTGGCGTGCGTGTCGCAGGCGCGCACCCGCCCCTCCTCCAGCCAGACCACCAGGTCGGCGGAGGCGGCGGTCGCGGCCCGGTGCGCCACGATCATCCGGGTACGGCCCCCCAGCTCGCCCGCCAGCGCCCGGCTGACCTGACGCTCGGTGACGGTGTCCAGGCTGGAGGTGGCGTCGTCGAGGACGAGCAGGCGACGGCCGTGCGCGAAGGCCCTGGCCAGGCCGAGCCGCTGCCGTTCCCCGCCGGACATGGGGGCCTCGCGCAGCGGCGTGCCGTACCCGAGGGGGAGCCTGCGTACGAAGCCGTCGGCGCACGCGGCACGGGCGGCGGCGTGTACGGCCGCCTCACGGCCGTCCGTCTCGGCGACGCCGAGGCCGACGGCGCCGGAGATCGTCCCACCGGCCAGGACCGGGCGCTCGAAGGCGTAGCCGACGGCCGCGCCGAGCGCCTCCGCGGACAGGTCGGGCAGCGGCACGCCGTCCAGGCGGACCTGCCCGGTCTCCGGGTCGGCCAGCCGTCCCGAGAGGGCGGCGAGGTGGGACTTGCCCGAGCCGGACCTGCCGACGACGGCGACCGAGGAGCCGCCGGGGACGACCAGGTCGATCCCGCTGAGCACGCCCGCGCCGACACCGCGCAGCTCCAGGGTGCCGGGGCCCTCCGGCAGGGACAGGCCTCCGTAGGCGATCGCGGGCTCCTCGGTCAGCTCCGCCAGGCGGCCCGCGGCGGCCCGTGCCCTGGCCAGACGGCCGACGTGGCCGAGCGCCGCACCGAGTCCGGCGCCGAGCACGACGTAGCGGGCGGCGGCGTACAGCTCCCCGGCGGTGAGGTCGCCCCCGGCCAGCCGTAGCCCGCCGACGCCGAGCACGGCCACTTCGAGCAGCGGCACCACGGCCCCCGCCCTCACCCCCGCCTGGGCGTTGGCCCGCCACATGTCCATGGCGTGCGCGCGCAGCCGGGGCAGGGGGGCGAGCACCCGGGCCCGTTCCCGCTCCTCGGTGTCGGCCGCGGCGATCGTGCGCGCCCCGGAGAGGGCGTCGACCAGGCGCGCGGCGATGTCGGCCTGCGTCCGCTGGTAGTCACCGGCGAGGGAGGTGGTCGTGCTGAGGAAGGCCCGCAGGACGAACGCGATGAGCACCAGACCGGCGACCAGGGTCAGGGCGAGCCAGACGTCGATGAGGACGAGGGCGACCAGGCCGCCCGCGGTGGGGACGAGCAGCGCGGCCCCGGTGACGATCGACTCGGGCGCACGCCCGGTCTCGTCGGCGTTGACGCCCATCCGGGTGACCAGGTCCCCCTCGGGGAAACGGCGGGTCATCGCGGGACCGGCCCCGAGCACGTGCCGCAGGATCCGCAGCCGCAGCCACCGGGTGGCCCGCGCGCCGCCGCCCCCGGCCGCCCAGACGCCCAGCACGTCGCAGGCCGCGATCAGAACCACCACGGACCCGCAGGTCACCAGCCAGGTACGGCTCGCGGGCCCGGCCGCCACGAGCGTGTCGACGGTCCTGCCCAGGACGTAGGGGAGCGCGAGCTCGCCGAGCGCGCCCGCCAGGGAGGTGAACACCAGCACGTACAGCCAGGGACCGCTGTGCCTCAGCGTCCGCGTGACCAGCCGATCCGCCGTCCGCACCGTTCCTCCTTCGCCGCGGGTTCTCGTGGAGGGCTTCCTTGTATTTCTCGGTATTTCCTGAGATTTCTTGGTATTTCCTGGAAAGGGCGATGCCCGGGACGGCTGCCGTCGCCGGCCGTCCCGGGCATCCGCTTGACTAGTGGCAGAGCAGCAGGCTGAGGTTGCTCGGCGTGTGGGACTCGCAGCCCAGGACGGTCAGCGTGCTGCCGCCGCCGCCACCGTGGCCGCCGCCGGGGGTCTCCAGGGTCTGCAGGTCGAGAAGAACCATGGTGTAACTCCACTTCTGGGGGAAAAGCGCTTACCGGGGGATACGCGAAGAACCTCGGGGGAGGCTCAGTGGCAGAGCAGCAGGCTGAGGTTGCTGGGGGTGTGGGACTCGCAGCCGAGAACGGTCAGCGTGCTGCCGCCGCCGCCGCCGTGGCCGCCGCCGGGGGTCTCCAGGGTCTGCAGGTCGAGAAGAACCATGGTGTGACTCCACTTCTGGTGAGCTGGAAGGGTGAGGGGGTCAGTGGCAGAGCAACAGGCTGAGGTTGCTCGGGGTGTGGGACTCGCAGCCCAGGACGGTCAGCGTGCTGCCGCCGCCGCCGCCGTGGCCGCCCCCGGGGGCTTCCAGGCTCTGCAGGTCGAGAAGTACCATGTGATCTACACCTCCTTCGATCTTGGTGTTCGTGGGAGTCGAGGTCGCTCGGCGGTTCACGCAGTCGTTGCCTTGGTCAGGGAGCCTGCGCCGCCGGGCGGCCCGGTAAAGGGGAGGAACACCGGCTCGTCGCGCAGCACGGTGCTCATCGCGAAGAGGACTCCGGCCGTGCCGGTCGCGAAGTCCATGGAGAGCCGCATCAGCTGGTCACCGGGGAAGGCCAGGCCGCCCGCGTACGGCAGGGCGTGCCAGCCGAGCCCGCTCAGCTGCGCGGACACGAGGTCGTTCAGGGCCGTTGAGCCTCCGGTCCTGGCCCGTCCGGCGCCCAGGGCCACGATCATGCCGGCGCGGCCGGTGAACAGGCCCGGCTGGACGTAGAAGCCGGCCCCGGTGACACGCTCGCAGCCGTCGAGGGCGGTCCTGAGGTCCGCGTCGTCGCGGTGGGCCAGATAGCGGCCCAGCGCCAGGGCGATCCCCACCGACCCCTCGTCGAGATAGGGCAGGACGCGCCAGCCCTGGGTGACCTGGAGGGAACCGTCCTCGCTTGTGGTGCACCGCCGCAGGTCCTGGCGGAGCGCGACGGCCGCGCCGTCGAGCATCGAGGGGTCGCCGCCACGCTCGTAGGCGTGGGTGAGGAGCAGGGCCGGGCCGCTTGAGCCGTACATCAGTCCCGCGCGGGGGTTGCTCCCGCCGCTGATCTCGGGCACGTCGCCGGGGCCGCCGAGCCGGTCGGCGCAGACACGGGCGATCCGGTGGGCCAGCTCGGTCAGGCCCGTCTCACCGGTCGTCTCGCCCAGGTGGAAGAGGGTGAGCCCGATGCCGGACAGGCCGCCGAACAGGCCCAGGTCCAGGGCCTCCCACTTCTCCCGCATGCACCGTTCGACGATGTCGAGCGCGTCCTGGCGGTGTCCGAGCAGGTCGAGCACGTACGCCACCCCGTGCAGGCCGTCGTAGAAACCGAGGCCGGTACCCGGTTCGGGGTCGAGCGCCCCGCGCCGCAGCCACTCCTCATACTCGGGGAAACGGCCGCAACCCGCCCGTTCCAGGGCGTAGAGCACGCCGGCCGCGCCGTGGGCGACGCCGAGACCGCCGCCGGGACGGAACTGGGCGATGTCGCCGGGGAAGAGACGGTCCTTCCGCTCGGGGGTCGCGCTGGCCAGGATGGCCCTGGCCAGCGACTCCCTGACCTCCGGCCAGCCGTCGCTCTCCGGCCGGGGGATTCGGGTGGGGGTCGTCTCCGTCGCGCCGAGGATGGTCGTGACGGCCTCCTCGACCACCTCGGGCGGCACCGGGAAGGTCCGGGTGACCAGCTCGCCCAGGTGCAGGACCTTGGCCCGGTCGAGCGGGAGCATGATGGTCAGCTGCGGCGCGAACAGCCCGAGGCACAGACAGGCCAGGGCGTATTCGTCGATCTCGACGCCGTTGCGGTCGCGCGGCGCCCCGAAGGCCGGGTGGCCGAGACTGGCGCGGGCGTTGTCCTCGGCGAGCGTCGCCACCTCGTAGTCGATCAGGACGAGGCGTCCCTCCTCGGTGAGGAGGATGTTGTTCGGGTGCAGGTCGCCGAAGACGACGCCGCGCTCGTGCAGCGCCCGGACCGCCTGCCTGACCTTGGGAAGCATCTCCAGCGCCCAGGCGGTGTAGCCGGCGACGGCCTCCTCGTCGCGGACCGCCCTGGTCAGGGGGTAGCGCTTCACCAGGTGCCGCTGCAGGGGGTTGCCGTCGACGAACTCCTGCACCAGGAAGTGGTGCTCGCCCAGCGTGAAGTAGTCGAGCAGTTCGGGCACCGCGTCGAGACCGGCCAGCCTGCGCAGCATGTCGCGTTCGTGTGCCAGTCGTGCGACCGCGTCCCGTCCCGCGGCGTCGAGCCCGGCGTGCGGGCGCCCCTCCTTCAGCACGACCCGTCGCCCGGTGCCCCGGTCCCGTCCCAGGTAGACGCCCCCGCCGTTGGAGAACTGCAGCACACTCTCGATCTCGTACGGCAGGCCGCCGGTGGTGACCGCGTTGCGGGCGGCGAGGTGGGATTCGAGGAAGGCGGGCAGCCGTACCCAGGAGGGCAGACTGAAGGCGGGGCCGCGGACGTCGGGCACGAGACGCCCCGCGTCGTCCTCGACGGCCAGTACCAGCTCGCCGTTGTCGGCCACGCAGTGCCTGGGCACGAAACCCCCGTAGCGCACGAACAGCGGGCCGTCGCCGTAGCGCAGGTCGCTGAGCACGTAGGGGCCCCTGACGCCGCGCAGCAGCTCGTCGAGCTCCTTCAGGACCAGTTCGAGCTGGGCCTCGTCGACGGGATAGATCGTCACGAGCTTGCCGCTCGACCCACGGGCGGCGGCCTTGGAGTTCAGCATGGCCATGATCGGCAGGCTGCGCAGGAACTTGAACGCCACACCCCGGGGCACGCAGTAGTCCCACACGACCTCAAGGGCGCGCTCGGCGTCCTCGACGCACGCCGAGACGTGGATCTTCCACCCCTGGGCGGGCGTCCTGCCGTCGGCGGGCGCGTAGTGCATCCAGGTGTCGCCGGCCTGGTGCCTCCAGCCCGGCGGCACCTCCCGGGTCGCCTGGGGGAAGTCGGTGTGCTCTCCCCGGGAGCCGTCGAGGGTGTCGTAAAAGATCCGGTCAGCGAGACAGTAAACCTCATACTGGGCATTCACGGCATTCTCCCTGCTGTCTTCCAGAAGGAAGAATTCCGGATAACCAGAGAAATGACTAGTTACAAACTCCATGGGTCGCATATGTAAAATTCACAGGTTTAATCGCGAGATTGGGTGCTACCTGGGCATTTAGGGTATAAGTGAAAATTATTCAGAAAAACTTTTCCGGTACCTCGGCGACGAGCCGGAACCAGCCGTCCTCGCCGGCCGTCGCCCGCAGCGTGCCGCCGATCCCGGTGACCCGGTGCCGCAGGTTGCCCAGCCCGTTCCCCCCGGTCTCCTCCCCGCCCGGCCACTCCCCAGGTGGTGTCCCGTCCGGTGCACTGCGCGGCGCTTCGTAGGGTGCCCCGTCGTTGGCCACGCTCAGCCGCAGCAGGCCGTCCCGTCCGGTCAGCTCGATCACACATCTGCCCGGGTCGCTGTGCCTGAGCATGTTCGTGACCGCCTCGCGGACCACGGTCCCCAGCACCGCGCTGACGTCCTCCGGCAGTCCCGGCCGTCCGAGGTTGACCGAGCAGTCGATCCCGAAGCCCGTCAGCAGGGCCTGCGCCCGGGTGCTCTCCCCCCGCAGCGACAGCCGCCGGCTTCCCCTGGAGACGTGACGTACGGCGTGCGCGGCGCGCCGTACCGCCTGGAGTGTCTCGGCCAGTTCCTCGCGCAGCCGTTCGTCGTCCGCCGCGTGCCGGTAGGCCAGCTCACTCTTGATCGAGGCCAGCCAGAGCCAGTGCCCGGCGAGGTCGTGGATGTCGCGGGCCAGCTCCTCCCGGGCATGCCGTACGGCTCTGTCCCGCTCGGCGCGCAACCGTCCGACCCTGAGCGCCAGGGCGATCGTGACGCCCAGCGAGACCAGCAGGGCCCCCACCGCGACCGCCGTGACGGCGTACAGCTGGTGCGGCATCAACGACTCTTGTGCGGCAGGTGCATATACGGCAATAAAGGCAAAAAACCGTTTAACTGTCAATGAATGAGAACGTCATTCGGCGGGGAACGGCGTGAAACGGCGACGCGGGCCGTGCTCTTTTCCCCGCCTTCACCGGCGGGACGTGAGGGTCAGCGCGACGGCCAGGTAGGCAGCGGGCTCAGCAGCCAGGCGCCGAAGGCCAGGCAGACGATCGCGACCAGCAGGAAGAGGAAGATCCAGAACCCGGCGGGCAGGACGGTCAGCCGGGCGAGCTGGTCGGCGTCGGAGTCGGGAGTACGGCTGTGGCGGCGCTTGCGGCGCAGCTCCAGGATCGGCCTGACCCCGCCGAACAGCAGGAACCACACGGCGAGCTGGGCCAGGACGGCGTCGACGGCGGGCGGGGAGTACCACGTCAGGGCGAAGATCGCCCCACCGGTCGCCAGCAGGCTCACCACGCCGAAGAGGTTGCGGATCAGCAGCAGCATGCACAGCAGCAGGCCCAGCACGATCGTGATCAGCGCCGTCACGTGCCCCGCGGAGACCAGCCACGCCCCGCCGAGCCCGAGCAGGGAGGGGGCGACGTATCCGGCGGCGGCGGTCAGGATCATCCCCGGCCCCGTCGGCCTGCCCCGGGTCAGGGTCACGCCCGAGGTGTCGGAGTGCAACCGGATGCCCTGCAGCTTGCGCCGGGTCAGCAGCGCCATCAGCGCGTGCCCGCCCTCGTGCGCGATCGTGACCAGGCCACGGGACAGCTGCCACGAGGTGGGCCAGGTCACCACGGCCAGGGCCACCAGCGCGGACAGCAGCACGGCCCACCCGGGCGGCTCCGTCTGGACCCTGGTCAGGGCCCTCCAGACCTCCGACAACGACCATCTCTCCTTAGAATCTTCCGAACCCTTCGAGTTCCCTGACTCCCTCAGGCCTTTCGCGGTGCCGGAGCAAAGCGTCCCACGACATCCGGTGTGCTGGCGATAAAGCCGTGACAGGACGGTCCCGGCCGGTTCGCCCGCCGTACTCCCGGGTGTCCCTCGGCGGTCACCTTCACCCCCGAACCTGGGGTTCCCAATCTCACTTTCAGGGCTGTCACCAGGCCCGGTCCCCGCCTAAACTCGGTCAGCGGAACATCCGTGATCGGGGGAAATCACGTGAACGATCAGAATGCCGGGCTCATCAAGAGCTTCTACGCGGCCTTCGCCCGCGCAGACCTCGACTCCATGGAACGGTGCTACCACCCGGAGGTCACCTTCGGCGACCCCGTCTTCCTGGAGCTCGAAGGCAGGAGCAGGGTGATGGGCATGTGGCGGATGCTGTTGAGCGGTGAGGGCGGCGTCGCCGTGTCCGTCAGGGACGTCACCGCCAGGCGTTACGACGGCGCGGCGCACTGGACCGCCCGCTACGTCTTCGGCAGGACCGGCAGGCCGGTGATCAACGAGATCGACGCCCTGTTCAGGTTCGAGGACGGCCTGATCGTCCGGCACCACGACGAGTTCGACTTCAGGCGCTGGTCCAGGATGGCGCTGGGCAAGCCGACCGGCCTGCCGTTCGGCTGGACATCGGTGTTCCGGGACACGATCCGGGGCAGGGCGATGCGGTCACTGGAGGACTTCATGAGGGCCGGATGAGCCGGATGAGGAGACAGGCGTGGCCGATCGGCAGATGCGCAGCATACTGAGCCTGGTACGCGGGCGTTCCGGAGGAGAGCGTGACTCTCCCGAGCGTTCCATGGACCCCCGGGCGGACGATCAGCTGCCCCCGCCTCGCTCACACGTCATCGACAGCGCGATCTACGTGAACGGTCTCAGGGACGTGACCCCCGAGTCCCTGCCCGAGGCCTTCGAGTTCCTGAAGAGGACGCCGGGCAGCATGGCCTGGATCGGCTTCTACCGGCCGGAGGACTCGGTCATCGTCAACGTGGCCGAGGAGTTCGACCTGCACGAACTGGCCGTCGAGGACGCCATCGTCGCCCACCAGCGGCCCAAGGCCGACCGCTACGGCGACACGCTGTTCGTGGTGCTGCGCCCCGCGAGATACCTCGACGAGGCCGAGGAGGTCGACTTCGGCGAACTGCACGTCTTCGTCGGCCAGAACTTCGTGATCACCGTACGGCACAGCGAGACCCCGGACCTGTCCCAGGTCCGCAGGAGGATGGAGAGCGACCCCGAACTGCTCGCCAAGGGGCCGCAGGCGGTGTTCTACGCCATCCTGGACGCGGTCGTCGACGGCTACGCGCCGGTGGTCGCGGGACTGCAGAACGACATCGACGAGATCGAGGTCGAGGTCTTCAGCAACAAGCCGGGCGTCTCCCGCCGCATCTACGAGCTGTCCCGCGAGGTGATCGAGTTCCAGCGCGCCACCCAGCCGCTGCTCGGGATGGTCGAGGGACTCATCGCCGGGGCGCCCAAGTACGGGATGGACGAGGAGGTGCAACGGCACCTGCGCGACGTCGCCGACCACGCGATCACCGTGGCCGAGCGGGTCAGCGGCTTCCGGCAGATGCTCCACGACATCCTCGTGGTCAACTCGACCATGGTGGCCCAGGCCCAGAACGAGCACATGACCAACCTCACCGAGGTCAGCAACGCCCAGAACGAGGAGGTCAAGAAGATCTCCGCCTGGGCCGCGATCCTCTTCGCCCCGACCCTCGTCGGCACCATCTACGGCATGAACTTCGAGGTCATGCCGGAGATCCACTGGTGGTTCGGCTACCCGTTCGCGGTGCTCCTGATGGCGGCCGTCTGCGTGACCCTCTACATCGTCTTCAAACGCCGTGACTGGTTGTGACCGAACCGGCCGTCCGTGTTTTCCGTGTTTTCCGCCCGCTGTGAAACGCCTTTCCCGTACGGCGCCGCCGCCGGGCGGTGTTCTCACCGGGCCGGGTAAATGAATTTGTCGACGTTTCTGTGAAACCCGGGGACACGACGGGGCCCCGGCGCACGGCCGGGGCCACAGGGGGATTGCGGGGCCGCTCAGCCGAGCTTGGCCAGGATCAGGCCGAGCTTGTCGTCCATGGAGTCCATCCGTTTCTCCATGGCGTCCATCCGGCCGCCCAGGCCTCTCACCTCGGCCTCAAGGCTGTCCATCCGGCCGCCCAGGCCTCTCACCTCGGCCTCAAGGCTGTCCATCCTGCCACCCAGGCCTCGCACCTCGGCCTCCAGGCTGTCCACCTTGGTCTCCAGGCCGCCCACCCGGACGCCCAGGTTCCTGACCTCGGTCTCCAGGCCGTCCACCCGCGCGGTGAGCGCGACCAGGTCGTCCCCGGTGGCCATCCTGTTCATGATCTCTTCGAGCACGGGGGAGGTGTACGTCATGATCTCCTCCCGGATGATCACGGGCAGGTTGCCCAGCGTCCCCTTGACGTCGGCGAGATCCGAGCCCGTCCTGAAGGCCCAGGATTCGAGCGCCGCCACTCGCCGGCAGGTGCTCGTCGTCGCCACGTCGGTCATGCTGTCTCCTGGTCGGGGGAGCCTCCGTCGAACGGCGGGCCGGGCGACGGAGTCGTCACAGTGCGTGGCCAATCGAACACCGTCGACGACGGGGCGGGGGCGGTTTCGCGCGGTCAGCCCAGCAGTTTGCGGGCGGCGTCCTCGATCTCGGCCTCGGAGAGCAGCACGTGCCTGGCCGCCTCCCCCAGCGGGACGAAGCTGTCGGAGGAGGTCACCCGGGCGATCCGGCCGGTGAACCCGGCGTCGAGCAGCTCGGCCACCACGCTCTCCGAGACGCCGCCTGAGCGACGGGTCTCGTCGGCGATCAGCACCCGGCCGGTCAGCTCCGCCGCGCGCAGCAGGTCCTCGACCGGCAGCGGGGACAGCCAGCGCAGGTCGAGGACGCGGCAGCCGTACCCCTCGGCGGTGAGCCTGACCGCGGCGCGCAGGCTCATGCGCAGGCCGTTGCCGAAGGTCACGATGGTCAGGTCGCGGCCGTCGCCGTAGCTGCGGGCCCTGCCGATCGGGACGTGCGTCTCGGCCCAGCGCGAGGGCGGCACATACGGCGAGAGCCAGCCGTTGTCGCCCTCCTCGAACAGGTCACGGGTGTTGTACAGGGCGATCGGCTCAAGGAAGACGCACACACTGCCGTCGGTCCTGGCGGCGGCCACGCAGGTGCGCAGCATGGAGGCGGCGTCGTCGGGCCTGGCGGGGGAGGCGACCACGAGACCGGGGATGTCGCGGAGGGCGGCCACGGAGTTGTCGTTGTGGAAGTGACCGCCGAAGCCCTTCTGGTAGGCGTAGGCGGCCACCCGCACGACCATCGGATTGCGGAAGGCGCCCTGGGAGAAGAACGACAGCGTCGCCGCCTCACCCCTGATCTGGTCGAGCGCGTTGTGCAGGTAGGCGAGGTACTGGATCTCGGGCACCGGCAGCAGGCCGGAGACGCCGGAGCCGAGCGCGAGGCCGAGCACGGCCTGTTCGTCGAGGAGGGTGTCGAAGACCCGCCCGGCGCCGAAGCGCTTCTGCAGCCCCCGGGTGACCCCGTAGACGCCGCCCTTGCGGGCCACGTCCTCACCGAAGACCAGCACGTCGGGGTGGGCGGCGAGCTGGTCGGCCAGAGCCCGGTTGATCGCCTGGGAGAGGGTGAGCGGGCCCTCCTGCTCGGGCAGCCTGCCCGCGAAGGCCTTCTCCCTGGAACCGGAGGAGACCGCGCTGGCCGGGGCGACGGTGCGCGGGGTCCGGGGCGCCAGCGGCTCCATGACGTCGGCGGCCGAGGTCAGACGCGGGCGGCGCGAACTCTCCAGGGCCATCTTGAGCAGATGCTCACGCGTCGTCTCGTAGTGCAGCAGCAGTTCGTCCGGCGTGGCCAGGCCCGCCTCGACGAGCAGCCTGGCCGTGGCGACGAGAGGGTCGCGCTCCAGGTCGGCGTTGATCTCCCGCTTCGTCCGGTAGGACAGCTCGACGTCCGAGCCCGCGTGTCCCATCAGCCGGACGGTCCGGACGTGCAGCAGGGCGGGGGAGCGGCGCTCGCGGACGTGCTGGGCGGCGGCGAGGGCCACGTCGTGGACGTCGGCCAGATCGCAGCCGTCGGCGGCGAAGTAGGTCAGCCGAGGATGGCGTGCCGCCTCGACCCAGCCCTGCGGTGTCCGCACGCTGATGCCCAGGCCGTTGTCCTCGCAGACGAGCAGCAGAGGCAGCGCCACCCCCTGGTAGGAGACGTAGCCCGCGGTGTTGAGGGCCGACAGCGCGCTGGCGTGGTTGACCGACGCGTCGCCGAAGCTGCACACCGTGATCGCGTCGTCCGGCCAGGCCGAGCGCAGGCCGAGCGCCCGGGCGCGTTCGACGGCGAAGGCGACTCCGACAGCGCGCGGCATGTGACTGGCGACCGTCGAGGTCTGCGGGATCACCGCCAGATCGGGGTGACCGAAGACCTTGTGGCGGCCGCCCGCGATGGGCTCCTCCGCCGAGGCGGTCAGGCCGAGCAGCACGTCGCGCAACCCCTGCTCGGGCAGCCGTCCGGCCATCGCGGACCTGGTCAGGTAGAAGGCCCCAGAACGGTAGTGCAGGAGCGCGGGGTCGGTGACGCGCAGCGCGGCCGCGACCGCGGCGTTGCCCTCGTGCCCCGAGGAGCCGATGGTGTAGAAGCCCTCCCCCTGGGCGCGCAGCCAGCGGGCGGCCACGTCCAGGAGCCTGCTGCCGAGCTGGAACTCGAACAACTCCCGGCAACGGGCCCCGGTCAGGCTCGTGCCCTCACGCACGGGAAGGCCGGGATCACGCGGGGCCCCCGGGGACAGGGCGGCCACCGCCTCGGTGAAATTGGTCTCAACTGCGTCGCGCGCCACAGCCCGATTATGTCCCCATCGGAGAGTGCCGCACCGGCACCTTGAGGTCTTTGGCGTCACGCCCCGCCCGTTTTGCGGCGTCGTGCCTGATGGGAGGTGTCGTCGGTGAAAACTCACACCATCTGCCGGATTTATCAACTAATAGACCGACTTGTGTGTCTATTTGACCTAATGATGCTTAGGTTTCGGCTGGGCGTATCAATGGAAGAGTGAGGGGCCGAAAGAAGGCGCATTCCTTCCCGGGCGTCCGGGACGTACGGCCCCGTTCGCCCCACTGTTAACGAACGCTAACTTTCGTCGTCGTTCAGCGTGGCGAGGGCCGTACGGGCCATGCCGAGCAGCAGGCGCGCCATCGCCTCCCCGGGCAGCTCGCCCGCGCTGTGCGGGGTCGAGTTGAGCAGGCCGAAGACGGCGTGCGTCGCGGCGCGCAGGCGGGCGGGCGGGCACGCGGGGTGCAGCTCGCTCAGCACCGTGACCCACTCCTCGACGTAGAGGCGCTGGAGCCTGCGGATCTGGCGCCGGGCGGGCTCGGGGACGTTGCCCAGCTCACGGTCGTGCACGGTGATCAGCGAAGGATGGCTGAGGGCGAACTCGATCTGGCCGCTGAGCAGGGCGTCCAGCGCGGCCTCCGGGCCGGGGGCGGTCGTCACCCGGTCCGCGGCCGAGGCGTGCAGGCGCTCGCTCACGTCGAGCAGCATCTCGGCGAGCAGCGCCTCCTTGCCGCTGAAGTGCCGGTAGAGGGCGGGGCCGGAGACGCCGACCGCGCCGCCGATGTCCTCGATGGAGACACCGTGGAAGCCCCGCGCCGCGAACAGCTGGGCCGCGGCGTCCAGGATCTCCACGCGTCGCGTCCCTCGGTTGCGGGCAGGGGTCCGAGCGGTTGTCACATCTCGCATGGTAGACGCTGACGTTAATGATGACTAACATCGGCGGTGACGTTAGCGACCGTTAACCCGCGACGACGGAGTCGGGGACGGCCCGGACAAGGGGGCTCGCATGAGTGGCTGGCCGGTGCTGCGAAGCGCCTGCGATCCTGGCGGTGAGGGGTTCAAGGGCAACGCGGAGACCAATGAGCGGCTCGTCGCCGACCTGGCCGAGCGCGTCGCCGCCGCGGGGGAGGGCGGTCCTGAGCGTTCACGCGCCAGGCACGTCGCCCGGGGCAAGCTGCTGCCCCGCGACCGCGTCGGCACCCTGCTCGACCCGGGCTCGCGCTTCCTTGAGCTCTCCCAACTCGCCGCGACCGGAATGTACGGTGACGAGGCCCCCGCGGCCGGGATCATCACCGGCGTCGGCCGGGTCTCCGGGCGCGAGTGCGTGGTCGTCGCCAACGACGCCACCGTCAAGGGCGGCACCTACTACCCCGTGACGGTCAAGAAGCACCTGCGGGCCCAGGAGGTCGCCCTCCACAACAACCTGCCGTGCCTGTACCTCGTCGACTCGGGAGGCGCGTTCCTCCCCAAACAGGATGAGGTCTTCCCCGACCGGGAGCACTTCGGCCGCATCTTCTACAACCAGGCGACCATGTCGGCGCGCGGCATCCCGCAGATCGCCGCGGTCCTCGGCTCCTGCACGGCAGGCGGCGCCTACGTCCCGGCGATGAGCGACGAGGCGGTGATCGTCCGCAACCAGGGCACGATCTTCCTGGGCGGCCCGCCGCTGGTCAAGGCCGCCACGGGGGAGGAGGTCACCGCGGAGGAACTCGGCGGCGGCGACCTGCACGCCAGGGTCAGCGGCGTCACCGACCACCTGGCCGAGGACGACGCGCACGCGCTGCGGATCGTCCGCGACATCGTGGCCACCCTGGGCCCACGGTCCCCCGCCCCCTGGGAGCGCGTCCCCGTCGAGGAACCCGCGCACGACCCCCGCGACCTGTACGGCATCGTCCCGGCCGACACCCGCACGCCGTACGACGTGCGGGAGATCATCGCCCGGGTCGTGGACGGCAGCCGCTTCCTGGAGTTCAAGGCCGAGTACGGTTCCACGCTCGTCACCGGTTTCGCCCACATCCACGGCCACCCCGTCGGCATCGTCGCCAACAACGGCATCCTGTTCGCCGAGTCCGCGCTCAAGGGCGCCCACTTCATCGAGCTGTGCGACCGCAGGGGCGTCCCGCTGGTCTTCCTGCAGAACATCAGCGGCTTCATGGTCGGCAGGGCCTACGAGGCGGGCGGCATCGCCAAGCACGGCGCGAAGATGGTCACCGCCGTCGCCTGCGCCAGGGTGCCGAAGTTCACCGTGGTCGTCGGAGGCTCCTTCGGGGCGGGCAACTACGCGATGGCGGGCCGCGCCTACTCGCCCAGGTTCCTGTGGATGTGGCCGAACGCCCGCATCTCGGTCATGGGCGGTGAGCAGGCCGCCAACGTGCTCTCCACGGTCGGCGGCGCCGACCCCGAGGCCATCCGCAGGCAGTACGAGGAGCAGGGCAACCCCTACTACTCGACCGCCCGCCTGTGGGACGACGGCGTCATCGACCCCCTCGACACCAGAACGGTCCTCGGCCTGGCCCTGTCGGCCGCGGCCAACGCCCCCCTCGACCCCGTCGGCTACGGCGTCTTCCGGATGTGATCACCTCATGACACCTGTGACCCAGGCACCCGCCCCGCGCGGCATGTTCGGCACCGTCCTGGTCGCCAACCGCGGTGAGATCGCCCTGCGCGTCATCCGCACCCTCTCCAGGCTCGGCGTCCGCTCCGTCGCGGTCTTCAGCGACGCCGACGCCGACGCCCGTCACGTCAGGGAGGCCGACGTCGCGGTACGGCTCGCCGGCGGCTACCTCGACATCGACGGGATCCTGGCCGCCGCGGCGGCCACCGGAGCCCAGGCCGTGCACCCCGGATACGGCTTCCTGGCCGAGAACCCCGCCTTCGCCCGCGAGTGCGCGCGGGCGGGCCTGGTGTTCGTCGGGCCGCCGCCGGAGGCCATCGAGGCCATGGGCGACAAGATCCGCGCCAAGGCGACCGTCTCCGCGGCGGGCGTGCCCGTCGTGCCCGGCGGCGCAGAACCGGACGACGACCTCGCCGAGGCCGCGGGCCGCGTCGGCTTCCCGGCGCTGATCAAGCCCTCGGCGGGCGGCGGCGGCAAAGGCATGGTGCTGGTGCGCTCGGCCGCCGAACTGCCCGAGGCCCTGGAGTCGGCCCGCCGTACGGCCGCGGCCGCGTTCGGCGACGCGACCCTGCTGATCGAACGGTTCGTCGAGGGGCCGCGGCACATCGAGATCCAGGTGATGGCCGACGCCCACGGCAACGTCGTCCACCTGGGCGAGCGCGAGTGCAGCCTCCAGCGCCGCCACCAGAAGATCATCGAGGAGGCGCCCTCCCCGCTGCTCGACGAGGAGTCCAGGGCGCGGATGGGCGCGGCGGCCGTCGAGGCGGCCAGGGCCGTCGGCTACACCGGCGCCGGGACGGTCGAGTTCATCGTGCAGGGCACGACCGGCGACTACTACTTCATGGAGATGAACACCAGGCTCCAGGTCGAGCACCCCGTCACCGAGCTGGTCACCGGCCTCGACCTGGTCGAACTGCAGCTCAGGGTGGCGGCGGGCGAGCCCCTGCCGCTCACCCAGGACCAGGTACGGCTGCGCGGCCACGCCGTCGAGGCCCGCGTCTACGCGGAGGACCCCGCCAGGGGCTTCCTGCCGACCGGAGGCCGGGTGCTGGCGCTGCGCGAGCCCGAGGGAGTCGTCGAGGGGGTCAGGGTCGACTCGGGCCTGGCCGAGGGCGGGGTCGTCGGCAGCGGCTACGACCCGATGCTGTCGAAGATCGTCGCCTGGGGACCGGACAGGGACAGCGCGCTGCGGCGCCTCGACGGGGCGCTCGCCGCCACCGCGGTGCTCGGTGTGCCGACCAACGTCGCGTTCCTGCGGGCGCTGGTCACCCACCCCGAGGTGGTCGCCGGAGACCTCGACACCGGCCTGGTCGAACGCAACCTGGACGACCTCCTGCCCGAGGGGGGCCTGCCCGAGGACGTGCCGGTCGCCACGGCGCTGCTGCTGCACCACGGGAGGACGCCCGCCGTACCGGCGGTCGCCGACCCCTGGGAGGTGCCGGACGGCTGGCGTCTCGGCGGAGCCGCCTGGACCGTCTGGCGGCTGGAGAACCGGGGCGAGGTCGTCGAGGTCGGGGTGCGCGGGCTGCCCGCGCGCGGCGCCGAGGTCCGGTTGCCCGGCGGGAGGACCGCGCGGGCGAGCCTCTCCCTGAACGGGGGCGACCTGCTGGTCACGCTGGACGGGGTCGGCAGGCGCTACGGCTGGGCCCAGGGGGCCGAGGACACGCTCTGGCTGGGGCGTGACGGGGACGCCTGGGCGCTGACCCGCCACCACCTGGGCGACCCGGGAGACCGGGCGGGAGCCGGCTCGGGAGGCGACGGAGTCGTCCGCAGCCCCATGCCGGGAACGGTACTGCTGGTCAAGGCCGTGGTCGGGGAGCGGGTCGAGCGGGACCAGCCGCTGCTCGTCGTCGAGGCCATGAAGATGGAGCACACCGTGACCGCCCCGGCCGCGGGGACGGTCACGGAGCTGCGGGTCAGGGCCGGACAGGCGGTCGACATGGACGCCGTGCTCGCGGTCGTCGACGTCGCGGAGGTTTCCGGCGAGGGCGGGGAGGACCGGGCATGATGCGTGAGCCGTACAGGATCGAGGCACGGGGGCTGCCCGAGCGGGTCACCGTCTACGAGGTCGGCCCGCGCGACGGGCTGCAGAACGAGGCGGTCACGGTCCCGGTCGAGGTCAAGGCGGAGTTCGTCGCCAGGCTCGCCGCCGCGGGCCACCGGGTGATCGAGACGACCAGCTTCGTGCACCCGAAGTGGGTTCCCCAGCTCGCCGACGCCGCCGAACTGCTGGAACGGGTGGAACGGGTGCCCGGTGTGCGCTACCCGGTGCTCGTGCCCAACGAGCGGGGGCTCGACCGGGCGCTCGAACACGGCGTCGAGGAGATCGCGATCTTCGCCAGCGCCACCGAGACGTTCGCGAACAGGAACCTGAACCGGACGCTTGAGTCGCAGTTCGAGATGTTCGAGCCGGTGGTCGCGCGGGCGCTCGGCAACGGCCTGCGCGTCAGGGCGTACGTCTCGATGTGCTTCGGCGACCCGTGGGAGGGGCCGACCCCCGTGGCCCAGGTGGTCTCCGTCGGGCGCAGGCTCCTGGACCTCGGCTGCTACGAGCTCTCGCTGGGCGACACCGTGGGAGTGGGCACCCCCGGGCACGTGGCCGCCCTCATCGGAGCCCTGGCCGGGGACCTCGGCGGGCCGGAGCGGCTCGCGGTGCACTTCCACGACACCTACGGCCAGGCCCTGGCCAACACCCTCACCGCCCTGCGCGAGGGCGTGACCGTGGTCGACGCCTCGACCGGCGGCATCGGGGGCTGCCCGTACGCCGAGAGCGCGACCGGCAACCTCGCGACCGAGGACCTGGTGTGGATGCTGCACGGTCTCGGCGTGGAGACCGGGCTCGACCTGCCCTCGCTGGTGCAGACCAGCACCTGGCTGGCTGAGCGGCTCGGCCGCCCCAGCCCCTCCCGGGTCGTACAGGCCCTGGGAACGGCCCCGGACGTCAAGGAGTGACGATGCCCAAGCTCGCTGAGGAATACGAGGACCTGCGAAAGACCGTCGAGGAGTTCGCCCGCGACGTGGTGGCCCCGGTGATCGGGGACCTGTACGAACGCGAGGAGTTCCCCTACGACATCGTGCGGCAGATGGGCGCGATGGGCCTGTTCGGCCTGCCGATCCCGGAGGAGCACGGCGGCATGGGCGGCGACTACTTCGCGCTCTGCCTGGCCCTTGAGGAGCTGGCCAGGGTCGACTCCAGCGTCTCCATCACCCTTGAGGCCGCGGTCTCGCTGGGCGCCATGCCGATCTACCGCTTCGGTACGGACGAGCAGCGCGCCACGTGGCTTCCCCGCCTGGCCTCGGGCGAGATTCTGGGCGCCTTCGGCCTGACCGAGCCCGGCGGCGGTTCGGACGTGCCCGGCGGCATGCGGACCACGGCCGTGCTCGACGGGGACGAGTGGGTGATCAACGGCTCCAAGGCGTTCATCACCAACTCCGGCACCGACATCACCGGCGTCGTCGGCGTGGCCGCCATCACCGGGGAGCGGGAGAACGGCAAGAAAGAGATCTCGACCATCCTGGTCCCCTCGGGAACGCCCGGGTTCACCGTCTCGAAGAAGTACTCCAAGGTCGGCTGGAACTGCTCCGACACCCGTGAGCTGTCCTTCACCGACTGCCGGGTCCCGGCGGCCAACCTCCTCGGCCAGCGGGGGCGGGGCTACGCGCAGTTCCTGCAGACCCTCGACGAGGGCCGTATCGCGATCGCGGCCCTGTCCGTCGGCCTGGCCCAGGGCTGTGTCGACGAGTGCCTGCGCTACGTCCACGAGCGCCGGGCCTTCGGCCACCCGATCGGCCACTACCAGGCCATCCAGTTCAAGATCGCGGACATGGAGGTCCGCACCCACACCGCCCGCCTGGCCTACCACCACGCGGCGGAGCGGATGCTGGCGGGCGAGCCGTTCAAGAAGGAGGCGGCCATCGCCAAGCTGGTCTCCAGCAACGCGGCCATGGACAACGCCCGCGACGCCACCCAGATCTTCGGCGGCTACGGCTTCATGAACGAGTACCCGGTGGGCCGTTTCTACCGCGACGCCAAGATCCTGGAGATCGGCGAGGGCACCAGCGAGGTGCAGCGCATGCTCATCGCCCGTGAGCTGGGCCTGTCCAGCCTGTGAGACCCCGTCCCCGGCGCCGCCAGGACGGCGGCGCCGGGGTTCGTGCGTGATCTCCACGTTTCCCGCACGGAATCCGCACGTTTCCGTGCCGGGCTGACCTCATGGAGGTCCCCGGGCGTCTTCAGCCGGTTGCGGTCAGGACGGACACGGCCCATGACAGGGCGGGGCGCGCCGTCCTGGTCGCGGTCGCGGCACCGCCGATGACCGCCCTCGCCGACCGGACGCTGCTCGCCTGGCTCCTCGACCACGGCTCCTGCACCCGGCCGGTGTACCGGGGGTCCATGGAGTGCGAGGGGCCTGCGGGCATGCTGGAGGCCCTTCTTGTCGCGGCGCCGCTGACCCTGCCGCCGCCGGCCGTGCAGATGCGGCTGATCGCCCTCGCCGTACGGCGTGCGAGGCGGGGGTGAGGTCCCTCAGACGGGGTCGGCCTGTGACGGGCTCGGCCGGTCTCCGTTCGGGGAGCCGCCCTGCGACTCGCCTGGGGAGCCGGGCGGTGAACCGTGCGAGCCGTTCGGGGACATCGCCGCGGCGGCCTTCGACATGATGCGCGCCATGGTCGCCAGCTCCTCGGGGGTCAGCTGGTCGATCAGGAAGGCGCGGACGACGGCCACGTGGCCGGGCGCGGTCTTCTCAAGGCAGCGCACTCCCTCGTCGGTGAGCACCGCGAGCACGCCCCGTTCGTCGGAGGGGCAGTCCATCCGCTCGACCAGCCCTCGTTTCTCAAGCTGCCCTATCTGGTAGGTCAGCCCGCTCTTCGAGACGACCAGTCTGCGGGCGAGGTCGCTCATGCGCAGCCGCCGCTGCGGCGCGATCGAGAGCTTGGCGAGAATCTCGTAGTGGGGATGGGTAAGTCCAGAGTCGGCCTTCAGTTGCTCCTCGATGCGCCGCTCCAGCAGGTGCGTCGCCCTGAGGTAGGCCATCCAGGCATCCAGTTCACCTTCGCTCAACCATCTCGTGTCCGCCACTTTTCCAGTGTATGGGTTGTTCGAATTTGAACCAGGGAGTTAAGGTGGTGGTTCAAATTCGAACGACCATGGGGAGTCCTCATGTTTTGGCTTGAGCGTGCGAGGCCGATCGCGCTGCTGCTGGCACGGATCGGCGTCGGAGTGATCTTCGTCGTCCACGGCTGGCAGAAGTTCGCCACCATGGGCCTGAGCGGCACGACGGCCTTCTTCGAGCAGATCGGCGTACCGCTGCCGGGCCTGGCGGCACCGGCGGTCGCCGTGATCGAGCTGGTCGGCGGCATTGCGCTCATCCTCGGAGCCGCCCTGCCGATCGCCGCGATCCTGCTCGTCCTGGACATGCTCGGGGCGATCGTCTTCGTCCACGGCGCCAACGGCTTCGACGCGGCCAAGGGGGGCTACGAGTTCGTCCTGGCCCTGATCTGCGCCCTGCTCGCCATCGCCTTCAGCGGTGGTGGCGCTCTCGCCCTCGACGACCTCTGGCAGCGGCGCCGTACGGCCGGCGTCTCCTGACGGCCCGCCGAACCTGGATGTCACCTCCGGCTCCATGGATCGCCGGTCCGGTGCGGGCGACAATCGGCACCACGACCGGGGACGACCAAGGAGCCGGGGGGCGAAGTGGGATGGCTGCGGCGGGTCGCCGGCGACCTCAGGAAGCGGCGGAACATCGACGCCCACGCCCTGACCGTCGTCGCAGTCCTCTACGCCCTGGTTTCGCTCTTCAGCGACAGGCTGGACGACGACTTCAGATGGGCGGTGCTGCTGTCGGGGCTCGGCCTGCTGATCTACCGCTCGCTTCCCGATGAGACCCCCGAGATGGCCGAGGGCGTCCTGTACGACCGGTCGGTCTACGACACGGTCCCGGCGGCGTCGTTGTTCGCCGGGGTGCGCGACGTCCGGGTCTTCGCCCCCTCGGCCGTCAACCTGCTGTCGGCGCAGACCTGCGAGATCCTGCGCAACAGCGTGCTGCGGCGCGAGAACGGCAGGGTCAGGATCGTCATCCTCGACCCCCGCGAAGAGGAGTCGGTCAGACAGGCGTCAAGGCAGCTCGACGAGTCGGTCGAGTTTCCCGTCCAGCGGCTGCCCGCCGCGCTGGAGACCACGATGGAACGGCTGCGGCTGATGAGCCGCTGGAAGACCCCGGGCGCCTTCGACTACCGCCTGCTGTCCTACAGCCCCGGTTTCAGCCTCGTGCTCCTCGACCCGGACACCCCGGCGGGCCGGGTGATCGTGGAGATCCACGGCTTCCACAACCTCTCGACCTCCTCCCGCATGCACCTGGAACTGACCCGCGGGCGCGACGAGCGCTGGTACGGATACTGGGTCGAGCAGTTCGACCACATCTGGAACGCGGCCCGGCACGACGTCCCCCCGGTCCCCGTTCTCCCCGCCGACGCGGCGGAGGCCGGGGAGCGAACCCTGCAGAACCCGGCGCCGGGCGTCAGGCGGACCTGAGCAGGAGCTGCCCCGCCTGCCCGCGCAGGTGCGGCGGCAGCCCGGGATCGCCCGCCTCCAGCGCGCGGGCGGCCAGATCCGCCGAGACCCCCGTCCTGCCGAGCAGCGCGTTGACCCGTGCGGCCCGAAGCAGCACCGGCCCGTTGCCCGGTTCCGCGCCCGTGGCGTCCAGGATCTCCTGCTCGGCGGCGTCGAGCCGCTGCGCCTGGGCGAGGGCCAGCGCCCTGGCCGCGACCGTGCCGGCCCGCTGGTGGTGCCGCACCCGGTTCAGGTCACGCAACGCCTCATCGGACCTGCCCAGATCGGCGAGGATCTCACCGCGCAACGCCAGCGCCTCGACCGGCGGCTCCCCGGCGAGGTTCACCGCTCCGTTGAGCATCGCGAGGGCGGCGAGCGGCTGCCCGAGCCACCACAGGGCCTGCCCCAGCGCCGACTGGACGAACATGTCGTTCGGGGCCCACGACAGGGCGGACTTGAGCACGTCGACGGCCTCGGCGTACTCACCCTGCGCCAGTCTGAGCCGCCCGTCGGCGGTCAGCGCCCGCGCCACCCCGTCGAAGCGCTGGAGCACCGCGAACGTCTCAGCGGCCTCCCTGAGGTG
This sequence comes from Streptosporangium sp. NPDC049376, assembly GCF_044466505.1. NCBI lineage: Bacteria > Bacillati > Actinomycetota > Actinomycetes > Streptosporangiales > Streptosporangiaceae > Streptosporangium > Streptosporangium sp. NPDC049376. The sequence continues at coordinate 51,901 of NZ_JBITMT010000007.1, read as the reverse complement.
CGCGCGGGCGGTCTCCACCTCTCCCCGGGCGGCGGCGACCTCCCCCAGGATGGCCTTCACCTCGGCCCGCACCCACACCTCGTCGAACTCCGCGACACGAGCCGCCTCCTCGGCGAGCCTTCCCGCGCTCTCCCAGCTCTGCCTGGCCAGCAGCTCCCGTGCGTCCCTGAGGTAGGAGGCGGGGCGTTCCGGTCCGCGGACGGAGCTGATGAGACGATCGTGCTGCAGCTCGTACCAGCGGATTCCCAGCCGGTGCTCGGCCTTCAGGACATGACGGTCCTCCAGGGCCCTGGCGACGGCGTTGGGCATGCCCGCGGTCTCCTGAAGACCCTCGTAGACCGTGTTGCGGGTGCCGTGCTCGGTGACGAAGGCGTTGCGCAGCCAGTATCCGAGCTCCGCGGGGGGCACGTCGTGCTCGGCGGCGACGGCGTCGAGAGCCGTCCTGCAGAACCCGGTGAGGAACCGGTCGACGTTCACGTGCAGGTTCACGTGCTCGGAGGTGATCTCGCGCAGGGAGGGGGGCAGGGACTCCCACAGCGCCGAGCAGACGACCTGAAGCTGGACCGGCTCTATGGACTTCAGGGTCAGTATGGTCCGGTCCCCCTCGTCGTTGGCGATCACGGTCGTCTGGAGGTCGTTGACCAGCAGTTCGGCCGCGCCCCTGGCGAAGAACCGCCCCGTGCCCTCGATCGGCTTGGTCACGGCGTCCAGGGCCGCGGCGGGGGTGAAGGGCAGCAGGTGGAAACGCGCCCGCGACCCCCGGCCCAGCGGGCGTTCGTACGGAAGCACGGCGGCCAGGTGCTCCTCGCGCAGCGACAGCAGCAGGTGGAGTCCCGGATGCTCGTCCACGGCCTGGACCAGCTGGGCGAGCAGGGCGCTGCGGTCCTCCTCCCCGCGAAGCGAGCCGCCGAACAGCTCTTCGGCCTGGTCGACGGCCGCCAGGGTCGGCACGGGGTCACCGTACCGGTCGGTCCGCTCGGGGCGCCCGGCGAGGAACTCGGAGACCGTCAGCCCGGCGAGCACCGACAACGGTTCGTCCGGCGCCCACGCCGACAGCAGCGCCAGGACGTACGGGTTGGCCGTCCCCCTGGTGGAGAACCCGCGCGGGGAGACCCGGGCGATGGGCAGCACGTCCGCCCGCTCGGTCTCGATGCGGGACAGCACCCCGGCGTGCAGCAGGGAGGTCTTGCCGACCCCTGACGCTCCGAACAGCACGGTCAGCCCGGCGGCCTGCCAGATGGTCGCGACCTCACGGGTCTCCCGTTCGCGTGCGAAGAAACGCGCGTGGTCGGCCCGCAGATAGGGACGCAGCCCCACGTAGGGCTGGACGGGTTCACCTCTCACCTGCGCCGGGTCCGTCATGGCGCCCGTCCGTTCTTGTCTCCGCCGGGGCCGTTGGGGAGCTCCGGCGCGGTGGCCAGGAAGATCGAGCCGTACGGTCGTTCGGGATGGAGCGGCTTTTCGCACGATAAGGCGGAGGAGAAGGGCGGGCCAGTCGCCGGGGGGATCGGTTCCGGTCTCCTTCGCCGGAGGGAGGGGCGATCGCCGTCGGCCGGGTTCGGAAAACCCGGCCCCACGGCCGCCGGGCGCGTTTCCCGGCCGGATGGAACGGCGTTATATGGCCGACTGGAAACCGGCGACCGGACCGGTTTCCTCGGTGTCGAGCAGGCGCCGCAAGGCCTGGCTGAGGCGAGAGTCGTCGACCCGGTCGAGGTCGGCGAGGTTCAAAGAGGTGACGTCAATCAGGCCGTTGCTGAAATCTGTGGCCTTTTCGCTCATCTGGACTCCTGGCGCTTGGAGGCGAGGCCGGCGTCCGTGCCGTTTTCCGCCCGCTCGGCTTACCCGGTCATCCTTCCATGTCCGGCCGGGGGCTCCTAACATCGGGGGACCGGCGACCCGCGCTCACCAAAGAAGTCGGGCGATTTGCTCCCTAAAACATATTTAGTGGCATTGAAACGGGAGTCTGGCCTCTTTGTATGGGTGCGCGCCGTGTTCGGAAGTCTAAACTCATCTCGGATCGGGCGAGTGGAGGCGGTCGCGTGTCCGTTGCACAATCGTCGGAGGGTTCCCGGACACCGGGACGCCAGCCCCAGGTCTGGGGCAAGGTGCCGCAGCAGAACAAGAACTTCACCGGCCGGGAGAGCCTGCTCGAAAGACTGCACGAGTCGGTCACGTCCGACGTCACCGCGGTCGTCCCCCACGCCCTGCACGGCTTCGGCGGAGTGGGCAAGACACACGTGGCCATCGAGTACGCCTGGCGCTTCCGCCACGAGTACGACGTGGTCTGGTGGATTCCGGCGGACCAACCCATACTGGTGCGCTCCTCACTGGCCGGTCTCGCGCCGCACCTCGGCCTGCCGTCCCTGACCACGACCGGGATCGAGGACGCGTTCACCGCCGTGCTCGACGCGCTGCGCAGGGGCAGGCCGTACTCCAAGTGGCTGCTCATCTTCGACAACGCCGAGCAGCCGGAGGAGATCAACGAGATCGTGCCCCGAGGGCCGGGGCACGTGCTGATCACCTCGCGCAACCACTCGTGGGGGAGCGTGGTCGAGACCCTGCCCGTCGACGTGTTCAGCAGGCAGGAGAGCGTCGAGTTCCTCGGCAAGCGGCTGCCGGGGAAGGTCGGCGCCGAGGAGACGGAGCGGCTGGCCGAGGAACTGGGAGATCTGCCGCTGGCCCTCGAACAGGCGGGGGCGTTGCAGGCGGAGACCGGGATGTCGGTCGAGGAGTACTTCCGGCTGCTGCGTGAGCAGACGACCCAGTTGCTCGACGCCAACAAACCCTCGGACTACCCGCTGTCCATGACGGCGGCGTGGTCGCTGTCGGTCTCGCAGCTCCAGGCGAAGCTGCCCGAGGCGGTCGAACTGCTGCGATGCTGCGCCTTCTTCGGTCCCGAGCCCATCCCCAGGGACGTGTTCAAGGGACTGCCCGAGGACCTCGCCTCCGACTCCAAGCTCGGCGCGCTCCTGGCCAACCCGATCCTGCTGAGCAAGGCGATCAGGGAACTCGGCCGCTACGCCCTGGCGCGCATCGACTCGGACGCGCGGACCATCCAGGTCCACCGGCTGGTCCAGGCGCTGCTGCGCGACGGCCTCGACCCCCGGGAGCACCCCGCCTACCGCGACGAGGCGCACCTGCTTCTGGCGGCGGCGGCGCCGGGTCTTCCCGACGACAACGCCCTGTGGCAGGGATACTCCCAGCTGCTGGGGCACGTGACGCCCGCGGACGTGGAGAGCAGCAGCAAGCCCGGCATCCGTGGTTTCGCCCTCGACATGGTGCGCTACCTGTACTCCTCGGGGAGCTACCAGTCGGCCAGTGACCTGGTCGGCCGTCTCATCGAGAGGTGGCGGGCCGACAGCGGTCCCGACGACCAGTACGTGCTCTCCGCGCAGCGGCACTTCGGCATCGTCCTGCGCGAGCTCGGTGACTACCGCGCCTCCTACGAGCTCAACCGCAGGACCCTCGACCGCATGCGGACGATCCTCGGCGAGCAGCACGAGGAGACTCTCCTGCTCACCAACAGCCACGGCGGCGACCTGCGGACCCGGGGAGACTTCGCCGCCGCGCTCAGGCACGATGAGGAGTCCTGGCGCCAGCACGAGATCGTCTTCGGTCCTCGCCACCGCCGGACCCTGCGGGCGATGAACAACCTCTCCATCGACTATCTCCTGCTGGGCAACTACGTCGAGGCGCGCAAACTCCAGGAGAACGCCTACAGATTGCAGAGCCTGGCCAACTCGGACGCCAGCACCTCCAACGTGCTGGCCTCCTGGAACGGCCTCGCCCGTGTCGTCAGGCTCAGCGGGAACTACTCGGAGGCCTGCGACCTCGGTCAGGACGCCTACGAGTTCGGCGTCCAGGAACTGGGCGGCGACCACCCCTGGACCCTGCGGACGGCCAAGGACCTGTCCATCGCCAAACGCAGGGCGGGGCTCACCGACGAGGCCCTGGAGATCGCCCAGCGGACCTTCGAGCGCGAGGAGCGCACCTTCGGCAGGGACCATCCCGACACCCTCGCGGCGGCGCTGTGCCTGGCCAACGCGCAGCGCGCGACGGGGGAGGTCACCGCGGCGCTCGAACTGCTGCGGGACACCGCCGACCGCTACCCCCGCATCTACGGCGGCGACCATCCCTTCAAGTACGGCTGCGACATGAACCTCGCGCTGCTGATACGCGTCAACGGGGACGTCGACGAGGCCGCGGAACTCGACCGCAGATCACTGGCGGGCTTCGACGTGAGACTCGGCAGGGAGCACCACTACTCGCTCACCTGCGCCATCAACCTGGCCAGCGACCTGGCCGCCCAGGGCGACACGCACACCGCCAGAGAGCTGGGCGGACGGACGCTGGAGCAGCTGCGGGCGCTGCTGGGCACCGACCATCCGCTGACCCTGGCCTGCGCCATCAACCTGATCGCGGACCTGCGCGCAGAGGGCGAGCAGGAATGGGCCGACATCCTGGCGGTCGACACCTTCGAGCGCTACCAGCGTGTGCTGACCAACGAGCATCCCGACGTGAAGGTGGCGATGCGCGGTGAGCGGCTCGACTTCGACTTCGACCCGCCCGCGCTGTGACTCACGTGCCCGCAGGAGGGGGCACGGGGGAGATGTCCGCCCGCCCGTTGTTCCTGAGCCAGCGCGCGCGGTGGCGGCTCGCACGCTCCTCACCGATCGCCCGTGCGCCCGCGGGGACCGGTTCACCCGCCCAGCCGTCGAGCCGGCGCGCCATCTCGGTGACGAAGGTCCTGCCCGGGGCGGTCAGCCTTCCGCTGTCGATGAGGGTCCGCGCCACCATGGAGGCGGCCTCACGCCACCGGGAGAACTCGGCGTCCGCGTGCACCCGGGCCTGGCCCGTCTCCAGGTGCCGCTGACGCCGCCAGAAGTCGGTCACCCCCAGATAGGCGTAGGCGCCCTGGAGAAGACCGGGAACCGGGCGGGGATCCTCACGCCAGGGGGCGTAGTAACGCGACCCGTCGTCGGGCATGGTCAGCGGGACGAGGTCGAGAAGGGCCGAGAGCTTGGCGTGCTGGGTCTCGTGCGCCAGGGTGACGGCCAGGGTCGAGGCGTCGGGCGGGGTCGACAGCGCGACGCAGCCGAAGGTCTCCCTGGAGGTCGAGCTCGACTGTCCCAGCGCCGGGGGCCGCAGAGGGGTCAGCACCGTTATGGCCGCGGCCACCTCCTCCGCGGTGGTCCGATGGTGGCGGACCAGCAGGCCCCACGCCCTGTGCAGCGTCGCCTGCCAGCACCTCGCCTCGGCCTGGGTGAGGCGCTCGCCCATGTTCGTGGTCTCCGGCATGCGGTAGGGGTCGATGTCGTCGATGACGACGTTGATCGGGGTGCCGTCCGTCTCCGCGGACAGCTCCCGCATCCCCCGCCAGCCGGGGGCGTCCTGCCGGGGGTCGGCGGGAATGCGGACGATCACCCCCTCTGCCGCGACCTCGGCGCACTCCGGATCGCACTGGACCGTCACGCAGGAGACGGTCGGCGACAGGACGGCCTGTCCCAGGGACGGCAGGGTGACCACCCCCTCGACCGCGGGGACGTCGATGTCGCAGGTCGTGCCGGAACGGATCGCGGCGACCGCGGCGAGCGCGGCGAGCCGGGCGGGGGCGGCCTCCGGATCCCCGGACTCAAGGGCCTTGATCGTACGCCGTGCCCAGGCGCCCACGGCCGGATGGCGGACGACGGCGTTGACGACGCCGGGGTACGCGCGCTGGATCGTGGCCAGCAGGTCGTAGGCACGGCGGGTGGCGGCGGCCTCGGGATGACCGCACGCCCGCGCCGCCTCCAGCACCCCGCGCACGAGGAGGACGTGCTTGCTGTGCTGGGCCGCGGCCAGGCACGTGACGGCCGCGGTCCCGCCGCCGCCCCGGGCGAGCTCGGCGAACATCTCCTCCGGAATCCGGTGTTCACGCAGGTTCATCGTGCTCCTTCGTCTCGCGCTCTCTCGGCTGCGGCTCCCACCCGGGCCGCCAGGTCCTTCTCCACGGTCTTCCTGACGTGCCCGACGAGGCGGAGCAGGTCCGGGCAGTAGACCGACGGGTTGGCGAAGCCGCTGCCCGCGCGGTAACGGTGCGCGTAGAGCCCGCCTCCGCACACCCCGCCCACCGGGCATTGACGGCATTCGGCGGCCAGCGCGAGGGCGCCGATCTGGCGGGCGGCGATCGCGGGCAGCGCGAGAGCGGCGTCGAAGGGGTCGCGGGTCACGTGCAGGCCCGTCTCGGGAGCGCCCTGGTAGGCCGACTTGAGCAGGTCGGACTGTTCGACGCCACCGTCGGTCTCCACGACCACCATCGCGACCGGGGACAGCCCGACCTGCTCGCTCGCGGAGGAGCCGCCGAGAAGCAGGTGGATGATCTCGCCGAACAGCCGGACGTCCGTGCGCCGGCGCGGCGTACCGTACCAGTGGTCGAACACCCGGATCAGCCAGTCGGCGTACGGTGTGCCGCAGGCGCCCGCCTCCCGGCCGGGCGGGGGCGCCGACCAGTTGCCGTGCGGAAGCAGGAAGTCGACGGCGGGCGGATCGAAGGCGGCGAGGGCCTCGTAGGCGCCGACCGGGTCGTTTCTGAGGTCGACGGTGCACAGCAGGCCGCCGAAGAGATGCCGGAAGTCCGGCGAGGTCAGCAGCCCGAGGGCCGTCATGACCGCCGCGTGGCTGCCCTGGCCGTTGGCGCGGCGGCGGCTGCGGTCGTGCATCGCCTCGTCGCCGTCGAGGCTCACCCCGACCCGGACCCCCAACTCGTCGAAGAGCCTGAGGTAGCGAAGGTCGAGCAGGGTGGCGTTGGACTGGAGGCTGACCTTCAGGTGGGTGCCGGGAGCCGTCTCCGAGCGGACGCGGGTCACGATCTCGCGGATCGGCTCCGTACCGGCGAGCAGTGGTTCGCCGCCGTGCAGGACGAGTTCGACGGCGTCGAGGTCGTGGGCGCGGACGTGCTCGCCGATTCTCGCCGCCGTGGCGGCGAGGATCTCGGCTGACATGACTTTGGGACGGTCGCGCCAGCTTGAATCCGCCATTTCGTACACATAACAGTACTTGCACGCCAAATCACAACGGCTGTGAATCTTGACTACGAACTGGCGGAACGGAGTCGGCTGCCAGCCTCCGGCCGTCAGACCCTCGACATCCAGATTCGAAGGCCACTCGCGCACCGCTGATCAGCCTCCGCTTCGAGACCAGGTCGTGTGACGCCTCAGGAGGATTACAGCATAGGGGAAAGTGTCCGGGGGCATTGAGGAGAGGCGGGCCGAACGCCTGTGCGGAAATTCGCGGCGCTCCGATCGGGACGTGAGCCGCTGTTCGGGATGAAGTTCCCGGTGGGGGTGGAGTTGGCATCGGTAAGTATGTTGTACGGGTATACAGGATATTTCGTAAAATAGAGTGATTTCCGGGCGCCTGGACCCGTTCTGGGGAAGTGGGCCCCGCGTGCCGCGAGGCCACGGAAGTGGATCCCTCTCCCCGCGGTGAGGTGTCCTCCTCCCCGAGGAAAGCGCCGCCGGCGCCGAAGGTTGATTTACGGGATGGGGTATTACAGAATCGCGTAAGCCACTAAAAGGTGCAGGCTCCCTTGAATAGCATCGTGGTGTGCTTTTGGTTGACCGAAACCTGAATGTGAGGCGCGATGGGGCGTGAAGATCATATATTCACGGCGTCGAGAAGAGGCCGATCGCTCCCCAGGTCCCGCGTCTCGTTGACCGAACGCCGGGAAAAACTCGAAAACGCCGGGACTGCGATACGGGGAAGAGGCGTGAGGTGAACCCCTCCCGCACCCCCGGACGTTCACGACGGTCGAGAGGACGGGCACGGCCGCGTTCCGCCCCTGCCGTACGGCAAGGCGGCGCGCTCCACGGGCGGAGGGGTGCCGTACCGGCGCAAACGCGCCGCCGGGGAGCCGTTTCCGCTGGAATCCCGGTCTTCGAGGTGGTGCCCTAGGTGCACGACATGGGGGAGGCCGAGTGGGAACGACTGCTCGACCAGTTGAAACACGGGGACTGCACACCGTTTCTCGGGTCGGGCGCCTGCGCCGGTGTCCTTCCCACGGGGACGGCGCTCAGCCGGAACATGGCACGCCGGTGGGATTATCCATTCGACAACGACTACGACCTTCCCCGGGTCGCGCAGTTCGCGGCCATGCGTTACGGCGACCCCGTGTACGTCAAACGGCTGGTCTGCCAGGAACTGGACGCCGGGGCGGTCCCCGATTTCCTCGATCCGCTGGAACCGCACAGCCTGCTGGCGAGTTTTCCGCTGCCGGTTTATCTGACGACCAACTACGACGACTTCATCTTCCGGTCGCTTGAGGCGGCGGGGAAAAGCCCCGACGTCGCGGTGTGCGCCTGGAACGACGGGCTCGCCTACGCCAAGGACCTCTTCGCCGGGGACGGGAGTGGCCCCCGTCCTGACAGGCCGCTCGTCTACCACCTGCACGGCAGGCTGGGGGACCCGGCCTCGATCGTGCTGGCCGAGGACGACTACCTGGAGTTCGTCGCCAACCTGGCGCTGGACAGCGCGGCCGACGGGCAGCGGATGCTGCCCACCTCGATCCTGGAGGCACTGACCAGGAGGCCCATCCTCTTCATGGGGTACAGCCTGCAGGACTGGACCTTCCGCTTCCTGTTCCACAGCCTGGTGAAGGCGGTGCCCGGCATCAACCGCCGCAGGCACGTGAGCGTGCAGCTCGCGCCGTCCCCCGCCGGCGCGAGGGCGGACATCCTGCAGATCCAGCGGGACGTGGCCCGTTACTACGAGGACTGGCGGATATCCATCTTCTGGGGGACGGCCAGGGATTTCTGCCGCGAGCTGCGACGGCGGATGGGGCCGGTCCCGTGAACCCGGTGGGCGGCGGCCGCCGCCCACCGTCCGCCCGTCAGGACGGCAGCTGAGCGTCCAGGCGGTAGCCGTCGACCGTGACGTACACCTGGTCCCCGGGGCGCGCGTTCAGGCGCATCAGCACCGGCTGCAGGGAGTCGAAGACGGGGTGGTCCCGCCACACCAGCACCACCGCGTTGTCGCCGGGACCGGTGACCGAGAGCAGGGTGCCCGGACGCATGCCGAGCTGGGTGGCGTACCCCTCGGGCACCGCGACCGGGGCGCCGCGCAGGTGCTCGCTGGTCACCTCTATCCGCTGCCAGCGGCTCGGGTCGGTGGCCGGGCTGGTCGGCGGGTGGAGCGGGGCGCGCTGGCTGGTGATGAGGTGGGGCCTGGTGTTGCCGGACAGGGCCGACAGCGTGGCCAGGGCGGCACGGGGGTCGATGGCGTTGGCGTTCACCTGCGGGATCGGCTGGCCGCCCCGGTGGTGGTGGTGCCCGTTGGCCCCGGGGGTACGGCGGGGCAGCTGCCTGTTGCCGGGCTCCGCGGCGGCGTCGGGGACGGCCGAGCCCCGCTCCGCGCTGGCGGCCAGGGCGTCGAGCCAGGCCTGCGCGGAGTGGGTGCGGATGCCGAGCCGCTGCTCCATCAGCGAGACCGTCTCGGAGTCGGCCGGTTTGCCGCCCATGAGCTGCCGGGTGCGGTCCCGCAGGCCGCCCAGGTCGCCGACGACGAGCCAGCCGTCCTGGAGCCGCCGGTCGGGCATGAGGGTGACCAGCACCCGCCACAGCGGGGTGCGCAGTGTGGGCACCTCGATGGGGTGGGCCGGGTCGGCGCCGATGAGCTGCTCCTGGGTGGCGGCGGCGCCGAGCCACTCGGTGAGCCCAAACATGTGGCCGGTGAGCGGGGCCGACTCTGAGGAGCGCAGCCACAGCAGGATGCGTTCCTCGGCGGCGCGCTGGGCGACCGACAGCGCGCCGAGGTCGGCGTTGAGCTTGTGGGCGAGGGCACGCAGGCTGATCGGGTCGACGGCGAACAGGCGGTCGACGGCGACCGCGCGTTCGAGGGGGCCCCAGTCGCGGAACATGTTGTCCACCAGGCCGACCAGCGGGTAGTCGCTGAGCCTGACCTGCGGCTCGGGCGCGGGGGCCTGCTGGGGTACGGCGGGTGCCTGCGGCTCCTGCTGCTCGGCCTGCGCGGGTGCCCCTGCCGGTGCCCCGGTCGACGCCTCTGCGGGTGTCGCTGCGGGTGCCTCCGCAGTGGGCCGTTCCGCCTGCGCGGACGACTCGGCGGCCGGGGGGACGGCGATCCCGGGGATCTGGCTGAGCACCTCACGGAAGACCGCGGTCATCACGGTCTCCGGGGTGGTGGGCAGGGAGGAGCCGCCCAGGTCTCCCGCGGTCAGGCGGCGCAGCCTCGACCAGCCGCCGAGGCCGGTGATCGCCGCGCGGGCGGGTTCCGGCCAGCCGGGCAGCGTGGGATCGACGGTGTGCACGTGCAGGGCCGGCAGGACGTCGCTCAGGGGGAGGTGGTCCCATCTGGACATCGAGAGACGGGCCAGCCGGTCGCAGACCCAGTCGAGTCCGGCCGAGTTCAGGGCCTTGGGCAGGGTGACCGAGGACCACCATCCCGCGGGCAGGCGGGGATCGGCCAGGGCTTCGGCGACCTGCTGTGCTCTGCTCCAGCGCAGGGCCGGGACCAGATCGCTCAGGCAGATCGATGACTCGGCATCCATCGGCGGACCGCAACCTCCCCAAAGTGACACATGTGGCTAATGGTGCAGCCTACGCCGCAAGCTATCAATTAGCATGAGAGTGGGTAAAGCCGGTGGACGCCAAACCAGACGTGAGAATACGCGGCCGACCGCCGACCGCTGTCACGGCCTCGGCTCCGGCGCGGCGTCCCGCGTCCAGCGCGGCCTCGTCGTCGTCCCCTCTCAGGAGGGCGGTCAGCAGACCGGCGGCGAACGCGTCACCCGCTCCCGTCGAGTCAACCACTTCCGCGGTGAGTCCGGGAAGCCGTGCGGTCAACTTTCCTTTCCGCGCCAGCAACGCCCCGCCGGGGCCCAGCTTGACCGCCGCGGCGCCGTAGCGCAGGCTCAGCCGGCCCGCGGCGCTCTCCGGGTCGTCCGCGCCGGTCAGCAGCAGGGCCTCGTCCAGGTTCGGGATGACCAGCTGGGCGGCCGAGGTCTCCCTGATGAACCGCTCGGGGCCGAAGGAGCGCAGGAAACCGGTGGAGGCCGGGTCCACGCTGATCGACACGCCGTTCCGCACGGCCTGCTCCAGGGCGAGCCTGGACAGCTGCAGGCCCGGTTCGGCGAACAGGGTGTAGCCGGACAGGTGCAGGTGACCGACCCCGTCGAGCAGGTCCTCCTCCCAGTCGTCGGCGCAGATGTGCCCGCCGGCGCCCCGGTTGGTGAGCATGGACCGCTCACCCGTCGGATCGACCATGGCGATGACCACGGCGGTCGGGCGCTCGGGATCGACGCGCAGGTGCGTCCTGACCCCGCCGCGGCGCAGTTCCGCGGCGTGCCACTCCCCGGTGTCGTACCCGACCCTGGTCAGGATCCGCGCGTCCGCGCCCAGATGGGCGGCCCAGGAGGCGGTGTTGGCCCCCGAGCCCCCCGGGCGCAGCACGATGTCGGCGGCGGTGTCCGTGCCGACGGCCAGTCCGGAGAGCGCCGGACCCTCGTGCAGCGCGACGACGTCGGTGACGACGTCACCTATGACGAGCAGACCCGATCCGGCCACGATCGCCTCAGTTTCCCCGGCTCCAGGCCACCGCGATCCGTCCCGCGAGGCGGACGTTGCCGCGCACCGCGGCCAGGTTCGCCTCAAGCGAGGCGCCGTCCGTCCCCTTGACCAGGTACTCCAGCAGGAACGGGGTGATGGCCTGGCCGCTCACCCCGCGCTGCCGCGCCTGCGCGAGCGCCTCGGCCAGGACCCGGTCGTGCAGGGCCGGGTCGAGCTGCTCGTCCACCGGGACCGGGTTGGCCACGATCAGCGCGGACTCGGGCCCGTCGAGCGCGTCCTGGGCCCGCATGATCTCCGCGGCCTGCTCGGGCGTCTCGATGCGCCAGTCGACGGGCCGGCCGGAGGTGTGCAGGTAGAAACCGGGGAACTCACCGGTGCGGAAGCCCGCGACGCCGACGCCCCGGGTCTCCAGGCGCTGCAGGGTCGCCGGCACGTCCAGGATCGACTTCACGCCCGCGCAGACGACGGTGATCCGCGTACGGCTCAGCGTGTCGAGGTCGGCGGACTCGTCCTGGGTCTCGGTCCACTCACGGTGCACTCCGCCGAGCCCGCCGGTGGCGAAGACGCGGATGCCCGCCCTGGCGGCCAGGAAGGAGGTCGCCGAGACCGTCGTGGCGCCGCTTGAGCCGAGCGCGGCGGCGACCGCCAGGTCGCGGAAGCCGAGCTTGCGCAGGCCGGGCTCGGTGGCGATCCGTTCGAGACCGTCCTTGTCCAGGCCGATCCGCGCCACGCCGTCGAGCACCGCGATCGTCGCGGGTACGGCCCCGGCCTCGCGGACGAGCCCCTCAAGTTCCCGCGCGACCTCCAGGTTGCGGGGCTGGGGCAGGCCGTGCGAGATGATCGTGGACTCCAGCGCCACGACCGGGGCGCCCTGCGCCAGTGCCTCGGCCACCTCGTCGGATAGGCGGAGCACGCTGTCGATGGGCTGCTCGGTGGTACGCATGAGCGGGTTCTGTCTCCTCGTCCTGCCTGGATGGCTGCTCAGTGGAACCGGGTAAAGAAGCTGCTTGTTCCAGAAAGAGCACGTTACGGGGGATATCGGATGGCGTCTACCGGGACATCAGCCGATGGCGAGGACGCCGATCAGTGAGATAGCGCCGATGACAGCGGTCGCCAGCCCGCCGAGGGCCAGGGAACGGCCACCGCGCGCCAGCGTCCTGAGATCCACCCCGGTCCCCAGCGCGAAGAGCGCCGCCGCCAGCGACAGCGCGGTCACCTGGGGGACGATCTCGACGACCCCGCCGGGTACGACTCCCAGGCTCCTGACCGCGACCGCCGCCAGGAAACCCAGCACGAACAGCGGCACCAGCGGCGGGCGCCGTACCCCACTCCGGTCACGGCTGCGGTCACAGGCCGGGCGGCGCAGGGTGAGGGAGGTGAAGGCGACGAGCGGGGCGAGCAGCGCGACCCTGGCCAGCTTGACCATGACAGCGCAGGCGAGCACCCCGCCCCCGGCGGTCGCGCCTATGGCCGCGACCTGGGCGACCTCGTGCACCGAGGCGCCCGCCCACAGGCCGAGCCCGTACGGCGAGAGCCCGGCGAGCCGCGCGACCACGGGCAGGACGACGAGGGCGGCGCTGCCGTACAGGACGACGACGCCGACCGCGCCTGCCACGTCGTCGTCGTCTCCGTCGGCCACCTCATGCATGGCGGCGACCGCCGCGGCGCCGCAGACCGAGACGCCGGTGGCGATGAGCAGCGACCTGCGCGGGCTCACCCCCATTCGCGGGCCGATCCACCGGGTGAGGGCGAACGTGCAGACCGTCGAGACGGCGACCAGTGCCAGGGGCCGCCAGCCGAGCGCCAGCACCTCGGGCAGCGCGACCTGCAGTCCGAGCACCACGATCGCCAGGCGGAGCAGCCTGCGGGAGGCGAAGCGCAGGCCCGCGCCGAACACGGCGGGCGGCGTGGTGAGGCTGCCCAGCGTGACCCCGAGCACCACCGCGACCACGGCCGGGCTCACCCCGGGCAGCGCGCGGCCCGCCCACTGGGCGACGGCCACGGCGCACGCCGTCAGGGCCAGGCCGGGCAGGAGACGCAGGACCGCCACGACCTGGGGCGGGCCCGCGAGGAGTCCGGCAGGGGGCCGGTGGCGAGGGGAGGCGGAGAGCGGGAAGAGGGACATGTTCCGAGTCTCAAACCGGACAGGGGTGGCCGGTAGCCGCGCTCTACCTGGAAGGTCATAGCCTAGGGCTATGAGTGACCTGCCCGACCTGGAGTCCCTGCGGCTGCTCGTCGACGTCGAACGCCTGGGAAGTCTCGGTCAGGCGGCGAGGGCGGTGGGCATCGCCCAGCCGTCGGCGAGCAAGCGGATCATGCTGCTTGAGCGCCGCCTCGGGCTGCCCCTGCTCGAACGCACCCCGCGCGGCTCGACCCTCACCCCGCAGGGCGTGATGATCGCGGCCTGGGCGTCGCAGGTGCTGGCCGCCGCGGAGGAGCTCATGCGCGGCGCGCGGGCCGTACGGCACGGCAGGGAGGCCCATCTGCACATCGCGGCGAGCATGACCGTGGCCGAGTACCTCCTGCCGCGCTGGCTCGGGGAGCTGCAGACCCGCGAGCCCCAGGTGCAGGTCGGGCTGGACGTGCAGAACTCGGCGGAGGTCGCCAGGCTGGTCGGCGCGGGCATCGAGCTGGGCTTCGTCGAGGGTCCCTCGGTCCCGCAGGGACTGGCCTCCAGGGTGGTCGCGGCCGACCGGCTCGTCGTCGTGGTCGCGCCCGGCCATCCGTGGGCGCGCCGCCGTACGGCGCTGCTGGCGGCCGAGCTCGCGGCGACGCCGCTGGTCGTCCGCGAGCGGGGCTCGGGGACCAGGGAGACCCTGGACCGCGCGCTGGTCGGGCACGAGGTGGCCGCGCCCCGGCTCGAACTCGGCTCCAACGCCGCGGTCAAGGGGGCGGCAGGCGAGGGGGCCGCCCCGGCGGTGCTCAGCGGCTACGCCGTCGAGGGCGAGCTGGTCACCGGACGCCTGATCGAGGTCGTGACGAAGGGCATCGACCTCGAACGCCGGTTGCGCGCGATCTGGCGGCGGGGCCGTACGCCGACGGGACCGGCGGCGACGCTGCTGAGGATCAGCCTGGCGACCGCACGGGAGTGAGGTGTTCCCTTCGCCGTGCGGCTCCGGGAAGGGTGTCCGGCCCTGGTATGGACACCGGAGCGCCGCGGGCGAATCAGCCGCCCCACTCGGCGAACAAAACCATCTACCTGCTGAATTAGTCCTCTTATATAGATTTGCCGGACATTTATTGCCATTATGCACTTTCTGGTTTATGTCATACCTTGACGGCTATTGCCCCCGTCCCTACTTTCATGTGGTAAGTGGAGTGGCTCGGTCCGTGAGGAGTAAGCCTTATGACCCAGAGTTTCCCCGTTCCCCGTACCTGCCCGTACGAGCCGCCGCCCGAGTACGCGCGCCTCCGGGAGGAGGGTCCGCTGGTCAGGGCGGAACTTCCCGGCGGCCAGGTCTGGCTTGTGACCCGGCACAGCGAGGCGCAGCAGGTTCTCATCGACCCCCGAATCAGCACTAATCCAACCAATCCGGGACATCCGATGGCCGCCCTGGTGATCGAATCCCCTTCCGAGGAGGAACTGCGCTTTCGGGAAAAGTATCAGCAGGGACATTTCGGTGATATGGATCCGCCCGGGCACACTCTCTACCGGCGGCTGCTGATCCCCGAGTTCACCGTCCGGCAGGTCAAGGAGATGCGTCCCGGCATTCAGGAGGACGTCGACCGGCTCATCGACGACATGCTCAAGCAGGGCTCCTCCGCCGACCTCGTCGAGGCGTTCGCGCTGGCCGTGCCGTCGCTGACGATCTGCAGGATGCTCGGGCTGCCCGAGGCGGGCGGCGACTTCTTCCGCGACCGGATGAACACGATGATCGCCGTCGGCAGCAGCTCGACGCAGGAGGCCGTCACGGCGGCCGCGGAGGTCTGGGAGTATCTCGACGTCCTGGTCACCAAGGCCGAGCGGGAGCCGGGCGACAACCTCGTCGGTCGGCTCGTGACGGCCGCCGGGCAGAGCGAGGAGATCTCCCACGACGCCCTGGTCGGCATGACGATCCAGCTGCTCGTGGCGGGGCACGAGACCACGGCCAACATGATCTCGCTCGGCGTTCTGACGCTGCTGCGCAACCCCGGTCACCTCGCCGCGCTGCGCGACGACCCGGCGGGCTGGCCGACGGCGGTGGAGGAACTGCTGCGCTATCTCTCGATCGTGGACTGGGTGGGCTTCGACCGGGTCGCGACCGAGGACGTGGAGATCGGCGGCCAGGTCGTCAGGGCGGGTGAGGGCCTGTTCGTCCTGGGCGCCTCGGCCAACCGGGACGCCCGCGTCTTCGACCGGCCCGACGACCTGGACCTCCGGCGCGGCGCGCGCAACCACATGGCGTTCGGGTACGGCGTGCACCAGTGCCTCGGGCAGAACCTCGTCCGCGCCGAGCTGGAGATCGCCTACCGCACCCTCTTCGAACGGATTCCCGGCCTGCGCGTGGTGGGCGCCGACGACGACCTGCCGTTCAAGTACGCCGGTGCGATCTTCGGCGTCCGTGAGCTGCCGGTGGCGTGGTGAACGCGAGGATCGTCGTCGACAGGGAGCGCTGCGTCGGCGCGGGGCAGTGCGTGCTCGCCGCGCCGGAGGTCTTCGACTCCGGTGACGACGGTCTGGTCAGGGTGGTGGGCGACACCGAGACCGAGACCGGTACCGCCGTCGCCGACGGCATCCGTCACGCGGTACGGCTCTGCCCGGCCAGGGCGCTCAGCCTGCGTGAGGACGGCTGAGGTCCTCATCCGTCTCTCATGAGAGCGGTCTACCGTTGGGGGCATGGGCGACGGTGAGACGGCGCGGGTGCTGGTCGTTGACGACGAGCCCGCGCTGAGGGAGGCGCTGCAGAGCAGCCTGGAGTTCGAGGGCTACCGGGTCGGCCTGGCCCAGGACGGTCAGGCCGCACTCGACGTCCTGCGGCGGGAGCCGTACGAGCTGGTCCTGCTCGACGTGATGATGCCGAGACTGGACGGGCTGACCGCCTGCCGCAGGCTCAGGGCGGCGGGCAACCACGTGCCGGTGCTCATGCTCACCGCCCGCGACGCCGTCGGGGACCGGGTCTCCGGGCTGGACGCCGGGGCCGACGACTACCTGGTCAAGCCGTTCGAACTGGACGAGCTGCTGGCCAGGGTCAGGGCGCTGCTGCGACGCGGGGCGCTGGCCGCCTCCGCCGCGCACGACGACGGCGACGCCGTGCTCGGTTACGGCGACCTGCGGATGGACACCGCCAGCCGGGAGGTGTCCAGGGCGGGCGAAGCGCTCGAACTGACCAGGACCGAGTACCTCCTGCTCGAACTGTTCATGCTCCACCCCCGCCAGGTGCTCACCCGTGACCAGATCCTCAGCCAGGTCTGGGGCTTCGACTTCGAACCCTCCTCCAACTCCCTCGACGTCTACGTCATGTACCTGCGCCGCAAGACCGAGAGCTCCGGGCTGCCCCGCGTGATCCACACCGTCCGCGGCGTCGGCTACGTGCTGCGGGCCTCCTGAGCCGTGAGAGGGAAACGCCGCTCCCTGCGCTCCAGGCTCACCCTGCTGGTCGCGACGGCGGTCGCGGTCGCGATCGCGGTGTGCGCGGCCGTCTGCTGGTTCATCGTCAGGTCCGAGCTGCTCGACCAGATGGAACGCTCCCTGAACGCGCCCAAGGGCCCCCAGGGCAACGAGTGGATCGAACGCAGCTGCGCGAGCCCCCCTCCCGAGCACCAGCCGCCCTTCCCCCGCTTCCAGCTCCTGCAGGCGATCGACACCGGCGGCGTCAGGTGCGTCATCGGCTACACCGGGGTTCGGCTCGTGCCGGGCGACCAGGCCGTGGCGAAGGCGCCGGAGGGGACGCAGCACTTCCGCGACGGCGTGACGGACGAGGGCGCCCCGGTCCTGGTGCTCGTCAGGAGCGTCGGCTCGGGGCTGGCGGTGATGGAGTCCCGGCCGCTGGCGGAGTTCCAGTCGACCCTCACCACGCTCGCCTGGATACTGGCCGGGGTCGCCGCGCTCGGCGTGGTCGGCGCGGCCTCGGCCGGTCTGTTCGTCTCCCGTACGGCGCTGCGCCCGGTCGGCCGCCTCGCGGCGGCCGTCGAACACGTCGCCAGGACCGAGGACCTGCAGACCCGCCTCCCGGTCGAGGGAACCGACGAGATCGCCCGCCTGGGCGCCTCCTTCAACGCGATGACCACCGCCCTGGCCGCCTCCCGCGAGCGCCAGCGCAGGCTGGTCGCCGACGCCGGGCACGAGCTGCGCACGCCGCTCACCAGCCTGCGCACCAACATCGACCTGCTGCTGCGCAGCGAGAACACCGGCCGCCCGCTCGGGGCCGCCCCGAAACGCAGGCTGCTGGCCGGTCTCAAGGCCCAGTTCGAGGAGATGTCCACGCTGGTCGGAGACCTGTTGCAGCTGTCGCGCTCGGAGAGCGAGCACGAACCGCACGTCGAGGTCGCCTTCCACGAGGTGGTCGAGACCGCCGTGCGCAGGGCCAGGCTGCGGGCCCAGGAGAGCCCGATCCGGGTCGAGCTCGAACCGTGGTACGTGCGGGGGGAGCGGGCCGCCCTGGAACGCGCCGTGGTCAACCTGCTCGACAACGCGGTGAAGTTCTCCGAGGGCCCGGTCCTGGTACGGCTCGCGGCGGGGGAGCTGTCCGTCAGGGACCACGGCCCCGGCATAGCGGGGGAGGACCTGCCCTACGTCTTCGACCGGTTCTGGCGCTCCTCGTCGGCCAGGAGCATGCCGGGCTCCGGGCTGGGACTGGCCATCGTGGCGCAGGCCGTACGGGACGCCGGGGGAGAGGTCGTCCTGGAGAACGCGGAGGACGGCGGTGTCCTGGCCAGGGTACGGCTTCCCGGCTCCCCGGGATTGGCCTGACCCGGGCTCTCAACCCACCACTTGTCCCGAAATTTCCTGAAAAGTCCCGAGAAAGGGGCCTGGTTCGCGGGGACGGCTTCCCGGTTGTCTCGGGGTGTCCCGCCTCGTCCGTGGGTCCGCCGGTTTTCTCACCGGTCGTTAACGATCGGCTCAGGATCGCCCAAGGTCCCCCGATGAGCCTGGGGGACATGAGAGATCCGAGTCGTCACCCATGGGAGGCAGCGTGAAGCAGATGTCCGCGCCCGTGCGCACCCGGCTGGTCGAGATCGTCGTCCCCGTGCACAACGAACAGCGGGTGCTCGCCGAGAGCGTGCGCCGCCTGCACGACTACCTGTCGGGAAACCTCCCCTACGGCTTCCGCGTCACGATCGCGGACAACGCCAGCACCGACGCCACCTGGGAGATCGCCGTCGGCCTGGGCAGGGAGCTGCCCCACGTGCACGCCGTGCACCTGGACGCCAAGGGACGCGGGCGGGCGCTGCGCAGGGTGTGGTCGGCCAGTGACGCCGACGTGGTCGCGTACATGGACGTCGACCTCTCGACCGGCCTGGACGCCTTCCCGCCACTGGTCGCCCCGCTGCTGTCCGGGCACAGCGACCTGGCCATCGGAACCCGGCTGTCCCGGGGCGCCAACGTCGTCAGGGGCCCCAAGCGGGAGATCATCTCGCGGACCTACAACCTGCTGCTGCGCTCGGCCATGGGAGCCCGCTTCTCCGACGCCCAGTGCGGCTTCAAGGCCGCCCGCACCGAGGTCGTCCAGGCGTTGCTGCCCGCCGTCGAGGACGAGGAGTGGTTCTTCGACACCGAGCTGCTCCTGCTGGCCGAACGGCACGGCCTGCGCATCCACGAGGTGCCCGTCGACTGGACCGACGACCCCGACAGCCGGGTGGACATCCTCAGGACCGTCCTGGACGACCTCAGGGGGATGGCCAGGGTCACCCGCAAGACCCTGTCCGGCGCGGCCGGGATCCCGGTGCCGCCGAGGGTCCAGCGGGCCCGGCTGCCCACCGGCATGGCCGGGCAGCTGCCCAGCTTCGCGGTGATCGGCGCGGTCAGCACCCTGGCCCACCTCGGGCTGTTCGTCCTGCTGCGGCTGGTGATGCCCGCGGTCGCGGCCAACGCCGTCGCCCTGCTCGTCACCGCCGTGGCCAACACCGCGGCCAACCGCCGCTTCACCTTCGGCGTCACCGGCCGCGCCGGCGCGCTGCGCCACCAGTTCGAGGGAGGCCTCGCCTTCCTGGCCGGTCTGCTGCTGAGCACCGGCGGCCTGGCCCTGCTGAACCGCCTGGCACCGGGCGCCCCGGCCGCGGCGGAGATCACCGCCGTCGTCGTGGCCAACGCCCTGGCCACCCTGATCCGTTTCCTGCTGCTGCGCACCTGGGTCTTCAACCCGCGCCGCACGAGGAGGCCGGGCCGATGACCACCACGGGGAACGACTCACCCGTCATCGACGACCCTGTCACGCAGCCCCCGGCCAAGGTCGGAAGGCCGCGCCGGATCCTCCTCGGCGCCCCCGGCGACCCCCGGTGGGCACGTCCCGCCCTGTGGGCGGTCCTGGCGCTGGCCGCCGTACTGCACCTGTGGGCGCTCGGCCGCAACGGCTACGCCAACTCCTACTACTCGGCGGCCGTGCTGTCCGGCACCCGCAGCTGGAAGGCCTTCTTCTTCGGGGCACTGGACGCCGGGTCGTTCATCACCGTGGACAAGCCGCCCCTGGCGCTGTGGGTGATGGGGATCTCCGCGCGGGTCCTCGGGTTCGGGACCTGGAGCCTGCTGCTGCCCCAGGCCGTCGCGGGCGTGGCCGCCGTCGGCGTGACGCACTCGGCCGTACGGCGCGCCCTGCCCGGTACGGCGGGTCACGCGGCCGCGCTGATCGCGGCGCTGGTGATGACGCTGACCCCGATCACCGTGGCGATCAACCGGGACAACAACCCCGACACCGTCCTGGTGCTGCTGCTGGTGCTGGCGGCCTGGTGCTGCCAGGAGGCGATCCGCACCGGCCGTACCCGCACCCTCGTCCTGTCGGCCGTGCTCGTCGGCCTGGCTTTCAACACCAAGATGCTCCAGGCCTACCTGGTGCTGCCCGCCTTCACCCTCGTCTACCTCGCCACGGCCCACGGAACGGTGCCGCGCCGCCTCGGCCGCCTGCTCGCCGCGGGCGCCGCGCTGGTGGTCTCCAGCGCCTGGTGGATGGTGGTCGTGGACCTGTGGCCCGCCGAAGATCGTCCCTACATCGGCGGCAGCACGGACAACTCCGTCCGGGACCTGGTCGTCGGCTACAACGGCCTCGGCCGGATCCTCGGGCAGGACTTCGCCGGGGGCGGTCCGGGGGAGGGCGGCCCCGGGGGCGGTGGCTTCGGGGGAGCGGGCTTCGGCGGCGCGTCCGGGGCGGGACGGCTGTTCAACGACGTCATGGCCGGGCAGATCTCCTGGCTGCTGCCCTTCGCCGCCGTCGCCCTGGCCGCCGGGCTGGTGTTCACCGTCCGTGCCCGCCTGCGCCCCGCCCGGGTGGCGCTGCTGCTGTGGGGCGGCTGGCTCGCGGTCCACTACGCGGTGTTCAGCTTCTCCAGCGGCACCTTCCACCCGTACTACTCCACCGCCATGGCTCCGGCGGTCGCGGCGCTGACCGGGCTGGGCGGGGTGCTGTCGTGGCACGCGGGCCGGACCCGGCGCTCCTGGGCCTGGGTGCTGCCCGCCGCCCTGACCGTCACCGGGGCGTGGGCGTTCACGGTGCTGCGCCGTACACCGGACTTCGTGCCCTGGCTGGCCTGGGCGGTCGCCGGGGTGACGGCGGTCGCGGTGGCGGCCACGGCGCTGTCCGGAGCGCTGTCCGGAGCGCTGTCCGGGACGTCGTCCGGGCTGAGGCCCGGATCCCCGCGGGGCCGCGCCCGGCTCCTGGCGGCGTCCGGCGTGGTCGCGGCGCTGTTCACCGGGCTGGCGGGTCCCGCAGCGTACGCGCTGACCCCGCTCGGCTCCGCGGTCAACGGCACCAACCCCACCGCGGGGCCGCAGACCGGCGGGTTCGGCGGGATGCGAGGTGGTTTTCCGGGAGGGTTCCCCGGCGGCGGCCGGGGAGACCGTCCGGAGGGCCTCCCCGAGGGGTTGCCCAAGGATCCTCCCGAGGGTTCTCCCGAGGGCCTTCCCGGTGGTTTCCCCGGCGGGCCGGGAGGCGGCATGAGCGAGAAGACGATCGCCTACCTGAGGAAGAACATGGGCGGCGCGGCCTGGCTGGTCGCGGTGAGCAGCGCGCAGGGCGCCTCCTCGGCCATCCTGTCCACCGGCCTGCCGGTCATCGCCATGGGCGGCTTCGTCGGAGGCGACCCCGCCATGACGGTCGAGCGGCTCACGGCGCTGGTCGCCTCGGGGGAACTGCGCTACGTCATCCCCGGCGGCGGCCGGGGCGGTCCCGACTCGGGAGGCTCCGAGGTCACCGCGTGGGTGAGCGCCAACTGCGCCGTCGTGGCCCCCGCTGAGTACGGCGCCGAGTACGGCGGAGGCACCCGGGACGGCCGGTCGCTCTACCGCTGCGGAGACTGACGACCGGGGCCGGGGCCCCTTGACTGGGCGGCCAGTCAAGTAGTACGGGGCCCCGGTGCCCGCTGCTGTAGTCTTGCGCAGTGCAGAGCGGAGGAGGGGCGCGCGGCAGCCGCGCGGACCAGGCCGACCAGCGCCGGGCCGAGCTTCTTGAGGCCGCCCGGCGGGTGGTGCTGGAGCGCGGGCTCGCCAGCACCCGTGTCGCGGACATCGCCAAGGCCACCAACGTGAGCGGCGGGCTGATCCACTATCACTTCGCCACCAAGGACGACCTCATCACCGAGATGCTCCGCAGCACCAGCGAGTCGGAGATCCAGCGGCTGAGGGAGATCGCGGCGGAGCGGGGCGGCGCCGTCGAGCGGCTCGACCGGGTCCTGCGTTTCTACATCCCGGCCTCCCGCTCCGACCAGAGCTGGATCCTCTGGCTCGACGCCTGGGCCGTCGGGGTGCGCGAGGCGCACGTCAGGACCATCCTGCTGGAGCTTGAGGGCGCCTGGATCGAGATCCTCGCCGGGGTGATCTCACAGGGGGCCGAGACGGGCGAGTTCACCTGCGACGACCCCCAGGGGGCGGCCGAGCGGATCGACGGGATGCTCGACGGCCTGGTGGTCCGTTACACCCTGCACGCGGGCGGCATGTCCCGCAGCAGGCTGCTGCACCACGCCAGGGTCGCCGCGGCCCGCGAGGTCGGTCTGAGCCCCGCCGTCTTCGAGGAGCAGTCTCCCGCCCCCGAGGACTGACCCCTCACCTCCCTCACCGCCGCCTCAGCGGGGGATCAGCCGAGGACCGGGTAGTTGGCGCGCAGCACGCCACGGGGGTCACGGGCCCGCTTGACGTCACGCAGCCGGGCCAGGACGTCGCCGGGGAAGGCCGCCGCCGCACGCTCCCCGACCCCCAGGAAGGTGTACGGCTTGCGCCCGCTGGTGTGCGGCACGAACTTCCCGGCGATCTCCTTGAGCCGGGTCTCCACGGCGGCCGTGGCCTCGGGGCCCGGGGTGACGCCGAACATGTAGAGCGAGTAGGGCTCCGTCAGATGGCCGCAGGCGCCGCCGCCGGGCACCGGACGGGCGAGCGCGCCGCCCAGGTGCCGGACCTGAAGGCTGACCAGCGGGGCGATGGGCTCCGACAGCAGCGCCCCGGCCACCGCGTCGTCCAGGCCGGTCAGCAGCTCCGCGTGCCCGAGGGCGGGCGCCGGGTCGGACGGCTCGGCGCAGACGTCCCCCAAGGCGGCGACGGGCAGCGGCCCCCGCGTGTCGGAGACCGTCCCGCCGATCGCCTCGAAACGGCGCAGCAGGTCGCGCCCCTCGGCCGCCTCCCCCAGGAAGGTGGTGTCGATCGTCACCATCGACCTGCCGCGCAGGTGATCGGGCAGGAAGTCGAACGGGGGGAAGTTCAGCAGCGTGAACCAGACCGAGAGCTCCTCGGGGGCCGAGGCGGTGACCTCCCGGAAGGCGGCGAGCACCTCGCCCGCCCGCTCGGCGGGCCACATCAGGCGCCCGCCGTACAGGTGGGGAGCGGGGTGCAGGTCGAACTCGACGGCCGTCACCAGCGCGAAGTCACCGCCGCCGCCGCGCAGGGCCCAGAACAGCTCGGGGTCGGAGTCCGCGTCCACCCGGAACGCCTCCCCTTCGGCGTCCACGACGTCGAGGGCACGGACGGAGTCGGCGGCGTGCCCGTGACGGCGGCTGAACCAGCTCAGCCCGCCGCCCAGGGTGTAGCCGACCACGCTGGGCGCCGTGGAACTGCCCGCGAGACCGGTCAGGCCGTACGGGCTCACGGCGGAGAGCGCCTCGGCCCACCGTACGCCCGCCCCGACCCGGGCCAGCCGCTCCTCGGGCCGCACCTCGACACCGCCGAGCGCGCCGGTGCGCAGCAGGATCACTCCCTCGACGTCGCCGGTCGCGCCGTGGCCGCTCGGCTGGGCGGAGACCGAGAGCCCGGCCAGCCGGGCGTAGCGGACCAGGGCGGCCACGTCGGCGGCGTCCCGCGCCTCGACCACGGCCAGGACGGGCTGGTCAACGGCCAGGTTCCAGGCGGCCCTGGCCCGGTCGAAGCCCTCCTCACCCGAGGCGAGCACCTGTCCCCTGACCGCGCGCCGCAGGTCGTTCCCGATTGTCATGATCTATCCCTTCGGTCGATGCCCCGACTCTGGCGTGACCGATTTGGAGACGACTTGGGGTTGGTTTGAGGTCGACCACAAATGGGAGTTCGCCATTTGGCCGGTTACGGACAGTTCCGTGGCGTGACGCCGGGAAGGCGGGGAGTGGGCCATGCTTGTGCCGCCGGTCGGGACGGCCCCGCCGGGACGATCTCGAAGGGGAGGCGGGAGTGGACGCCCTGCGGAGGCTGCGGATCAGGGGAACGCTGTCGGCGCTGGTGATCCTGGCCGCGGGGGCCACCGCGACCGCGACCGCGGCCGACACCCGGGCGGACGGGCGTTCCTGCGAGCCGTGGACCCTGTGTCTCCGGGCGCCCGCCGTACCGTCCGCCGTGACCCCCGGGCCCGCGGGTCACCGGCCGTGGACGATCGGCGACATCACCGGCGACAGATGGTGCCTGTACGCGCGACCACAGGGCCGGACGGACCTCGTGGGAATCCTCGGCGGGCGCGAGGGCAACCTCGAACGCTGGATCAGGAACAGGGGCGCCAGGGCGCCGGGACCCTGCTGACGGGGCGCCGGCGGGGGCCGGAGACCGGGTGAGGGGTCAGGCGGGCAGCGCGGCGAGCAGGAAGGCGAGCCGGGCGGCGGCGTCCTCGATGTTGTCGGCGCTGCCGAGCCGGTAGCCCCACGAGGTGATGAACCCGCCGTCCTGGGAGCAGGTCACGGTCTCGGTCAGGGTGCTGCTGAAACGGTTGCGCACCGAGACGTAGGCGGGGTCGTCGAAGGAGACCCGCTGCACGGCCAGATCGGCGTGCTGCCGCGCCGCGGCGGCGAACTTCTCAAGGCAAGACAGCGTGTCCAGCATCGTGCATCACCTCCGTCTCGACAGAGAATTGCACGATCTTGGGAGGTTAATCAAGCAATTGCGGATACTAAACCCGAGATTGTCGTGTGAAATCCTCCAATACCTTGACGATCACCGCTCTGGCGTCCTCCCTGAAGGCCGCGACCTGATGGAACTCCTCGAAGCTGTGCTCGTAGAACGCGATGTCCTCCGGGTCGCGCAGGATCAGGTCACGGGTCCTGGTCGGCACCGCCACCTGCCCCCTGTCGTAGATCCAGAAGCCGTTGATCGGGGCCGCGGGCAGCGGGGCCTCGAAGGGCAGGACGCCGAACTCCACGTTCGGCAGCGCGGTGACCGCGAGCAGCCGGTCGAGCTGGCCGCACATCACCTCCGGCGGCGCCAGGCGGTAACGCAGCGCGGCCTCGGACATGAGGAACCGGAACGTCCTGCTCGGGTCGTAGAGGATCTCCTGGCGCCGCATCCGCACCCTGATGGCGGCGTCGACCTCGTCGGGCGCGTTGTACAGGCGTTTGATCCTGGTGAAGACGCTGCGGGCGTACTCGGTCGTCTGCAGCAGGCCGATGATCACGCCGGGCTCGACCACCCGGAACGTCTGGGTCCGCGACTCCAGGTCGCGGATGTCCTCCTGGAGCGTGGCCAGGCCGGTACGGTGCCGCTGCCGCCAGGAGTCCTGACGTTCCAGCAGGACGCAGGCCTGCTCGATCAGCTCCTCGACGACCTCGGGGGTGGCCTCGACGGCCTGGCCCCAGAGGGTGACGTCGTCCTCGGTGGCGGTCTGCCGCGCGTTCTCGATGCGGGAGACCTTGGACGGCTGCCACCTCAGCCGTTCTGCCAGCTCCTTGCCGGACAGCTGCGCGGCCTCGCGCAGCTGCCTGAGCCGGGCGCCCAGCTCGGTGCGGACCTGCTGGAACTCGCTCACCCGATCTCCTCCGCGGATCGCGGGGGGCGGGGCGCCCGCGCGCCCACCGGCTCGCCCGTTCCGCGCGCCCGTCGAATCTCCCGCATGGTTCGCACGAGGGTAGACCGAGCGCGCGGATCGTGCCATAGCCGTCTCCCCAATCGTGATCAATATGTGTGGGAACGTCCGGCGAGCGGCCTCCTGGTTCCGTCTCCCGGGGTGCGGCGCGGGCCGGAGGGGGTCGGAAAGCGCGAACGCATGACTGATTCCTTCCCCAATCCAGCATCTTCGGACAATTGCGCGCAATCCTAGACTTCGGAAGGTTGCATGAGGGTTTCAAATCTCGAAATACCCATATTTCGTGAAATATGGGATTAATAGGACTTTTGGCGCGCGGCCGCCGTACGGCTCAGGATCGCTCGGGCACCCAGGAGGGGGCGCGCTTCTGCATGAAGGCCGTGATCCCCTCCTGCCCCTCGGCGGAGGTGAACCGCTGCGCCGACAGCTCGGCCATGCGCCGCGTCCCCTCCTCGAAGGACAGCGCGGGCACCTCGCGCACCAGCCGCTTGGTGAGCGCCAGCGCCTCAGGGCCGCCGCGCAGCAGCATCCCGGCGTAGTGGGCGACCGTCTCGTCGAGCAGTTCCCCGGGTACCGCCCTGGTCAGCAGGCCTATCTCCTGCGCCCTGGCCGCGTCGAAGGTCTCACCCGTCAGGAAGTACTCGGCCGCGGCCCTGGGGCCGAGCCTGCGCAGCACGGTCACCGAGATCATCGCCGGGACCACGCCGAGCCGTACCTCGGTGAACGCGAACGACGCCGTGTCGGGGGCGATCGCGAAGTCGCAGGCCGCGACCAGGCCGAGACCCCCGGCGCGGGCGGTGCCGTTCAACCGGCAGACGACCGGTTTCGGGCTCTCCCAGATCAGGCGCATGATCTCCGGGAACGAGGCGGTCACCGGGGCCCCGGGCGCGCCGCCGGGCTCGGTCCGCTGCTCCTTCAGGTCCGCGCCCGCGCAGAAGACCGGCCCCGTCCCGGTGAGCACGACGACACGCACCTCCTCGTCGGCGAGCGCCTGGGTGAGCAGGTCCTCCAGGTCGCCGAGAAGCCGCACGGACAGCGCGTTCCGGTTGCGCGGGGAGTCCAGGGTGATCGTGGCGATCCCGCCGGACACCTCCTTGCGCACCAGGCGCTCCACTGGCCGGTCCGTGTCGGTGTTCATCCACGCTCCTTGGTCGCTCCCGGCCCCGGGTTCGGCGCCGACGCGCAGAACGGTACCCGGCGCGGCCCGGGGCGAGGCGGGCGGGACTCCTGTCAGCCGCAGTGGCTCCAGCCGCTCTTCCAGGTCGCCGTGCCGTACGTGCCGCCCCAGATGACGCACTTCTTGACGGCGGCGATCCGCACCGGGCCCGCGTAGGCGGTGAAACTGCCCGGGTTCGAGCCGGAGGCGCCCCCCTTCACCTGGAGGATCGCGTTCATCTTGATCTTCCCGGGGACCATGTACCTCGACATGGTGACGACGCAGTTCTTGCCCGCCGCGGAGTTGTAGAGCAGGTAGACGGTCGCGGCGCCGATCCCCCTTGAGTCGATCACCTTGTAGCCGGAGCCGCAGACACCGGTCGCGGTGTAGATGTTCGGGGTCGGCTTGGGCGTCGGCTTCGGAGTGGGTTTCGGCGTCGGCTTGACCGTGGGTTTCACCGTCGGCTTGGGCGTCGGCTGCACCGTGGGCTTCGCAGTGGGCTTCACGGTGGGCTTCGTGGTGGGCTTCACGGTGGGGGCGACGGTCGGTTCGACGGTGGGCTTGACCGTGGGCTTCTGCGTGGGCTTGGGCGTGGGGTCCTGGGTCGGCTTCGCGCTGGGCTCACGGGTCGCCCGAGGCGGGCCGGACGGCTGCCGGGGCCGGGCCGTGCCGGGCTCCGCGGTGAGACGGCCGACGGGCTCGGTGCTCCTGCGCTGCCTCGGGCGGGGCGTCGCGGACGTCCAGGCGGAGGGCGGGTCGGCGGGGGAGAGCACGGGGTCCGGCGACGGCGACCGCACCGTGACGGGCGGGGAGACCGCGGCCCGCGTGCTGGCGGCCCCCCAGTCGCCCTGCAGCACCACGACGGCGCCCGCCGTCGCGCCGAAGACGACGATCGCGGCGGTTCCGGCGAGCAGCATCCCGGAGGGGCGTCGCCGCCCCCGTGGAGCCACGGGGGCGGGCGCCGGTGCCGGTGCCGGGGCGGCGGGCGCGGCGTTCCTGACGGGAGAGGGGACCGTGGCCCCCATCAGATGGCTGACCAGCTCCTCGGCGGTCGGGCGTGACGCCGGGTCCTTCGACAGGGAGGCGGCGACCAGCTCGCGCAGATGCCCCTCAAGACCGCCCAGGTCGGGTTCGACGGTCAGGATGCGGTTCATCACCACGGCGATGGAGTCGGCGCCGAACGCGGGCCGCCCGGTCGCGGCGAAGACCATCGTGACGCCCCAGGCGAACACGTCGGCCGCCGCCGTCACCTCACCTCCGCCGAGCTGCTCGGGAGCGAGGTAGGAGGGCGTCCCCATCGTCGTCCCCGTCGCGGTGGTCCCCGGCGAGTCAAGTGCCCTGGCGATGCCGAAGTCGATCACCACGGGCCCCTCGGGCCCCATCAGCACGTTGGCGGGCTTGAAGTCCCGGTGCAGGATGCCCGCCCGGTGGATGGCCGAAAGGGCGGTGGCGGTGCTGACCGCCAGGCGTTCGAGCGCCGCGCCCCTCCTCGGGCCCTCCCGGTCGACGAGCTGACGCAGGGAGGGGCCGGGCACGTACTCGCTCACGATGTACGGCTGGCTGCCCGCGAGGTCGGCGTGGAGCACCGGGGCGGTGCAGAACCTCGCCACCCGCCGGGCGACGGAGACCTCGCGCAGGAAGCGCGTCCTGGCCTCGGGATCGGTGGCGAGCCCGTGGTGGAGAAGCTTGACGGCCACCTGCTCGCCCGCGGGCCCCCTGCCCAGGTAGACGACGCCCTGGCCTCCTTCGCCGAGCCTGCCGGTCAGCTCGAACGGCCCGAGCCGCGGAGGATCCCCCGACGTGAGCGGCTGTACCACGATGCCCCCCGACAAAACCTACGAATTGGGTTATGTGGTGCAGAACGCTACCAGCGTGAGCCGTGGTCCGGATGGTGCGCCGGAGACGCCCGTCAGATGGCCTTGCCGGGGTTGAGGATGCCGAGCGGGTCGAAGACCCGCTTGATCCCGTGGTGGACCTCCTCGGTCACGGGTCCCGCCTCCAGGGCGAGCCAGCGCCGTTTCAGCAGCCCGACCCCGTGCTCGCCGGTCAGTGTGCCGCCCATCCCGAGCGCCTCCCTGAAGACCTCGTCGGCCGCCGCCCACACCTGGGGCGGCGGTTCCGCCAGGCCGCGGTCGAAGACGAAGACCGGGTGCAGGTTGCCGTCGCCCGCGTGCGCGACCGTGGCGATCAGCACCCCGTGCCTGGCCGCGATGGCCTCGATCCTCTCGATCATGTACGGCAGCGCGGAGCGGGGCACGCACACGTCCTCGACCAGGCACTTGCCGAGCCGTTCCTTGGCCTGGTAGGCGAGCCTCCTGACCCCGACCAGTTCCTCGGCCTCCTGCTCGGAGGAGGAGACCGCGACGAAGGGCGAGCCGTTCTCCGCGCACAGCCTGGCCATCCGCTCGGCCACCATGGGGCCGTCCGCGGCGTCCGACTGCGCGATCAGCATCGCCTGGGTGCCGGCCTCAAGCCCGATGTTGCGCCAGTCGTCGATGGCCTTGAGCGTCGTGCGGTCGAGCATCTCAAGCAGGGAGGGCTGGCACCCCGCCGCGATGATCGCCGCGACCGCGGCGGCGGCGTCCCTGAGCGAGGTGAACTCGGCCGCGATCGTCGCCGGACAGACGGCCGGAGCCCGGCGCAGCCGCAGGGTGGCCGAGGTGATCACCCCGAGCGTCCCCTCGGAGCCGATGAACAGGCCGGTCAGGTCGTAGCCCGTCACCCCCTTGACCGTGCGCCTGCCCGTCTCCAGGACCCGCCCGTCCGCCAGGACGACCTCCAGGCCGAGCGCCGAGTCGCGGGTCACGCCGTACTTCACGCACCGCAGGCCGCCCGCGTTCGTGGCCAGGTTGCCGCCGATCGTGGAGATCTCGTGGGAGGAGGGGTCGGGCGCGTACATCAGCCCGTGCGCCCTGGCGGCCCTGTCCAGGTCCGCGGTGATCACGCCGGGCTCGACCACGGCGACCTCGTCGGCGGGCGAGAGCTCCCTGATCGCCGTCATCCTGTGCAGCGTCAGGACGACGCAGCCCTCGACCGACGTCGCCCCGCCCGCCAGGCCGCTGCCCGCACCCCTGGGCACGACGGGCACCCGGTGCTCCGTGGCCCACCTGAGCGTGGCCACCACGTCCTGCCTGGTCTCGGCCGGCACGACGGCCAGCGGCCTGCCCGGTTCGAGGAAGGTCCTGTCCCGCGCGTAGGAGTCGGTGACGTCAGGGTCCGTCAGGACCTTCTCCGGCGAGAGGGCGGCGACGAGTTCGGAGATAACGCTCACAGGGGGACTGTACGGGGCCCGGTCCGAGGGGGGATCACACGGGATGTCACGTGATGATGCGGGCGAGGCTCGGTGAGGGTTCTGCCAAATGTGGTGACGTGACGGCCAGGTGAGGAGAAGTCTCGATTCGTACGGCTGTCGCCCAACCGAAGGGAGCCTCGCTGTGACGACTGTGCAACAGCGGGCCGCGGCCGAGCCCGTCCGCGCGGGGAGGGTGGTCGTCTCGTGGCTGACGTCGACGGACCACAAGGTCATCGGAGACCTCTACATCATCACCGCGTTCGTGTTCTTCCTGATCGGCGGCGTGATGGCCCTGGTCATCCGGGCCGAACTGGCGCATCCCGGGTTGCAGCTCGTCAACACCGTCCAGTACAACGCGCTGTTCACCATGCACGGCACGCTGATGCTGCTGTTCTTCGCCACCCCGCTGTTCGCCGGGTTCGCGAACGTGATCATGCCGTTGCAGATCGGCGCGCCGGACGTGGCCTTTCCCAGGCTCAACATGGTCAGCTACTGGCTGTTCCTGTTCGGCGGGATCATCGCGCTCGGCGGGTTCGCCACCAACGGCGGAGCGGCCGACTTCGGCTGGACGGGCTACACCCCCCTGTCGGTCGCGACCTTCTCCGGGCAGGTGGGCGGTGACCTGTGGATCGTCGGCCTGGTGTTGTCGGGCCTGGGGACGATTCTCGGCTCCGTCAACTTCATCACCACGATCATCTGCATGCGCGCTCCCGGCATGACGATGTTCCGCATGCCGCTGTTCACCTGGAACGTGCTGCTCACCGGACTGCTGGTGCTGATCGCCTTCCCGGTGCTGGCCGCCGCGCTGCTGGCGCTGGAGGCCGACCGCAAGCTCGGCGCGCACGTCTACGACGCCGCGACCGGCGGGCCGCTGATCTGGCAGCACCTGTTCTGGTTCTTCGGCCATCCCGAGGTGTACATCATCGCGCTGCCGTTCTTCGGCATCGTCACCGAGGTGATCCCGGTCTTCAGCCGCAAACCGCTGTTCGGCTACATCGGCCTGGTCGGCGCGACCATCGCCATCGCGGGGCTGTCCGTCACGGTCTGGGCGCACCACATGTTCGCCACCGGCCGGGTGCTGCTGCCGTTCTTCTCCTTCATGACGTTCCTCATCGCGGTCCCGACCGGGGTGAAGTTCTTCAACTGGGTGGGCACGATGTGGCGGGGGCACCTGACCTTCGAGTCACCCATGCTGTTCTCGGTCGGCTTCCTGGTGACGTTCCTCCTGGGCGGCCTGACCGGCATCATCCTGGCCTCCCCGCCGCTGGACTTCCAGGTCACCGACTCCTACTTCGTGGTGGCCCACTTCCACTATGTCGTCTTCGGCACCGTGGTCTTCGCGATGTTCGCGGGCTTCTACTTCTGGTGGCCCAAGATGACGGGCAAGATGCTCAACGACACGCTGGGGAAGATCCACTTCTGGCTGTTGTTCATCGGCTTCCACGCGACCTTCCTGGTGCAGCACTGGCTCGGCGCGGCGGGCTTCCCGCGCCGCTACGCCGACTACAGCCCGGCCGACGGCTTCACCTTCCTGAACCTGGTCTCCTCGGTCGGCGCTTTCATCCTGGGTGTCTCCACGCTGCCGTTCCTCTACAACGTCTGGTGGACCGCCAGGAACGCGCCGAAGGTGACCGTGGACGACCCCTGGGGGTTCGGCAACTCGCTGGAGTGGACGACCTCCTGCCCGCCGCCGCGGCACAACTTCACCTCGCTGCCGCGCATCAGGTCCGAGCGTCCCGCGTTCGACCTCAAGTACCCCAGGGTCGAGGCGCAGCCGCGCCAGCTCGATCCGACCGCCCCCGGCGAGGAGGTCTGAACCGGGGTCGCCGGAGAGCGAGCCACCGGATTCCCTACTCGGGGTCGTCGGCGGGCCCGGGGAGCCGTGGGAGCGGTTCCCCGAGGCCCGCCTTCCGGCTTTCACCGCGCTGACCTGCTGTGAAAGCGCTGTCAACAGAAAAATAGTGGAAATCATCACCATTTCCTGTGAAGTGATGATTCATTACAGTTTTACAACATCATTCAGCGGCTTTACTCCTGCTTTACCTTCTCGTCTAACGTCCCGCTCGGTGCGTACATAAGGCGCATCTGGGACGTTCGCGCCCGGCGAACCCGGGCAGGGAGGGTAAGCGTTGTCCAGCAAAGGCAGGGGTGCTCGAAGGCGCCTGCTCGCGATAGTGCCCGTCGTGGGCCTGGCCGCTGCGGGACTGGCGGCGGGAGGAGTGTCGGCTCAGGCGGACACCACGGTGGACACCACGGTTGCGAGGTACCAGCCGACCGCAGCCGACTACTACATCAACTACGCCACACCCAGGGACGAGCCCGAGGTGCAGGACCCGGCCGCGCCGAACTCCAAGGAGCGCCGGATCAGCCCGTCAAGGCAGATCGCCCACAAGTATTCCGAGGGTAACCCCGCCGCGGCACGCGTTCTGGCCGCGCGCGAGGCGGAGGCGATCAGGACCGGCATCAACCCCGCCGACTTCCTGTTCAAGAAGGCCAAGGTCGCCAAGCAGGCCAAACTCCTCACCGTCCTGGTGGAGTTCAACGACAAGGCCAACGACGACTTCTCGGGCTTCAAGCGCCCGCCGAACGTCAACGACGACGACCCGGCGAACTGCGTCACCGAGCCGCCGGGCACCCTGCTCAACGGCCCGCTGCATAACAAGATTCCCGACCCCGCGTCCTTGGCACACAAGGACAACAACAGTTTCTGGGTGCCTGATTTCAGCCCGGACCACTTCAACAAGATGCTTTACAGCAAGGAAGGCATCACCAAGAGGGTCCGTACCGACCTGACCGACCCCCGGGACGGTCGCAAGGGCATCAACATCGCCGGCTCCACGATGCGGAACATGTACGAGGAGCTGTCCAAGGGCGCCTACACGGTCACCGGAGAGGCCACCCCGTGGGTCAAGGTCCCGCACTCCGAGGCCTACTACGGCGCCCGCGCCTGTGGCAAGGAAGCGCAGGACATGAGCGGCCACCCGAGCAACCCGCTCGGCCCCGGCCAGCTCGCGATCGACGCGGTCGACACCCTGGCCGCCGCCAACCCGAACTTCCCGTGGGCGGACTACGACGTCGAGGACGTCGCCGACTCCGACGGTGACGGCAACTTCGCCGAGCCCGACGGCGTGGTCGACCACCTCGTTCTGGTCCACGCGGGCAAGGACAAGTCCTCCGACGGCGGCGCCGAGGGCACCTACGCGATCTGGGCGCACTCCAGCGCCGTCGCGGGTGGCTACAAGGTCCCCGGCAAGGACGTGAAGATCTCCAACTACATCGTTCAGCCCGAGGACTCCGGCGTCGGCGTCTTCGCCCACGAGTACGGTCACGACCTCGGTCTGCCCGACCTCTACGACACCACGGGCAGCGCCTCCTCGGCCGTCGACTTCTGGGACCTCATGTCGGCCGGCTCCCACAGCGGCCCGATCTTCCAGTCGATGCCGACCCACATGGGTCTGTGGGACAAGTGGATCCTCGGCTGGGCCAACCCCAAGGTCTTCAACCCCGGTGACCGCAGCCGCGTCGTGACCGTCGGTCAGTCCTCGCGCACGCCCAAGTTCACCGAGGACGGCGTCCGGGTGAACCTGGACAGCGCGCCGCTGAAGATGGTCGAGCCGCACAGCGGCACCAAGATGTGGTGGTCCAACCTCGACCAGGAGTGGGCCGACGTCAAGCTCACCCGCGACGTCCAGGTGCCCGCCGGCACGGACGTGAAGTTCTGGCTCTGGAACAACTACGAGATCGAGGAGGACTGGGACTTCGGCTTCATCGAGGTCTCCACGGACAACGGCGCCACCTGGAGCCAGCAGAAGGTCTACACCGAGGGCGGCGCCCTGGTCTCCACCGGTGACGACTACCCGGACCCGAACAAGAACCTCTCCAAGTTCAACAACAGGAAGTACGCCCTCACCGGCAACACCAACGGCTGGCGGCACGACTACGTCGACCTGGCCCCCTACGCGGGCAAGACGGTCAAGCTCAGGCTCGTCTACAACACCGACGCCGCCTTCACCCCGCGCAGCTGGCACGCCGACGACTTCTCGCTGACCAACGGCGCCCAGACCGTCTGGAGCGACGACGTCGAGGGTGGCAACCAGGGCTGGACGGCCAGCGGTGGCACCTACACCAACACCCACGGCCAGGGCTGGGGCATCAACGACGGCTTCCGTGAGGTCTCCCGGTTCTACCTCGCCGAGTGGCGTAACTTCGACGGCTTCGACAAGGGCCTGCAGTACACCTACACCACCGACTACTCGCGCGACGGCTCGTGGAAGGTGGAGAAGGTCAAGTACAACGCTCCCGGCCTGCTCGTCTGGTACCGCGACTCGACCTTCACCAACAACGTCCTGAGCAACAACCTCGAACTGTCGCCGAGCATCGGCTCCAAGGGCAGCCTGCTCCTGGTCGACTCCCACTTCGAGCCGCTGCGGCGGACCGGCGTGGCCGCGACCAAGGACACGACCATCCTGAAGAACATGCAGGGACGCGTGCAGACCTCCAACGCGGCCTTCACCTTCGGCAAGACCTACCCCTTCAAGGAGTGCATCGAGGGGCCGAACGAGCCCTTCAGCGAGTACTGCACCAACACCGCCGCGCTGCCCGGTGTGCGCGAGTTCACCGACGCCAAGACCTGGTACCCCGGGTTCGAACTGCGTGACGGCAGCCTGTACTACCGTGACTTCGACGCCTCGGTGGTCGTCCCCTCCAAGGGCGACCAGCAGTACAGCACCCGGGTGGTCAACCCCGACGGCACCCCCGCGACCGACGTGTACGGCGTCGACCTGGGCAACGGCAACGTCCTGGGCAGCGGTAACCCCGGTGACGAGGGCAAGGCCCTGGGCGTGAAGTTCAAGCTGCTCGCCCCGCTCCCCGGCAACCTCGGTGTCCTCCTCCAGGTGACCCCGCCCAAGAAGTGACCCGGCGCGTCCCCGTCCGGGCCCACCCGGGCGGGGACGACCCCGGCGAACGGTGAGACACCAGGACGCCCGGCCGGACCTTTCCGGCCGGGCGTCCGCCGTACCCGGCCGCGGGCGCAGCCCCACGATCCGGCGGGCCCTACGATCTGACGGGAAGGCAGTGGACCGGAAGGGGCGGCGTGGGCGAGTTACGAGGCAAGGCAGAGCACACCGAGGCCATCAGGACCGGGCGCAGGGTCTGCGTGGTGGTCAACACCCACTCGCGCAGGGGCCGCCGTCTCTACCCCCGGGTGGTCGCCACGCTGCGCGCCGAGGGCTTCGAGCCGATCCGCACCTTCGCCGTGGTCGACCCCCGCCGTCTGCGCGCCACCCTGGACACGGCCCTGGCCGAACGGCCCGACCTGCTCATCGTCGGCGGCGGGGACGGCACGCTCAGCGCCGCCGTCAAGCACGTCGCGCACCGGGACGTGGCCCTGGGCGTGCTGCCGCTCGGCACGACCA
Organism: Streptosporangium sp. NPDC049376; assembly: GCF_044466505.1. Taxonomy (NCBI): domain Bacteria; kingdom Bacillati; phylum Actinomycetota; class Actinomycetes; order Streptosporangiales; family Streptosporangiaceae; genus Streptosporangium; species Streptosporangium sp. NPDC049376. Next base: position 16,112 of record NZ_JBITMT010000007.1, on the reverse strand, counting down.
ACAACTTCGCCCGCAGCCTCGGGCTGCCCCTCGACCTGCCGGGCGCGATCAGGGTCTTCCGCACCGGCAAGGTCGCCGACGTCGACCTAGGCGTCGCCGGTGACAGGGAGTTCGCCAACCTGGCCAGCTTCGGCGTCTCCGTCGAGGTCGCGGGCACCGTGAGGCCCTGGCTCAAACGCCTGCTCGGGCGGGCCGCCTACCCGCTCACCGCGCTGACGATCCTGCCCCGCCACCGGCCCTTCCGCGCCTTCATCACGGCCGACGGCCGCCGCCACGAGCTGCTCACCCACCAGCTCAACATCGCCAACGGCCGTTTCCACGGCGGCTGGCAGGTGGCCAGGGACATCAGCATCGACAACGGCAGGCTCGTGGCCTACCAGCTCGGTTCGGGCAAACGGCTGAGGCTGCTGGTGGAGACCCTGGTACGGGCGACGACCGGCCGCTGGCGCAGCCTCGCGGGCGGTCCCTTCGTCGTCGGTCAGGAGATGTACCTGGAGACCGACCCGCCGCTGGCGGCCGACGTCGACGGCGAGGTGCGCCTGATGACCCCGATCACGATCAGGACCGTTCCCAACGGCCTGCGCGTCATGGTCACGGACGACTTCGTCGACTCCTGACGCGCGGGGCCGTACGGAGGCGGGACCTAGCGGCGGGAGGACCGCAGGAAGCGGTTGCGCAGCCTGCCGAGCAGCATCGGCTCCCGCGCGGGGGCAAGCCCCTCCCGCGCCCTGCGCAGGTCGTCGAGGGCCTCGGCGGCCGAGGGGCGCCCGGCGGAGGAGGGGTCGCGCATCCGGCGCAGCAGCTCCATCACCTCGGCGGGCACGCCGGGACGCGCCTGGCCCACGGCGTCCGACCCCGGCGCGGGCAGCCCGCCGGTCAGCAGCTGGAAGGCGATCACCCCCGCCGCGTACACGTCGGCGGCGGCGGTCATCCGCTCCGGCCTGGCCTGGCACTCGGGGGCGACGTAGTGGGTGTCGAGCACGTTGGGCAGCTCGTTGGCCACCGTGTGCGGACGCGGACCGGGCTTGGCGTAGTCGAACCCGGTCAGCATGGCCCTGCCGTCCTCGGTGACCAGGACGCGGGCGGGACTGAGCGCCCGGTGGATGACGTTGTTGGCGTGGACGTGGGCCAGCCCGAGCAACATGTCCTCGACCACGTCGAGCTCGGCCTCGACCGACGGCCGCCTGCCCGCCTGGGACATGTACAGGTGCAGCGCCTGGCCGTGCACGTCGTCCAGGACCAGCACGAACCGGCTCTCGTCGTCGATGGCGAAGAAGTCACGCGAGCGCACGACGCACGGGTGCGGGGGGATGCGGGTGAGCGACTGGTAGGCGTTGGCGATCAGCCGCCGCTCGGCCGCCCTGGGCTCCTCCTCGGCCAGCGGGTCGGCGCGGTAGACCCGCAGCAGGACCGTCTCGCTGCCCGGCAGCGTCGCGTTGATCGCCCGGTACTCGGTGGTCCGGTTGTCCCCGCCGAGCTGCTCCTCGACCTCCCAGTTGCCGAAGCGCGGCGGCGAGGTCGACCGCCGCACGCTGCCGTTCAGCGCCTCGATCACCGCCGTGCGGTACGGCCTGGCGTCCGGGGTGTATCCCCGCCTGACCCGGGAGACGTCGCTCAGCATGGCGACCAGCCCCGCCAGGTCGGTGACGTGCCGCGCGTCACGGCCCGCCGGGTCGACGAGCTCGGCGTCGGCGCCCGTCAGCACGACGACGCTGTCGACGTAGACCCGTTCGAGCTCCCGGTGGCTCTGGGTGAGAAGGCCCTTCAGCGCCCGCCCGTTGCCGCGCAGCTTGGCCACGGGGGAGCCGAAGGCGTCCCGCCGCGCGGGGAACCACCGCGTCCCGGCCACCTCGATCCTGCCCCGGGTGCCCTTGACGTCGATGACACAGAGCGAGTGGCCGGTCACGACGATCAGGTCCACCTCGAAGGCGTCGTCGCCACGGGGCACCTCGATGTTGTGCAGCAGCAGCCAGTCGTCCGGCGCGCTGTCCCGCAGATGCGCGATGACCCGCCGCTCCGCGTCGTTGACCGGGCGCCCGCCACCGACGATCTGTGCCATCTCTAGCGTGCCGCCCTTCTTCTCTGTACTTGAAGTAGGGCAAGGGTCTCATGATCTCGCCTGTCACTACTTTTCGCCACTCCGCGAAAGTAGGCTCGGCGGACGTGGAACCCATGGAGATCACCGCCGGAGCGTTGCACCTGCGTCCGTGGAACCTGTCGGAGGCCGACGCCGTGGCGGCGGCGCTGGCCCTGCGGGATCCACGGATCCGCCGCTGGGCGACCGGCCTGCCCGAGGGAGCCGACGAGCGGGCCTGGCTCGCCCAGCGCGCGCTCGGCTGGTCCGACGGCTCGGAGGCCTCCTTCGCCGTCACCGGCGCGACGACCGGCGAGGTGCTCGGCCACATCAGGGTCAGGATCGGCACCGGCGCGGCCCGCGGCCACGGGGAGGTCGGCTACTGGGTGCTGCCCTCCGCCAGGGGCCTCGGCGTGGCCACCCGGGCGCTGGGCGTCGTCGGGCGCTGGGCGTTCGGCTTCCTCGGCCTCTCCCGCCTCGACCTGCGGCACGCCACGGGCAACGCCGCCTCGTGCCGGGTCGCGGTCAAGGGCGGGTTCGTCCTGACCAGGCTCCTGTCGGAGCCCTCGTGGGTCGAGGAGGAGGGGACGGAGGAGTTCCACCTGCACACCCTGACCCCCGGGGACACCCCCTGACCCGGGCCGTACGGCGGGGCGCTCAGCGGCCGTGCCGCGGGCTGACCAGGCCGGTCTCGTAGGCCAGGGCGACCACCTGGGCGCGGCTCGACAGCCCGAGCTTGGTCATCGTCCGGTTCAGGTGGGTCTTGACCGTCGCCTCGCTCACCTGCAGCTCGTCGGCGATCTCCCCGTTCGACAGCGCCCTGCCGACCAGGCGCAGCACCTCCGTCTCCCTGGCGGTGAGTGTGTCGAGCCCCGTCCACGAGACGAGCGCGGTGTCCTTCTCCCTGGTGTAGGCCTCGACCAGGCGGCGCGTCACGGTCGGCGCGAACAGCATGTCCCCGGCGGCGATGGTGCGGACGGCCGCGATCAGCCGCTCGGGAGGGGTGTCCTTGAGCAGGAAGCCGGACGCCCCGGCCCGCAGCGCGTCGTAGACGTACTCGTCGAGGTCGAAGGTCGTCAGGATCAGCACCTTCGGCTGGGCCGGGCCCGTCGTGGCCAGGATGCGCTCGGTCGCCGCGATGCCGTTCAGGTCGGGCATCCGCACGTCCATCAGGATCACGTCCGGGCGGGTCGAGCCCGCCATGGCGACGGCCTCCTGCCCGCCGGAGGCCTCCCCGGCGACCTCCAGGTCGGGGGTGGCCCGGATCAGCGCCGCGAACCCGGCCCGCACCAGGATCTGGTCGTCGACGACCAGTACCTTGATCATTGGTCTCCTCGCTCCTGAGGGGCTGAGAGCGGCAACGTCACCGTGACCTCGAACCCGCCTCCCGGCAGCGGTCCCGCGCGCATCTCGCCCCCGTAGAGCCTGACCCGTTCGCGCATCCCGATCAACCCGAGGCCGCCCCCCTCGTCCCCCTGCGGGACGGCGCCGTCGTCGGTGACCGTGATGATCAGCTCCTCACAGTCGTAGCGCAGCCGTACCGAGGCGTGGGCGGGCAGCGCGTGCTTGATGACGTTGGTCAGGCTCTCCTGGACCACCCGGTAGGCGCACAGCTCGACCCCGGGGTTGAGCCGCCTCGCCTTGCCCGACACGTCGAGGGCGACCTCGACCCCGGCGGCGCGGACGCGCTCGACGAGCTGACCGAGCTGGGGCAGGCCGGGGGTCGGGTCGTAGACGCCGTCGATGCCCGGCCGCCGGTCGACCCTGAGCACCGCCAGCAGCCGCCGCATCTCCTCAAGGGCCTCGTGGCTGGTGTCGGCGACCGTGGCCAGCGCGGTCCTGGCCGTCCCCGGGTCGCTGGCGAACACGTAACGGGCCAGCCCCGCCTGCACCGAGATCACCGACATGTGGTGGGCGACGATGTCGTGCAGCTCCCTGGCGATGCGCACCCGCTCCTCGGTGACCGCGCGCCTCGCCCGCGCCTCCTGCTCGTATCCGAGCCGCTCGGAGAGGTCGGCCAGGCGCCTGTTGCGGTCGGCGAGCCTTCGGGTGCCCAGGCCGAGCGTCCAGGCCGTCAGGACGATCAGCACGCTCTGCGCCAGGTTCAGCGCCGCCATGTCCTTCGACGCCGCGAGCGAGGACCACCACCAGACCGAGGCCGCGGCCAGGACCCCGGCGACCCCGGCCGCGAGCGAGCGCCGTACGGTCACGGTGTAGAGCGTCAGCAGGACGGAGAAGTTGTTCACGTTCGGCTGGTAGCCCAGACTGTGGTGCCACAGGGACGCGGCGACGCACAGCAGGAGCGCGGTCATGGGCGCGTGCCGCCGTACGGCGACGGGGAGGTTGGCCGCGCAGGTCAGCAGGATCGCGACCGTGTCGGGACGCAACCAGGTGCCGGTCTGGTCCTTGACGGCCCACACCAGGGTGATCCCGGTGAGCGCGACGGCCAGCAGGGTGTCGACGATCCGTGGGTCGACCTCACCCACCCGCCGCGCGAGTGCCGTCACTGTTGCCCGCATGCGCGGCATGCTAGCCAGGCGCGGACCGTCCTCTCATCGAGCCGGTGGATGAGTGACCGTACCGCGGAAGTTGTACGGCCGCGCCGCGCCTACCGCGCGGGTCACGGCCGTATCCGCCCGCGGGCCGATGTGGACCGGGTCTCGCACGGCTTACGGTGAGTCCGCTGTGGGACGACGGCCTCGTTGTCAGGGGCCGTCTGACGTGGGTTCCGCCGGCGGCTCCGGCGTCCACGGCCGGCGCCCCGGAGCTCTCCACCCGGGGCGCCGGCCGTGGACGGGCCCTCGAAGGCGTGCACGGGGGCGGCTTTCGAGGTCACGGGCCGGTGCGGCCGGTGCGGCCCGCGCCGTGAGGCGCGGGGAAAGGGCGCGTGGCCGCGGGGAAAGGACGGGCAACGGCCCGATCAATCGTCGGTGACCTGGGGTTTGCCGGCCCGCCACAGGGTAGGCGCCTTCTCCTGTAGGGAGGAGGAACGCCATGATCGGCAATCCCAAGGACACGCTGTCGACCGCCGAGCTGATCCGGCGGATGTCACAGGAGGTCTCCCGCCTCGTCAGGGACGAGCTTCGCCTGGCGAAGCTGGAGTTCGCGGAGAAGGGCAGACACGCCGGGCTCGGGGCGGGGCTGTTCGGCGGGGCCGGTGTGGTGGCCCTGTACGGCGGCGGCTGCCTGGTGGCCGCGGTGATCCTGCTTCTCGCCCTGGTGATGCCCGCCTGGGTCGCCGCCGCCGTCGTGGGCGTCGTGCTCCTGGCCGTGGCCGCCGTTCTGGGGCTCCTCGGCAAACGGCAGGTGTCCGAGGCCGTTCCGCCCGCTCCCGAGCTGACCATCGAGAGCCTCAGGGAGGACATCGGCATGGTGAAGGAGAGTGCGCACCGATGAGCGAGAGCGACAACGGAACTCCGAAGGACGAGATCTGGGACGCGGGCACGGTCGGCGCCCACAGACAGCGGGTCGGCGCCCCGGTGGCCCCCGACGAGAGGATGTCGCTGAACGTCCCGCCCAAACAGCCGGGCGGGGGCCCCTCCTCGGCGCCCACGGGTGAGGGGGGCGACGGCACGCCCAGCCTCGTCGAGGGGGACGGGGGTACCGGACAGCCCACAGCCGTCCGGCGGACCCCCGGGAAGGCCCCCGGGAAGGCCGCAGAGAGAGCCACAGGGAAGGCCACAGGGGCTCCGGAGAGGTCTCCGGAGAAGGCCCACGGGAAGGAGACGGGCGAGGCCGGGGGAACGAGCCGGGAGTCCGTACGGCGGGACATCGAGCGGGACCGCCGCGAACTGGGGGAGACCGTGGAGGCGCTGGTGCGCAAGACCGACGTGCGAGGGCGTGTGCACGAGACGGCCGCCCAGGTCGGCGACGAGTTGCGCCGGGCGGGCGCGGCCACCGCGGCCACCGCGACCGGGGTCGCCGAGCGGGTCAGGCGGACCACCCCGGCCGACGTGCGGCGGGCTGCCGACGAGGTCACCACGCGGGCGGCCAGGCGTCCCGTCGCGGCCGCGGCCGTGGCGGCCGTCACGGCGGCCGTCGGCCTGGTCGTGTTCCGCCTGATGAGGCGCGGCCGGAGGAGGTAGAACGCTCCACAGCCCGCCACCCGTGACCTGGTGATGTTTTGGGATGGGCGGATTCGGGGGGCGGCGGGGTAATCTGGCCGTTTCCGGGTGGGCGGCGGACCCCCTCCTTTCCGCCCGCCCGGTATCCGGGGGACCGGTGACTCCCCGCTGAACCGTTCCGGCCGTCCGTACGTAGTGATCGGTGCGGGAGGTCTTGTCCGCCGTGAGGTGGCCACGGCCTCCCGATGTGGCGCCTCCCGAGTCCGGAGCGGGGATCGCCGCAGGGTACGACCCCCTCTCCGGCCGATCCCCCCAGGAGGACTCATGCGCCGAGCTCTCGGCCTCACCACGGGTCTCGCCCTCGTCGCGGTCGCCCTGTCACCCATCGCCCCCGCGCAGGCGGCGACCTGCGTCAGCGCGGTGGAGAAGTGCGAACGGGAACCCCTCGTCAAGATCAAGCTCAAGGCCAAGGGGACCCCGCGCGTCCACCAGGGCGGGCGCGTCACCTACACCCTCGACTACTCCATGACCTGGATGGAGTCCTTCGCCCCCTACTGGGCCTCCTTCTGGGTCGGCGGCACCCTCCCCAGGGGCGCGAAGGCCCCGCGCACGGCGACCCTCATGGACCCCTCGGGCAGGAAGGTGGCCACCTTCCCCTGCCACAAGTACCGTGACGGCCTGTGGTGCGAGGTTCCCAGCGACGTCTCCAAGCCGGTTCCGCACAAGGGCAGGATCGTCCTGAGCACCACCCTCGCCCGTCACGGCGGCAGGACGGCGGTGGCCAGACTGGGCTTCGACAGCGTCGACGGCCTCGGCCAGAAGGATTTCGAGCGGCACTACGGCCGCGCCGCCGCGCGTGACCGGTTCTGCGTCTTCCGTTTCACCAAGACCGTCGTCACGAAGGTGCGTTCCTGACGTCGGCCGCCGCCGGGGCCCGCGGGAGCCCCGGCGGCCGGCTCTCACGAACCGGCGGCCATGTCGAAGAAGCGCAGTTCAAGCCGTACGGCCCGGCGGAAGACGTCGAGCACACGGGCCTGCTCCCGCGCGGGGAGCGCGGGGCCGAGGCGGTCGAGCTCGCCGCGCAGGAAGGCGACCCAGGCGCGGAACGCGGGTCCCTCGTGCAACTCGATCCACTCACGGTGCACGAAGCTCCCCGGGCCGCCGGGACCGCCGGGCAGCGGCTCCTCGGCCAGGCTCGCCCAGCCGAGGTAGCTCCACTCCGCCACGCACAGGACCGCCAGGATGGCCGGGTAGTCCAGGCTCCTTCTGGCCTCGTCCATCAGCGCGCGGAAGTCGGCCGTCACCGGTTCGAGCGGGGGAGCGGTCAGCTCGGCCTCACTCGCGCCGAGGGCGGCCAGCGCCCGGTGGAAGTAGGTCTTCTCCTCCGTCGTCGCGGTCTCGCCGAGGAAGCGGCCGAACGGCACCCGTGACTCGAAGTTGTCCGCGGCGGCGACGGCGGCGCCGAGCAGCGCGGTGAAGGAGTCGACGAACTGGAAGTCCTGCACCAGGTAGCGGCGCATGGCCTCCTCAGAGGTCAGCCCCCGGGTGATGGAGGCGGCGAACGGGTGGGTGACGACCGCCGTCCACTCCGGCTCGGAGCCGGAGCGCAGCCACTCGCTGAAGGCCGGGTCCGCGGCGTCCGCCCGCCACCCGTCGTAGGAGTCGCTCCAGGGGGTCTGACGGGGCTCTGCGGACACGGGTTTCTCCTCGCGGACGGGAACACGACCGGGGTGAATGCTAGTCGCGCCCCCTCTATCCTGGGGGGATGCCAGCCGAGGGATGCCTGTTCTGCGCCATCACGACGGGGGAGCGGCCGGGAGAGGTGGTGTTCTCCGATGAGGTGGCCACCGCCTTCCTGGACATCCGGCCCGTCTTCAAGGGGCACGTCCTGGTCGCCCCCGCCGCGCACGCCGAGACCCTCACCGACCTGCCTCCCGCCTCGGTCGGCCCGTTCTTCCAGCGGGTCCAGGCGGTCGCCGCCGCCGTCGAGCGGGGGCTCGGCGCGGGTGGCACGTTCGTCGCGATGAACAACCGGATCAGTCAGAGCGTGCCGCACCTGCACGTCCACGTGGTGCCCCGCAACCGCAAGGACGGCCTGCGCGGCTTCTTCTGGCCCCGGACCGCCTACGACGGCCCGGGGGAGGCCGCGTCGTACGCCCTGCGTGTCCGTGAGGCCCTCACGCCTTTCAGCCCCTCGGCGCGGACGTCCTGAAAGTGGTGTTCCTGAAGGGGTCCGGGCCGGTCGGCATGTCTTTGATCTACAACGTAAAGGCATGGGGAGGGGATCTGATCTCCGTCGGAGGGGCGCCGACCCACGTGCGAGGATAGGGTCCGGGACGTGGAACCCCTCGTCGCCGCGCTGCTCGTAGCCGCCCTGGTGGGCGTCCCGGCCCTGGTGCTGTGGCGCGTGCTGCGCGGCAGGCGCGAGCTGGGCAGCAGCCCGGCCGAGCGCGCCACCTTCGAGACCCTGCACACCGCCTCCCTGGCCGCGCCGCCGCTGCGGGCCGGGCTCACCGAGGCGGGCACCCAGAAGGCCTCGCGGCATCTGCGCGAGCTGCTGGGCTCCCCGGCGCTGGCCATCACCGACGGGCAGCGTCTTCTGGTCTACGACGGCGAGGGGGAGCACCACGCCGCCGAGGCGTTCGCCTACGCGGCCAAGACCCTCGGCGGGGGCCGTACCCAGGTGCTCGGCCCCGAGGTCGTCTCGTGCGACATCCCGGAGTGCCCGATCAGATACGCCGTCGTGGTGCCGCTCACCACGGACGGCCGGGTGGTCGGCTCCCTGGCGGCCTACGGCGGGCACGCCTCGGCCGGCCTGGTCAGGGCCACCCACGAGGTGGCCAGCTGGGTCGACTCCCAGCTGGAGCTGGCCGAGCTCGACCGTTCGCGGACGCGGCTGATGGAGGCCGAGGTCCGCGCGCTGCGCGCGCAGATCTCCCCGCACTTCATCTACAACTCGCTGACGACCATCGCCAGCTTCGTGCGCTCCGACCCCAACCGCTCCCGTGAGCTGCTGCTGGACTTCGCCGACTTCACCCGCTACTCCTTCAGGCGGCACGGGGAGTTCACCACGCTGGCCGAGGAGCTGCGGTCCATCGACCGCTACCTGACCCTGGAACGCGCCAGGTTCGGCGACCAGCTCCAGGTGACGCTGCGGATCGCCCCGGAGGTGCTCGCGGTCGCCGTGCCGTTCCTGTGCCTGCAGCCGCTGGTGGAGAACGCGGTCAGGCACGGCCTGGAGAGCAAGCCGGGCATCGGCCGCATCTCGATCATCGCCGAGGACGCCGGGGCCGAGTGCCGGATCAGCGTGGAGGACGACGGCGTCGGCATGGACCCCGAACGGCTGCGCCGCATCCTGGCCGGGGACGCGGAGGAGCGCTCGGGGACGGGCGGGGTCGGCCTGGCCAACGTGGACGAGCGGTTGCGTCAGGTCTACGGTGACGAGTACGGCCTGGTGGCCGAGACCGGCAAGGGCGCGGGAACCAAGGTGAGCGTCCGTGTGCCGAAGTACCACCCGGGTGTCTCCGCCCACTGAACACCTTTCTGTGGATTCGGCAGGTCAGGAACTGTTGACAGGTGATGTCTGATTCATCACCCTCTAGGGATTCCCCCTCGACGATCCGGAGGAGTGCCCGTGACCGGTCTTCGAGTCCTGGCCGTCGACGACGAACTTCCCGCCCTGGAGGACCTGGCCTACCTGCTGCGGGACGACCCGAGAATCGGAGAGGTCGCGCAGGCGAGGGACGGCGCCGCGGCGCTGCGCGTGCTCGACCGGGCGATCGCCGACGGGCGTCCGATCGACGCCGTCTTCCTCGACATCCGGATGCGCGGCCTGGACGGGGTGGTGCTGGGCAGGCTGCTGTCGCAGTTCGCCAACCCACCCCGGGTGGTGTTCGTGACCGCCTACGAGGAACACGCGGTGGACGCCTTCGAGATCAAGGCGGAGGACTACCTGCTCAAGCCCGTCAGGCCCGAACGGCTGGCCGAGGCCGTACGACGGGTGTGCGTGTCGGCCGAGCTGCCGGACGGGGACGGGGCGAGCCGGGCGGGGCCGGGCACGATCCCGGTCGAGCTGGGCGGGGTGACCCGCTTCGTGGCCAGCACCGAGGTGCGCTACGTCGAGGCGCAGGGCGACTACGCGCGCCTGCACACCGCGGGCGGCAGCCACCTGGTCCGCATCTCGCTGGCGACCCTGGAGGAGCGGTGGTCCTCGGCGGGGTTCGTGCGTGTGCACCGCAGCCACCTGGTGGCCGTCAAGCACATCGACGAGCTGCACATCGACTCGGGGCGGTGCGTGGTGCGCGTCTGCGGGACCGAGATCCCGGTCAGCCGCAGGCACACCCGGGAGCTTCGCGACCTGCTGGTCCGCAGGGCGCGCAAGGGCAGGCCCGAGTGAGCAGGGCGGGGGCGGAGCACCCGCGCGGGGACGAGGGCCGCCCGCGCCGCGAGGTGGTGACCAGCCCGCGCACCACGGCGGCCCGCAACCCCCGTTACCCGGTGACCAGGGAGATCGACGAGCAGACCAGCCTCGGCGAGGTCTACATGCGCTCACTGGTGCGCACCCAGTTCCGGCTCGCCCTGTTCGTGTGCACCGTGCTGGCCTGCGTGGTCGGCGGCCTGCCGCTGCTGTTCCTGCTCGTGCCCGAGCTGCGCGCGGTCCTGGTGCTGGGTGTCCCCCTGCCGTGGGTCGTGCTGGCGGGCGTGATCTACCCGGTCTTCGTCATCGGCGCGTGGCTGTACGTACGGCAGGCGGAGCGCAACGAGCGCCACTTCGCCGACCTGGTGGACCGGGCGGGGTGAACGTCGTCTACGGTGTGGCCGCGGTCGTGCTGGTGATGCTCACCACGGTGCTGATCGGGGCGTTCGGCATCCGCCTGTCCCGCACGACCTCCGACTTCTACGTCGCCTCCCGCACGGTCTCCCCGCTGTGGAACGCCTCCGCGATCGGCGGGGAGTATCTGTCGGCGGCGAGTTTCCTGGGCATCGCGGGGCTGATCCTGCTGTACGGCGCGGACATGCTGTGGCTGCCCGTCGGCTGGACCGGCGGTTACCTGGTGCTGCTGGTCCTGGTCTCGGCGCCGCTGCGCCGTTCCGGCGCCTACACGCTGCCCGACTTCGCCGAGGCGCGTCTGGAGTCGATGGCCGTACGGCGGATGGCCGGGGTGCTGGTCGTGCTGATCGGCTGGCTGTACCTGATGCCGCAGTTCCAGAGCGCGGGGCTGGTGCTGCGGGCCGTCACCGGGGCGCCCGACTGGGCGGGCGGGCTGGTGGTCGCGTGCGTGGTCGGGGTGAACGTGCTGTCGGGCGGTATGCGTTCGATCACGTTCGTGCAGGCCTTCCAGTACTGGCTCAAGCTCACCGCGCTGGCCGTGCCGCTGGTCTTCCTGGTGCTGGCCTGGCGGGCGGACGGCGCGCCCGGCCTGAGCGCGCGGGACGTGGCCACCTGGGCGCTGCCGCTGTCCGGCGGCAGGGAGTACGGCCTCTACTCGACCTACTCGCTGATCCTGGCCACGTTCCTGGGGACCATGGGGCTGCCGCACGTGCTGGTGCGCTTCTACACCAACCCGGACGGGCGGGCGGCGCGCCGTACGACGCTGGCGGTGCTGTCGTTGCTGGGCCTGTTCTATCTGATGCCGGCCCTCTACGGCGCGCTGGGCCGGGTCTACCTGCCGGGGCTGCGGGGCAGCGACATGGTGGTGCTGACGCTGCCGGGGCGGCTCGTCGGGGGCGTCGCGGGCGACCTGCTGACCGCGCTGGTGACGGCGGGGGCCTTCGCGGCGTTCCTGTCCACCTCCTCGGGGCTGACCGTCTCGGTCGCGGGGGTCATCGGGCAGGACATCCTGCGGGGCGGGGTCCGTTCCTTCCGTGTCGCGGCGGTGGTCGCGGTCGCCGTACCGCTGGTGTTCGCCTCGTCGGCGCGTTCGCTGCCGGTCGCCGACGTGGTCGGGCTCGCCTTCGCGGTCTCGGCCTCCTCCTTCTGCCCGTTGCTGGTGCTGGGCATCTGGTGGCGGCGCCTGACGCCGCCGGGGGCGATGGCGGGGCTGGTCGTCGGCGGCGGCCTGGCCTGCGGGGCGGTGCTGCTGACGATCGGGGAGGGGCCGCACACCGGGTTCGCCGGGGCGTTGCTGGCCCAGCCCGCGGCGTGGTCGGTGCCGGTCGCGTTCACCGTCATGGTCGTGGTCTCGTTGCTGACCAGAAGCCGTATCCCGCCCGGTGTGGCCAGGACGATGGTCCGCCTGCACACGCCGGAGACGCTGGATCTCGACCGGGGTGACTGGCGCCCCCGCTCTACTTGACAATGATCTATGACTTATGTCGAAATGGCCTGTAATATAAGGACATTTCTGTTATTCGAGTGACAACAGGAGCGTGCGATGGGCAACAGCAACTCCAACGGCCAGTCGCTTCTCAAACCGGACGGGTTCCAGCTGGAGGACAACTTCTCGGTGACCCTGTCCGAAAGGGTGCTCCTCGACGAGTTCTTCACCGTCCGGTTCGCTCCCGGAACCCTCTGACGACGATGGCGCGCGCCCAGCGCGAGCGCGGCACCGGCCTGACCGGCGCGCTCGCCGTCATCGAGTCCGTACTCGCCGACCGTGGGCTCTCGGCCGAGCTGGTCTCGGCGGGGTCGGCGGAGTTCCCCGTGCACCGCTGCACCGTGCGCGACCCCGAGGGCCGCGCGGTCACCGCCTCCCTCGGCAAGGGAGCCGGCGCCCAGAGCACGGTCAGCGCGCTGTTCGAGGCCTGGCAGCACCTCCAGCACGAGGAGGGGCAGGCGGCGCTCGCCCACGACAGCGGGCGGGTGCGGGCCATCCCGGTCGGGACGGTGGTCTCCCAGCCGGAGCTGCGCGGTGAGGAGATGATCCAGCGCCTGGCCCGCGACTACCCGGACGCCGGTCTCGCCTGCCTGCGCGCCGAGCCGCTGAGCCCGGGACGGTCCCCGGTGTGGTACCCGGCCTTCTCCCGCTCGCCCTCCTGCCGCAGTCACCCGATCCCCGGGGACGACCTGCGCTACGAGCCCTACCTGCGCTACGCCTACGACAACGGCACCGCGGCCGGGGTCAGCGAGCAGGACGCCCTCCTGCACGGCCTGCTGGAGGTCGTCGAACGGGACGCGCTGTCACACGCGCTCCTCGACTGGTACCTCGGCGGGAGGTCGAGACTGTCCGCGCTCGACCCGGAGAGTCTCCCGCCCGACCTGCGGCGCCTGCACGATGAGGCCGCGACCTATCTGGGAGCGCTCCCCATCATCATCGACATCACCTCCGACCTGGGCATCCCCGTCTACTGCGCGCTCCCCTCCCGGGCCGGGCCGTACCCGGGGGTGATCGGCTCCGGCGCCTCCCTCGACCCGGAGTACGCCGTCGAGCGGGCGCTGACCGAGGTGGTCCAGTCGTCGTTCAACCTCTCCCTCGGCGTCGACCTGACCCTGGGCCGCAGGCTGGAGAGCCTGCGGCGCTGGCCGCTGCTCGAACGCTGCGCCCGGCTCGACCCCGCCCCGCTGCTCGACCGTGTCGTCTTCGACGCGAAGCTGCCCGAGGCCGGCCCCGAGGACGGCGGGCAGGGCGTCGGCGAGCAGATCGCCGCGATCCTGCGGACGCTCGGGCACGCCGGGTTCGGGGCCTACTCCTTCCGGTGGAACCCGGAGCACGACAGGTGCCCGGTGCTCACCGTGATCGTCCCCGGCCTTGAGGCGTTCTCCATGGTGCACAGCGCGGTGCCCGTCCTGCCCACCGGCAGGGCCCTGCGGCGCCTGGCGGGCCGCCGCTGACGGGCTCACTCGGCCGCTCGGCGCACGGAAAGGACCTTTCACCGCACACCATCACCAACTTGCCGCGACACGACGCCACCTGGGCGAAGAGCCTCTCGGCGGTACTCCACGCGGGGTACCGTCCCCTCCTACGTTATCCGTGATCCACATCACATATGCGGGAGGTCCGATGACCGCCAGGCGTAAGGAACCATCGGTGTACGAACGGATAGAGGGTGAGGAGGGCTTCCAGGAGCTCAGACGGCGCTTCCGGTCCTGGGCCTTCCCGATGACCGCGGCCTTCTTCGCCTGGTACCTGCTGTACGTGGTGCTGTCCGGGTGGGCGCGTGACTTCATGGGCGTCAAACTCTTCGGCAACGTCAACGTGGCACTGATCCTCGGCCTGCTCCAGTTCGTCTCGACCTTCTGGATCGCCTGGGCTTACTCCCGCTACGCCGAGCGCAGGCTGGACCCGCTGGCCGAGGAGCTCCGCCGTGAGGCCGAGCGCGAGAGGGAGGCGGCGTGAGCCACCAGACGCTCTCCACGGCACTGTTCCTGGTCTTCGTCGCGGCGACGCTGGGCATCACCTTCTGGGCCAGCCGCAACACCAAGGACGCCGCCGACTTCTACGCGGGCGGGCGCTCCTTCAGCGGCCTGCAGAACGGCCTGGCGATCGGCGGCGACTACATGTCGGCCGCCAGCTTCCTCGGCATCGCGGGCATCATCGCCCTGTCCGGCTACGACGGCTTCCTGTACTCGATCGGCTTCCTGGTCGCCTGGCTGGTCGCGCTGCTGCTGGTCGCCGAGCTGATGCGCAACTCCGGCAAGTACACCATGGCCGACGTGCTGGCCTTCCGGATGAGCCCGCGCCCGGTCCGCACGGCCGCGGGCGTGTCGACCATCACCGTCTCGATCTTCTACCTGCTGGCCCAGATGGTCGGCGCGGGCGCGCTGGTCGGCCTGCTGCTCGGCATCACCTCCTCGACGGGCAAGGCGCTGACGATCGTCGGCGTCGGCCTGCTGATGGTCATCTACGTGGTCGTCGGCGGGATGAAGGGCACCACCTGGGTGCAGATCGTCAAGGCCGTGCTGCTGATGACCGGCGCGGCCCTGGTCACCCTGCTGGTGCTCGGCCGGTACGGCTTCAACATCTCCGGGCTGCTCGGCTCCGCCGCCACGGGCAGCGGCAAGGGCGACGCCTTCCTCATCCCCGGCCTGAAGTACGGCACCGCCGCCCAGGGCCTGGCCGGGAAGATCGACCTGATCAGTCTCGGCCTGGCGCTGGTGCTCGGCACCGCCGGCCTGCCGCACATCCTGATCCGCTTCTACACCGTCCCCACCGCCAAGGAGGCCCGCAAGTCGGTCCTGTGGGGCATCGGCATCATCGGCGTCTTCTACCTGCTGACCCTCGTGCTCGGCTTCGGCGCGGCGGCGATGGTCGGCGGCGAGGCGATCGCCGGGCAGGACAAGGCGGGCAACACCGCGGCGCCACAGCTCGCCGAGGCGGTCGGCAGGGCCGTCTTCGGCGAGGTCGGCGGCACGATCCTGCTCGCGGTCATCGCCGCCGTCGCCTTCGCGACCATCCTGGCCGTCGTCGCCGGTCTGACGCTGGCCTCCTCCTCCAGCTTCGCCCACGACCTGTACGCCCACGTGTTCAAGCGCGGCAAGGTCACCGAAAGGGAGGAGATCCTGGTCGCCAGGATCTCGGCCTTCGTCATCGGCGCGGTCGCCATCGGGCTCGGCATCCTCGCCCAGGGGCAGAACGTGGCCTTCCTGGTCTCGCTGGCCTTCGCGGTCGCCGCCTCGGCCAACCTGCCCGCCATCCTCTACAGCCTGTTCTGGCGGCGCTTCAACACCGCGGGGGCGGTCTCGGCCATCTACGGCGGCCTGCTGTCGGCCCTGATCCTGGTGATCTTCTCCCCGGTCGTCTCGGGAGGCAAGACCTCGCTGTTCCCCAACGCCCACTTCGACTGGTTCCCGCTGAGCAACCCCGGTATCGTCTCGATCCCCCTGGGCTTCCTGGCGGGTTACGTGGGCGCGCGGCTCAGCAAGGAGTACAACCCGGGCAAGTACGCCGAGATCGAGGTCCGCTCGCTCACCGGCATCGGCGCCGAGCAGGCCGTACGGCACTAGGAGCTGTTCGGGGTTCGGATCTCGGTGGGGCCGGAGAGCGGGCTGGCTGTGGCTGGTAGAACTCGGACGTGGCGCGTTTTGATGTGACGGA